>NZ_JBFADU010000016.1:155314-163048 GCF_040641575.1 Streptomyces sp. NPDC020807
CCGCCCGCGGGTGGGTCTCGTGTCCGCCGAGCTCCGCCTTTTGTTCGTGCCCGGGGTGTGCCCGCGCTCTTCCCCCCGCCCCACCACCGGAAGGGGTGAATGCACGTAACTTTCCCACTCCGGTCGCGTTCCGTCGCGGTACGCGGCGGGGCGATCACGAAGGGTCAGGCGTCAACTGCCGGGGTAGACCCAGGGGTTGGGGCGGCACTGGATGCCGTTGACCTTGAGGGACTTGGTCTGCTGCTGCATGACGGGGGCGAGGGCGCCCGGGGTGTCGCAGCTCACGTGGCCGTGCCCGAGGCGGTGGCCGACCTCGTGGTTGATGAGCATCTGGCGGTACGCGTACATCGCCTTCGGCCCGAAGGTCTCCGAGCCCCGCGCCCAGCGGAAGGCGTTGATCATCACGCGCTCGGTGGAGGCCGAGTCGCACGACACGTTGTCGACAGTCGTGTCGAGGCCGGACTTCGCGCACCACGTGCCGGTGGTGCCGGGGCTCGCGAGCGTGATGACGAACTCGGGGTCCCCGCTGGAGATCCGCTCGAAGGTCATCGCGCCCTGGCCGGCCCAGCTCCGCTCGTCGTTGAGGGTCTTCTGCACGGCCGAGGCGAAGAGCCCCGGGTCGAGGCCGATGCCCTTCTCCACGTCGATCCGGTAGCGCACGAGCCGCCCCTTGCCGGGCGCCTTCTGGAAGCCCGGCACGGCCTCGAACTCGCCCGAACCCTTGAGCCCGGGGTCGATCGGGAACTGGCGGGTCATGAGCTGCTCGTACGTCGGCTTCGGCGCCGCCGCGGAGGCCGACGCGGAGGGCGCGGCGGAGGCGGACGCGGAGGGCCTCGCGGGGGTGTCCCGGTCGTCGGAGCGGGAGGCGGAGGTGTCGCCGGTGGTCCGCTCGGCCGGGCGGTCGGCGGCGCGGGTCGCGTCCGGCGAGGCCGGGCGGTCGGCGACCTGGCCGGCGACGACGACGGCGAGGACGGTGGTGACGGCGGCGGCCGCGATGCCGGTCAGGGTGCGGCCCCTGAGGACCCGCCCGGCCGGCTCCTCGGCGGCCTCCTCGACGGGAGCGCCGGGCGCGACCGGGTCGGCACCGGCGTCGGTGCGGAGCTCGCGCCGGGGGCCGGGAAGGAAGGGGGTGTCCTGCGTGTCCTGGACGGGGGAAGAGGGGGCACGCCGGCGGCCGCCGCTCCCGCCGTACGCCGGGGGCCCGGGGGTCCCGCCGTCGTCGTGCTGCGGGTGTCCGCCCCGTACCGACGTCGTGCCGTAGACCGGGATGCCGTGGGCGGGGGTGCCGGGGGTGGTGTGCACGGGCGTCCCGTACGCGGGCGTGCCGTGCCGGGGGGTGCCGTGCGGAGGGGTCCCGTACCCGTCGGCGCGGAGACCCGCGGTCCCGTACCCGGCCGCGGTCCCGTACCCGGCGGTGGTCTCCTGGCCCGCGCCCGGCGCCCTGCGCCGCCGGCCCGTGCCGGGGCCCGGGGCCTGGGGCGGGGCCTGGGGGGCCTGGGCCTGGGGGGCCTGGGGCGGGGTCGGTCCCGCCGTCCGTACGGCCGCCGCGTGCTGCCCGGTGTCCTCCACCGAGGGCGCGGCGCCCTTGCGACTATGTCGTCCCACGCCCCGGTTCAGCTCCCGCCCTGATCGGAGATCAGCTCCCGCGCGGCCTGGGCGACCGTCTCGGGGTACTCCATCATCGCGACGTGCCCCGCGTCGGGCAGGGTCAGCAGTCGCGAGCCGCGGAAGGCGGCGGCCGCCCTCCGGGCCATGCGGTACGAGACCAGCTGGTCCCGTCCGCCGTACACGAGGAGCGTCGGCGCGAGCACCCGCTCGGCCTGGCGCCAGAGTCCGTGCTGTCCGCCGAGCGTGTAGGCGTCGACGATGCCGCGCGAGGAGCGGGCCATGGCGTCCCAGAAGTACGGGAGCTCCAGTCGGCGCTCCATCTCCTCGACCGCGTGCAGCAGGCCCTCGTCGGTGACCCGGCCGGGGTCCCCGTAACAGAGCGACAGCACGCCGCGGACGCGCTGCTCGGGGGTCCAGTCCCGGGAGAGCCTCGCGAAGAGGGAGGCGACGCCGGGGACCGCGAGGAGCGCCGTCGGCCAGGCGGTGCGCTGGGCGCGCAGCTCGGGCAGGGCCGGGGAGACCAGGGTGAGGGTGCGGACCAGGTCGGGGCGGACGGCGGCGACGCGGGTGGCGACGGCGCCGCCCAGCGAGTTGCCGAAGAGGTGGACGGGGCCGCGGCCGCCGGCGTCGAGGAGCCGGATGACGGCGCGGGCGTGCCCGGTCACCGAGTAGTTGCCGTCGTCGGGCGGCGGGGAGTCGCCGAAGCCGGGGAGGTCGACGGCCTCGCTGTCGACGACGTCCGCGAGCAGCGGCATGAGCGTCGACCAGTTCTGGGAGGAGCCGCCGAGGCCGTGGACGAAGAGCGCGGGAGGCAGTCCCGGACGGGTGCCGGGCCGGGCGCGGACCGTGAGGGTGAGCCCCGGCAGGACGACGGAGCGGAGCTCCTCGCCCTCGGCGACCCGTACGTCGCGGATGCGCGGCGCCTGCTTCGCGGCGGCGGTCCGGGTTTCCGGCAGCTCGGTCGAGGACATGGCCGCAATATTACGAGACGATCACGCGGTCCCGTGTGTGGGTGCTGTCACAGGTTCGGTCCGCCGTGGTCACGGGCGTGAGGCCGCGGGTGCGTGGCGGCGCGGCGCGTGTGCTCCTACGCTCGGAAGGAGAGGGTCAAGGGAAGGACATCGGAGCGCCTCGACCCCGTGCGCCGGAAGGAACCGCATGACTGTCGATCCGACCGAGCCGGACACCTTCGCCACGGAAGAGGTCGCCGCGCTCGACGAGGGGATCCCCGAGGCCGACGCCGCCGAGCAGCACACCGAGCTCCAGCAGCGCGAGGACGAACCCCTGACGCACGTCGAGCACGACTCGGCGAACGAGGCCGACGCGTCCGACCAGGCACGGGTCGTCGCCCTGGACGAGGACGACTACCGCTGATTTGTTCGGTTCAAGCCTGAACCAATGGGTCGACCAGAGTGTCCGGTCCGTGAAATTCTGCGTTCGCACCGCGCACAGCCGGGTTACCCAAAAGTACGATGTCGGCGCGGCGCGGACAGCGCATGGATCGAATTCTTGGAGGCCGCGTGAGCGCCATCGAGCAGACAGAGGCAGCACGCCCTCGGGGCACGCGCCTCCCGCGACGTGCGCGGCGGAACCAGCTGCTCGGCGCGGCCCAGGAGGTCTTCGTCGCCCAGGGTTACCACGCGGCCGCCATGGACGACATCGCCGAGCGGGCGGGCGTCAGCAAGCCGGTCCTGTACCAGCACTTCCCCGGGAAGCTGGAGCTGTACCTCGCCCTGCTCGACCAGCACTGCGAGTCCCTCCTCCACTCCGTGCGCACGGCGCTCGCCTCCACGACGGACAACAAGCTCCGCGTCGCGGCGACGATGGACGCCTACTTCGCGTACGTGGAGGACGAGGGCGGCGCCTTCCGCCTGGTCTTCGAGTCGGACCTGACCAACGAGCCGGCCGTGCGCGAGCGCGTGGACCGGGTCAGCCTGCAGTGCGCCGAGGCGATCTCGGACGTCATCGCGGAGGACACCGGTCTCGCCAAGGAGGAGTCGATGCTCCTCGCCGTGGCGCTCGGCGGCGTCTCGCAGGTCGTGGCGCGCTACTGGCTGTCCAGCGAGTCCGCGATCCCGCGCGACACGGCCGTGGGACTGCTGACCTCGCTGGCCTGGCGCGGCATCGCCGGCTTCCCGCTGCACCCGGTGGACGGGCAGCTGAGCGCCGAGGGCCACTGAGGCTCGCGGCCCCTGGCCGCGTGTTCGCTCTTGGCGTGCCGCCGCTGAACCGTGCGCGTCCCCTCACCGGGCTAATGTGGGCACCGTACGGCGCGAAGATCGCGCAACGCTGACCGTTCGGAGGGACATAGCCGTGGAGGTCAAGATCGGCGTGCAGCACGCACCCCGGGAGATCGTTCTGGAGAGCGGACAGTCCGCCGAGGAGGTGGAGCGCGCGGTTGCCGAGGCGCTGGCCGGCAAGGCGCAGCTGCTGAGCCTGTCGGACGAGAAGGGCCGCAAGGTCCTCGTCCCGGCCGAGAAGATCGCGTACGTGGAGCTCGGCGAGCCCGCCGTGCGTCGGGTGGGCTTCGGCGCCCTCTGAGATCCATGGGAAGGCCCGGCGGACCGCATCGGTCCGCCGGGCCTTTCGCATGTCCGCGGGGCTGCTCACCCGTCCGCCGGAAAGTGCACGTCAGAGGGGCACGGGAGGATTGTCCTCCGGGCCGCCGGGGTAGGAAGTCGTCGACCGCACCACCCGCCCCGCAGCACCCGCGAGGTGATCCGCAGTGTTCCTGGAAGCCCTCGGTTCCGCCCTGTTCGGTCTCGCCCTGGCCTGGGTCGCCCTGCACAGACTGGCCGGCCGTCTCCCCTCCCGGGGGACCGTCCTCACCACCGGCGCGCTCGGCGGGGTGTTCGGCGCGCTGGTCACCCACGGGGCCCTGGGGCCGGGCCACTTCCTCGCGACGCTGATCGGCGCGGTGGCGGTGGCGGCGGTGCTGCTCTCGCTGCTGATCCGTCCGGCCGCGCGGCGGCTGCGACGCTCAGCGGCGGTGTGAGACAGCCGCCGCCCCCGTCGTACGAGGGCCTTACGCGGCCAGGCCGAGCGCGGCCATGCGCTTGGTGTGGGCCTCGGTGATGCGGGAGAACATCCGGCCGACCTCGGCGAGGTCGAAGCCGTCCGCGACGCCGCCGACGAGCATCGTCGAGAGCGCGTCGCGCTCGGCGACCACGCGCTGGGCCTGCGAGAGGGCCTCGCCCATCAGGCGGCGCGCCCAGAGCGCGAGCCGACCGCCGACGCGCGGGTCGGCCTCGATGGCGGCGCGGACCTTCTCGACGGCGAAGTTGCCGTGGCCGGTGTCGTCGAGGACGGACAGGACGAGCCCGCGCGTGTCCGAGTCGAGGCGGGCCGCGACCTCGCGGTAGAAGTCACTGGCGATCGAGTCGCCGACGTACGCCTTGACCAGGCCCTCCAGCCAGTCCGACGGGGCGGTCTGGCGGTGGAAGTCGTCGAGCGCCTTGGCGAAGGGCTCCATCGCGGTGGTCGGCTCGGCGTCGACGGCCGCGAGGCGGTCGCGCAGCTGCTCGAAGTGGTGGAACTCGGCGGAGGCCATCTTCGCCAGCTCCGCCTTGTCCGCGAGGGTCGGCGCCAGCTTGGCGTCCTCGGCGAGCCGCTCGAAGGCCGCCAGCTCTCCGTAGGCCAGCGCGCCGAGGAGGTCGATCACGGCGGCGCGGTACTGGGGGTCGGCGGATGCGGTGGCCCAGTCCTCGGCGGCGATCCCGGTGGGTGTGGCGTTGTCAGGCGTCTCCATGCAGCGCACAATAGCCCGCTCCCGGCTCCGGGAAGGCCCTGGTCAGTCAGTGTGACCGTGCCCTCATCACGTTTTCCCCCAACACACATGCGCGATTCCGGGGTACAGTGATAAAGCGCCTGCTGAGTATGCGGACATGCTTTCGCACGTTCGGACGTACGCGGTGGGCCGACGCATGAATGAGGATGCCCGGTCGGTGGCCCGATCGGCTCCGGCCCGACAGCCCTTCCGGCGGACCCGCGGAAGGGTCACCCTCAGCGGTAAGACGCTCGAGCGACGGCAGTGGTCCCGTGTCACCTGTCCGTGATCTTCACGATCCGGCCGGAAGAGTCCCGACACGGTACGACCCCCGTCTTTCGCGTCGCGCCGCGTCCACAGAAGAGGCAGCACCCTGACTACGACTTTCCGATCGCTCGGAATCCTCCCCGAGACGGCCGAGGCCCTGGAGGCCGTCGGCATCGTCACCCCCTTCCCCATCCAGGAGATGACCCTCCCGGTCGCCCTCAGCGGCACCGACGTCATCGGCCAGGCGAAGACCGGCACGGGCAAGACCCTCGGCTTCGGCCTCCCCATCCTGGAGCGCGTCACCGTCCCCGCGGACGTCGAGGCCGGCCGGGCCAAGCCCGATCAGCTGACCGATGCCCCGCAGGCGCTCGTCGTCGTCCCGACCCGCGAGCTGTGCACGCAGGTCACCAACGACCTCCAGACCGCCGGCAAGGTGCGCAACGTCCGCGTGCTCGCGATCTACGGCGGCCGTGCGTACGAGCCGCAGGTCGAGGCGCTCCAGAAGGGCGTCGACGTCGTCGTCGGCACCCCGGGCCGTCTCCTCGACCTGGCCGGCCAGCGCAAGCTGGACCTGTCGAAGGTCAGGGTCCTCGTCCTCGACGAGGCCGACGAGATGCTCGACCTGGGCTTCCTGCCCGACGTCGAGAAGATCATGAACATGCTTCCGGCGAAGCGTCAGACGATGCTGTTCTCGGCGACCATGCCGGGCGCGGTCATCGGCCTGGCCCGCCGCTACATGTCGCAGCCCACGCACATCCGGGCCACCTCGCCCGACGGCGAGGGCGCGACCGTCGCCAACATCACGCAGCGCGTCTACCGGGCGCACAACATGGACAAGCCGGAGATGGTCGCGCGCATCCTGCAGGCCAACGGCCGCGGGCTCGCGATGATCTTCTGCCGTACGAAGCGCACGGCGGCCGACATCGCCGAGCAGCTCCAGCGGCGCGGCTTCGCCTCCGGCGCGGTCCACGGCGACCTCGGCCAGGGCGCCCGCGAGCAGGCGCTCCGCGCCTTCCGCAACGGCAAGGTCGACGTGCTGGTCTGCACCGACGTCGCCGCGCGCGGCATCGACGTCGAGGGCGTCACGCACGTCATCAACTACCAGTCCCCCGAGGACGAGAAGACCTTCCTCCACCGCGTGGGCCGCACCGGCCGCGCCGGGGCGAAGGGCACGGCCGTCACGCTGGTCGACTGGGACGACATCCCGCGCTGGCAGCTCATCAACAAGGCCCTGGAGCTCGACTTCCACGAGCCGGTCGAGACGTACTCCTCCTCCCCGCACCTGTACGAGGAGCTGGACATCCCGGCGGGTACCAAGGGCATCCTGCCCCGCGCCGAGCGGACCCGCGCCGGTCTGGGCGCGGAGGAGCTTGAGGACCTCGGCGAGCCCGGCGGCCGTCGTGGCCGCGGTCCGAAGGGTGCCGAGCGGACCGAGCGCTCCGAGGAGCGTCCGGCCCGGACGCGTGCCCCGCGTCAGCGTCGTCGCACCCGTGGCGGCAGCGAGTTCGGCGAGGCCGTCGAGGCCACGACGACCGAGGTCACCGCGTCGGCTCCGGCCGCGTCGGCTCCCGTCGCGTCGGCTCCGGCCGCCGAGGTGGCCGCGGACGCCCCGGCCGAGTCGGCCCCGCGCACCCCGCGCCGCCGTCGCCGCACCCGCCCGGGTGGCCAGGGCGCGGCTCCGGTCGCGCAGACGCCGGTCCAGCCGGCCCCGGCCCAGCCCGTCCAGGAGGCTCCGGTCGCGAAGAGCGAGGCCGCACCGGTCGTCGAGGCCGCCGCCCCGGTCGCCGTCGAGACCCCGGCCGCCGAGGCTCCGGCCGAGCCGCGGACCCCGCGTCGCCGCAGCCGTACCGGTCGCGTCGAGACGGCCCCGGCCGCCCGCGAGGCCGCTCCGGCGGCGCCCGCCGCGCCGGCCCCGGCCGCGCGGGAGGCCGCTCCGGCCCCTCGCCGCCGTCGCCCCCGCGTGATCCGTCCGATCGAGGACACCGGTTCCTTCCAGACGGTCGAGACGGCCGCCGCCGCCCTGCGCAAGGCGCGCGCCACGGCGGCCCCGGTCGCCGAGGCCGCCCCGGTCGCCGAGGAGTCCCCCAAGCGCC
>NZ_JBFADU010000017.1:0-160011 GCF_040641575.1 Streptomyces sp. NPDC020807
CACGTCCCCGTCGAACGTCTCCGCGTACAGGCGGGCGAGCCGCTGGCGGACGCCGGACCGGCCGCGCAGGGGCAGGGCGATGTTCGGGCCGTCGACCGCGACCGCATAGGGGCGCCCGTCGGTCGAGACGACGAACGTGTACCGCTCCCGCGCGAGCTGCACGAGCCGCACGGCGGCCGACGGCTTCTTGCCCCCGTCGTCGACCGGCGGGCGCTTGTTCACCGACCCCCGCCCGGCGTTCACGGCCGACTGCCCGGTGTTCACGGGCGACCGGTCGGCGTTCACGGCCGCTACTTCGATCGGGCGGTCGGGGTCGATCGGTCGGGGCTGGCCGTTCACCTGCCGGGTGGTGCTGTTCACGCGCTCACCTCTCGATCGGTCGACTGCTCACAGGCGTTCATGCGGGCACGGCGCCGCCGGTGCTCGACCCGACCGATCCGCGCACGACGCTCGACCGGTGTGCGGTTCTGTGCCTGGTCAGGGGTGGACCGGTGCTCGATCGAACGGGCGTGAACAAGCCGCGCGAGCATCAGCCAGTCGACCTGGTCCGGCCCCAGGCGGATCGCCCCGGAGTCGACCAATCCGTCGGTGTCCGTGGACCTCGAACCGGTCGGGTCGCTGGTCGGCTGAACGCTTGTGAACGCCGGATCGGTCGACCAGACCAGCAGCAGCGCGAGCGACAGGAACAGTCGGTCGGCTTTGACGTGGTTGCAGGGCTGGCAGGCGAGGACGAGCGCGTTCGCCGACCAGGTCCGGTAGAGCGAGTACGGGACGACGTGGTCCATCGTCGCCTCCCGCAGATCCTTGAACCGGCGGCGGCAGTAGGCGCACCGCCAGCCGTCGCGGGCCGCGAGTTGTGCCTTGCGGGCGCGACGGCGGGCGGAGTTGAGCCGGGGAACGGAGTGCAGACTCATGCGATGCCGCCCTCGACTCCGAAGGCCAGGGCGACGGCAGCGGCCAGGCGACGGACAAACGAGTTCAGGACGCTCGGCGTGCGGCCGTTCAGGACGTCCAGCGCCATGTTGGCCCACGCCTCCCGCTCCCAGTCCTGGGAGTCGGCTAGCGCAATGGCGGCGGACTCCCGCAGGACGGCCGGGTCGTCCACGTCATCCCCGAGCAACACCAGCGACGGGCTGTAGGTCAGCATGCCCAACAGCTCGGCGTAGGTCGGCTGCGCCTCGCCCTCGGGCGCCACCACGGGCAAGTTCAGCAGGGGCGTGATGCTCATGCGGTCACCCCGAAAACGCGGGTGATCGCGGCGGCGGCGTCGGCGACGTAGTCGGCCGGGGGGATCTGCCCGACCGGGGTCTCGCCCCGGTACATCGCCATGGTGCGGTTGGTGAGGTCTTCCAGGGAGAGCAGGTCCGTCGAGACGAGCGCGAACCGCACGGTCTCGCGGATCAGATTGTCGTCCTGGAGGTCCGCGTACGTCAGGGTCGCCCCCGGCGTGAACAGCAGCAGCGTCAGCAGCTCGGCGAACGAGACGTGCACCTGCAGCGGGATGGCGATCCGCACCGGCTCGCACGGGTCGGCGTCGCCGAACACGTCGACGCGGCTGGCGGCAGGGCAAAGGTTGAGCGTTCCGTGCATCATGGACGTACCCCTCAGGGGTCGGGGAGCGACGATCTGCTTGGCGGTAGGGAGTCGCTCCCTGTGAGAGCCCTGGTCTTCTGACCAGGGCTTTCGTACGGAGAAGGCTCCGGTTCCCCGTCTGCCTTCGATAACCAGCGTGCACTAGTCTGCACTAGTCGTCAAGTGCTGCGAGATGGCGTGCGCTAGTTCGCTCTAGTGGGTACTCTCGGGGTATGACTGCCAGCGGGGTACCGAGGTCGAAGGCCGATCAGGTCGCGGACGCGCTCCGTGAGGAGATCAAGAAGATGCAGCCCGGAGAGCGGATGCCTACCCAGCGCGAGTTGGTCGAGCGCTTCGGGTTCGCCGGCCAGACGGTCCAGAACGGTCTGGCGATCCTCAGGGCCGAGGGGGCGATCGTCTCGGCCGGGAACATGGGCAACTTCGTGGGCGGCGTGCCGCAGGGCGATAAGGACGACGAACTCAAGGAAATCCGCTCCCAGATCCAGGCGTTGACTGAACGACTCGCAGCGCTGGAGGAGCGCTGCGAGTCGGGCCGTGCGTGATCTGTCCCCCACCATGCCCCGAAGGGAACGCGTGCAGTAAGTGACACGTTGGGGGCATCGCCGTGGGCCGTGGGGACAGTCCCCTGTCCCCACACTGTCCCTTGCGTGTCCCCCTGGGTGATCGGCCAGACTCGCGGTAAGCACTCGGAAGAGAGGGCACATGGGCGACGACAGGCCCGCATGGGCACGGCGTATCGCGGCGGAGCGAGCGGCACGCGACTGGTCACAACGGGATGCGGTTCGGGCTCTTCGTGCCCACGCGCCCACGGAACTCCCGTCTGACGACAGCATGATCCGGCAGTGGAAGCGCTGGGAGTCCGGCGCCCTTCCGAACGACTTCTACCGACCCGTCATCGCAGCCGTCTTCGGCACGGTGACCAACGCCCTCTTCCCGGCGGCGGCCCGACGCGACGGGGACCAGGAGATCCTGGTCGCGAGCGGCATGGAGACGCTGGAGATCGTGAGTCGCCTGAACCGGTCCGACGTCGACAACGCGACGCTCGACGCACTCCGGATCACGACCGATCGACTCTGCTCCGAGTACCCGTTCATGCCGAGTGAGCAGCTTCTGATTGAAGGGCGTCAGTGGCTGAGGCGGGTTGTGGAGCTGCACTCCAAGAGCCTCACGCTCGCGCAGCACCGCGAGGTCTTGGCCCTCTCCGGGTGGCTGGCCCTGCTCGTCGGCTGCGTCGAGTACGACTCCGGCGACCGTCACGCGGCCGAGTCGACGCGCCGAGCGGCTCTCTCCATCGCGGCCGAGGCGGACCATGCCGAAGTGGCGGGGTGGGCACACGAGATGCGTGCCTGGTTCGCCCTCACCACGGGCGACTACCGGGGCGTTATCGCAGCAGCTCAGGCCGGGGCAGAGGTAGCCGCTCACCACGGCGTCGCCGTCCAGCTCGCGGGGCAGGAGGCAAAGGCGTGGGCGCGACTCGGCGACCGCCGGCAGGTTGAGGTAGCCCTCGACCGGGGACGGCGGCTGCTCGAAGGGATGCCGCACCCGGAGAACCTGGACAATCACTTCGTCGTCGACCCGGCGAAGTTCGACTTCTACTCGATGGACTGCTACCGGCTGGTGGGCGAGGACAAGCTCGCACGGAACCTCGCCGAGGAAGTGCTTCGTGCGGGCACCGACTTCGACGGCACGGAGCGATCCCCGATGCGCAATGCCGAAGCTCGGGTCACGCTGGGGGTGACGGCGGCCCGAGAGGGAGACCTGGAACAGGCGCTCATCATGGGGGAGCGTGCCCTCCAAGGTGACAGGCAGTCTGTGCCCTCGCTCATCATGACGAGCCGTGAACTCGCGGCGGAGGTCCGGCGGCGGTACAGCGACGAGCCTGCGGCTCAGGACTACCTCGCGCACCTGCGCGCGCTGGGACAGGAGAAGCCCGGCTTCCTCCCCAACTAGCCAGCGTTGTTTCTTCTCCGGACCCCGGTCTCACGCTGAGACCGGGGTCTCTGCGTTGCCTCCCGTGAGGTGTCACGGTGTCAGGCCACTGTCAGGGGAGCAGGAGCGACCGGAGCAATCACCCTGGGAGGGTGCCTGCGGTAGCTCACTCCGTGACCCTCCTTGTCGTAGCGCTGCGTAGCTGCCGAGGGTTACCGGTTACCGGTTACAGGTCCAGGGAGCGCTGGTTCGGGCCGTTCAGGGTGGGCGAACCGGTGTCTGCGGCCTGTAACTGGTAACCGGTAACCGGCCGACGCTCACCCGGCGTGACGCCCTGATGGGTGCTGGCCTACACACAAGAGGAGCAGCCCCCGCCCGGGCCGGTGCTCCTCTTGTTCATGCGGTGCGACAGGCCATCGCGTGAGGGCAGCGTCCGCAGCGTCCAACGACCTCTTCTCACTAAGAGCGCTCTGACCTGGGGTGATGCTCTTAGAAGGGGATGGATCTTGCGGACGCTGCGGACGCTACCGGACGCTATACATTTTGTTTAGCGTCCACACGGAAACCGCAGGTCAAGGCCGGTGCGAGAAGGGCTGCGGACGCTGCGGACGCTGTTTTCCTTCAACTCTCTAGGATGAGGAGAGAAGAGGCTTTTCAGGAGCGGGACGGCCGAGGGTCCGCCCCGCCGTCCCGCTCCCCGTGAAAAGCCCCCAGACGCTCCACGCACCAGCACGCGCCCGAAGCCCTCAGGAGCGGCCCCGGCCGCGAGTCCGGCGCTCAGGGAAGAGCCCACGCCACGCGGGCAGACCGGTGGTCTCTTCGATCAGAACCTGGCCGCAGTCGCACTCCGACGATGCCAGGGACGGGAGAAGGCGCCCGAGAGTCGTCCGCCCGAAGGGCGGTCCTTCTTGCTCTTCCCCCGACGGCTGAGATAGCGGCCCGCCGGCCGGTCGCCAGCCCTCGTCTTGGCCCCCGATGGGGCCTGCTAGTCAGACGCGGCGCTAACCGCTAACCGGCTGCTCACGGCCCGCTTGAGGCGCTAGCGGGCCCGCTAACGTTAGCGGGCCGTGGCGCTATCGGCAGAGGACGTTCGGGCCGACCTCGGGCCGTCTGTGGGCCGTCGGAGGGCCGCCGACAGCCACCCGCAACCACCAACAACGACCGAGAGGGCGCGACCGTCGGTCGCGCCCTCTTGCCTCAAATCCCCGCCTAGATCCAGGTGTCCAGCCACATCCTGTTGCGCCACTGGTCTATCGGGATGGGAGTTCCCGTGTAGATGGGCCAGAAGTAGATGAAATTCCAGACGATCAGCAGGACGAGGCATCCCGCCGTCACCGCGCCGAAAGTCCGGCGCCTTTCCGATGAACCCCTGGGGCCGATGATCGCGCCCAGCATCATCGCCACCGCCAGGCACAGGAAAGGCACGAAGACGACCGCGTAGAAAAGGAAGATGGTGCGTTCCTGGTACATGAACCAGGGGAGCCAGCCGGCGGCGATGCCGCAGGCGATGGCGCCCGCGCGCCAGTCGCGGCGGAAGGCCCAGCGCCACAGGACGTAGAGGACGGCGAAGCAGGCGGCCCACCACAGGAGCGGGGTGCCGAGGGCCAGGACCTCCTGGGCGCACTTCTCCTTCGCCGTGGAGGGGCAGCCGGCGGTGCCGGGGGCGGGGGACTCGTAGAAGTACGAGACCGGGCGGCCGAGGACGATCCAGGACCAGGGGTTCGACTCGTACGTGTGCGGGGACGTCAGGCCCACGTGGAACGAGTACACCTCGGTCTCGTAGTGCCACAGGCTCCGCAGCCAGTCCGGCAGCCAGCTCCAGGTGCCGCCGCCGCCCGGCAGCGCGTCCTGCTTCTCGGCCCAGTCGCGGAAGTAGCCCCGGTGGCCCGGCTCGTTCCGTACGATCCAGCCCGTCCAGGTCGCCAGGTACGTGACGATCGCCACCGGCACCACCGAGACGAAGGCCGGGACCAGGTCGCGGCGCAGGACCGCGACGCGCGGGCGGACCGCGCCGGCCGTGCGGCGGCCCGCGACGTCCCACAGGACCGTCATCAGGCCGAACGCGGCCATCACGTAGAGGCCGTTCCACTTCGTCGCCGCCGCGAGGCCGAGCATGACGCCGGCCGCGATCCGCCACGGCCGCCAGCCCATGCGGAGGGTCTCGGCGATCTCCGCGTCGGGGCGCAGGACCCCTTCCTCGTCGACGGGGAGCGCCCCCGCGAACCGTTTCCTCGCCTTGTCGCGGTCGACGACCAGGCAGCCGAAGGCGGCCAGGACGAAGAACATCAGGACCTGGTCGAGCAGGGCCGTGCGGCTCATCACGAAGTGCAGGCCGTCGACCGCGAGGAGGAGGCCCGCCAGGCAGCCGAGGAACGTCGAGCGGAAGAGGCGGCGGCCGATCCGGCACAGCATCAGGACCGACAGCGTGCCGAGCAGGGCCACCATGAAGCGCCAGCCGAACGGCTCGAAGCCGAAGATCTTCTCGCCGAGGCCGATGACCCACTTGCCCATCGGCGGGTGGACCACGTAGCCGGGGTCGGTCGGGATCAGGACCGAGCCGGGGTCCCGCAGGACCGTCTTGTCGATGTCCTTCGGCCACGCCCCCTCGTACCCCTGGTTGATCAGGGCCCAGGAGTCCTTGGCGTAGTACGTCTCGTCGAATATCACCGCGTGCGGCTTGCCGAGGTTCCAGAACCTCAGGACCCCCGCGACCGCCGCGACCAGCAGCGGACCGCCCCACGCCGACAGCCGCCACAGCCGCTCGGCGAGGACGGGGCCGATGCCGAGCAGTGACCACACCCGCTCCGAAGGCCGGGCGTACGGCGGGTCGAGCCGGTCCCGCAGGCCGATGGGGGCGGGGTCGTCGGCGCGGGGCGCGTAGCCGAAGCGCCGCAGCCTCCGCTGCCACGGAGAGGGCTCTGCCACGGGCCCGGCCGCGGGCCCGGTCACGGGCTCCGACACGGGGTGCTGGCCCTCCTGGGCCTCGGGTGCGGTACTGGTCACCGCGCCATCGTAGGGAACGCGCCTGTGCGCGTCGCCTGTCCGGGCTGGGAGGATGTCCTGTGTGACAGGAACGCTGGTACTCGCAGGGACCCCCATCGGTGACATCGCGGACGCTCCGCCCCGACTCGCCACCGAACTGGAGAACGCGGACATCGTGGCCGCCGAGGACACCCGGAGGCTGCGCGGCCTGACCCGGGCCCTCGGCATCCACACCTCGGGACGGGTCGTCTCGTACTTCGAGGGCAACGAGTCCGCCCGTACGCCCGAACTCGTCGAGGCGCTCGTCGGCGGCGCCCGCGTGCTGCTCGTCACCGACGCGGGCATGCCGTCCGTCTCGGACCCCGGCTACCGGCTCGTCGCCGCCGCCGTCGAGCAGGACATCAAGGTCACGGCCGTCCCCGGACCGTCCGCCGTGCTCACCGCGCTCGCCCTCTCCGGACTGCCCGTCGACCGCTTCTGCTTCGAGGGCTTCCTGCCGAGGAAGGCCGGCGAGCGCCTCGGGCGGCTCCGCGAGGTCGCGGACGAGCGCCGCACCCTCGTCTACTTCGAGGCACCCCACCGCCTCGACGACACCCTCGACGCGATGGCCGAGGTCTTCGGCACCGAGCGCCGCGCCGCCGTCTGCCGCGAGCTGACCAAGACGTACGAGGAGGTCAAGCGCGGCCCGCTCGGCGAGCTCGCGGCCTGGGCGAAGGAGGGCGTGCGCGGCGAGATCACCGTCGTCGTCGAGGGCGCCCCGGAGACCGGCCCGGCCGAGCTCGACGCGGAGGAGCTGGTCCGCCGGGTCCGGGTCCGCGAGGAGGCGGGGGAGCGGCGCAAGGAGGCGATCGCGGCGGTCGCCGCCGAGGCCGGGCTTCCCAAGCGCGAGGTCTTCGATGCCGTCGTCGCGGCAAAGAACGCGGAGAAGTCGGTAAAGGAATGACGGGCGGTTCTCCGTAAACCGTAAAGGGATATCCTGAAAGGCAATGGTTTTCCTTCGGTTTTCCGTCTCCTGATGCGCTCGGCTCCGAAAAGGCGTCCACTGGGCAGAGGAGAGGAGCTGGCATGAGCGAGATCACCGGCACCGGCATATCCGTCGCCCACGAGGCGTACGCCTTCGCCTGCATGCGCTGTGGATACGGCTGGGAGCAGGCGTACGAGATCGAGCACCACGTCGACGCGGCGGGCCATCAGTTCGTCGTCTACAAGGCGGACGGGGAGCGGGTGCCGTCCCCGCTGTCCCGTCCCACGTGCAGGAACTGCGACGGCCACGTGGTCCGGATCATGCGGGCCGGCCAGGTGTCGACGGTGCTCGACCTGATCGCGGCGACCGAGAAGCACCACCGCGGGTCGAAGGAGACCAACCCGGTCTCCCCGGCCGGACCGATCGGGCAGGAGCTGACCAAGGACGGGGCGGAGGGCGAGAGGCCTCCGGTTCCGCACCACTGGCACCTCTCCGACCTCCTGCACCCGTTCAGGAAGCAGCAGAAGTAACCGACCGGGCGGCGGCGCTCGTGCTCCTCGTACGATCGGGGGCATGAGTGCTGCCAAGGACGCCCCGCCGCCGCTGCCCGAGCCGCTCCTCGTCGAGGTCGCGGACTCGCACACCCACCTGGACATGCAGTCCGGGACGGTGGAGGAGGCCCTCGTGAAGGCCGCCGCCGTCGGCGTGACCACGGTCGTCCAGGTCGGCTGCGACGTGAAGGGCTCCCAGTGGGCCGCCGAGACCGCCGCCGCCCACGAGCGCGTCCACGCGGCCGTCGCCCTCCACCCCAACGAGGCCCCCCGGATCGTCCTCGGCGACCCCGACGGCTGGTCCCGGCAGGGCGCCCGCCCCGGCGGCGGCGACGCGGCCCTCGACGAGGCGCTCGACGAGATCGACCGCCTCGCGGCCCTCCCGCACGTCCTCGGCGTCGGCGAGACCGGCCTCGACTTCTTCCGTACGGGCCCCGAGGGCATGGCCGCGCAGGAGCGTTCCTTCCGCGCCCACATCGAGATCGCCAAGCGGCACGGCAAGACGCTCGTCATCCACGACCGCGAGGCCCACGCCGACGTCCTGCGCGTCCTCGACGAGGAGGGCGCCCCCGACAGGACCGTCTTCCACTGCTACTCCGGCGACGCCGAGATGGCCGAGATCTGCGCCGCGAAGGGCTACTACATGTCCTTCGCCGGCAACGTCACCTTCAAGAACGCCCAGCCGCTGCGCGACGCGCTCGCCGTCGCCCCCCTCGACCTCGTCCTCGTCGAGACCGACGCGCCCTTCCTGACCCCGGCGCCCTTCCGGGGCCGCCCCAACGCCCCGTACCTGATCCCGGTCACCGTCCGGGCGATGGCCGCCGTGCGGGGGATCGGGGAGAACGAGCTCGCGGAGGCGATCGCCGCGAACACGGCCCGCGCCTTCGACTACTGAGCGTGGACGACTGGTCACCGATCCATAACGGTTACGTGTCGTAGTCGGCCAGTCACGGACGAGTGACCGTGCGCGGGGCTAGGGTCCCGGCCTCGTGAGCACTTCCCAGGGCAGTCACCGAGCCGGCCGGCGGGCGGCGACCCTCCCCGCGTACGAGCGGCCGAGCACGGAGGCGCCGCCCACCGCCCCTGCCGTCGCCGCCCCTGCCGTCGCCGCCCCCGCCTTCGCCGACGGCCCCGTCGTCCCAGGGCAGGGCGGTACGGGCTCCCGCGCCACGGCCCGTCGCGCGGCCCGCCGCCGCAAGGCCTCCGGGCCCGCCGTCGGCGGCGGCGGCCTGCGGCGGCTCGTCCCGCAGGCCCTCGTCGTCGCCTTCCTCGCCGGCGGCACCAGCGCGTTCGTCGCCAACGACAAGGCCGTCCGCCTCTCCGTCGACGGCACCCCGCGCACGCTCCACACGTTCGCCGACGACGTCGAGGAGCTCCTCGCCCACGAGGGCCTCACCGTCGGCGCCCACGACATCGTCGCGCCCGCCCCCGGCGAGGCACTCGCCAACGGCGACGAGATCGTCGTCCGGTACGGGCGGCCGGTCGCCCTCACCCTCGACGGGCAGCGCCGCCAGGTGTGGACCACCGCCAGGACCGTCGAGGGCGCCCTGCGCCAGCTCGGCGTCCGCGCGGAGGGCGCCTACCTCTCCGCCTCCCGCTCCGCGCCGATCTCCCGCCAGGGCCTCGCGCTCGACGTCCGCACCGAGCGGACCGTCACCTTCCTCGCCGACGGCCGCGAGCGGACCGTCCGCACCAACGCCGCCACCGTCCGCGAGGCCCTCGCCGAGGCCGGGATCACCCTGGCCGGGCAGGACACCACCTCCGTCCCCGGCGGCACCTTCCCGCGCGACGGCCAGACCGTCACCGTGCTCCGCATCACCGGCAGCAGGCAGGTGCGGGAGGAGGTCGTCCCGTACGCCGTCGAGAGGGTCCGCGACCCGGGGCTCTTCGCGGGCACCGAGTCCGTCGAACGGCAGGGCGTCGCGGGCGTCCGCCGCGTGACATACAGCGTCCGCACCGTCAACGGCGTCCGGCAGAAGCCCCGCAGGACCGGCGAGGAGATCGTCCGCGAGCCCGTCAGCCGCAGGGTCCGGATCGGCACCCGCCCCCTCCCGACCTCCGTCTCCGGGGCCGACGGCCTCGACTGGGGCGCCCTCGCCGCCTGCGAGTCCGGCGGCCGCCCGAACGCCGTCGACCCCTCGGGGACGTACGGCGGCCTCTACCAGTTCGACCCCGGCACCTGGCGCTCCCTCGGCGGCAGCGGAGTCGCCCAGAACGCGCCCGCGGCCGAGCAGACGTACCGCGCGAAGAAGCTGTACGTCTCCCGGGGCGCGAGCCCGTGGCCCCACTGCGGCCGGAGGCTCTACCGGTGAGGGCCCTCCCGCACTGGCCTAGGCTGTACCGGTGAGCACCGAAAGCCCCGACGCCCTCCTCGGCCCCGCAGACATCCGTGAGCTGGCCGCCGCCCTCGGCGTGCGCCCCACGAAGCAGAAGGGCCAGAACTTCGTCATCGACGCCAACACCGTCCGGCGGATCGTCCGCACGGCCGAGGTCCGGTTCGACGACGTCGTCGTGGAGGTGGGACCCGGACTCGGCTCCCTCACCCTCGCCCTCCTGGAAGCCGCCGACCGCGTCACCGCCGTCGAGATCGACGACATCCTCGCCGCCGCGCTGCCCGCGACGATCGAGGCCCGCATGCCGCAGAAGAAGGACCACTTCGCGCTGGTCCACTCCGACGCGATGCTCGTCCAGGAGCTGCCCGGCCCGGCGCCCACCGCGCTCGTCGCCAACCTCCCGTACAACGTCGCCGTCCCGGTCCTGCTCCACATGCTGGAGCGGTTCCCGACCATCGAGCGGACCCTCGTCATGGTCCAGGCCGAGGTCGCCGACCGGCTCGCCGCCAAGCCCGGCAACAAGGTCTACGGCGTCCCGTCCGTCAAGGCGAACTGGTACGCCGAGGTGAAGCGCGCGGGCTCCATCGGCCGCAACGTCTTCTGGCCCGCGCCGAACGTCGACTCCGGGCTCGTCTCCCTCGTCCGCCGCGCCGAGCCCCTCGCGACCACCGCGAGCCGCCGGGAGGTCTTCGCGGTCGTCGACGCGGCCTTCGCGCAGCGCCGCAAGACCCTCCGCGCCGCCCTCGCCGGCTGGGCGGGCTCGCCCGCCGCCGCCGAGGAGGCCCTGGTCAAGGCCGGGATCTCGCCGCAGGCGCGCGGCGAGTCGCTGACGGTCGAGGAGTTCGCGCGGATCGCGGAGGCGAAGCAGTCGTGAGCGTGACCGTCCGCGTCCCGGCCAAGGTCAACGTCCAGCTGGCGGTCGGCGCCGCCCGCCCCGACGGCTTCCACGACCTCGCCAACGTCTTCCTCGCCGTCTCCCTGTACGACGAGGTCACCGCGACCCCCGCCGAGGCGCTGACGGTCACCTGCGAGGGCCCCGACGCGGACAAGGTGCCGCTCGACCGCACCAACCTCGCCGCGCGCGCCGCCGAGCTCCTCGCCGCCCGGCACGGCATCGCCCCCGACGTGCACCTGCACATCGCCAAGGACATCCCCGTCGCCGGCGGCATGGCCGGCGGCAGCGCGGACGGCGCGGGCGCGCTCCTCGCCTGCGACGCGCTCTGGGGCCTGGACACCCCGCGCGACGTGCTCCTGGAGATCTGCGCCGAGCTCGGCTCCGACGTGCCGTTCAGCCTCGTCGGCGGCGCGGCGCTCGGCACCGGCCGGGGCGAGAAGCTGACCGGGCTGCCGGTCGGCGGGGCCTTCCACTGGGTCTTCGCCCTCGCCGACGGCGGGCTCTCGACGCCGACGGTGTTCCGCGAGTTCGACCGCCTCACGGAGGGCTTCGAGGTCCCGGAGCCGACGGCCTCCCCGGCCCTCCTGGAGGCCCTGGCGGCCGGTGACACGACCGCCCTGGCCGCGACCCTCGCCAACGACCTCCAGGCCCCGGCGCTCTCCCTGCGCCCGTCGCTCGCCGCGACCCTGACGGCCGGCACGGAGGCGGGCGCGCTCGCCGCGCTGGTCTCGGGCTCGGGCCCGACGACGGCGTTCCTGGTGAAGGACGCGGAGGCGGCCGAGACGGTCGCCGAGGCGCTGATCGCGTCGGGGACGTGCAGGACGGCGCGGGTGGCGACGTCGCCGGCGGCGGGAGCGGTCGTCCTGACGGACTGAGGCCGCCCCGCACCCTTCCGTCACCCGGCTGTGCCACTCTGGGCCCGTCGTATCGGACGGGCCCAGGGGGCTTCGCGTGAAACTGGCCAAGCCGGAGTTCCATCCCCTGCTGAAGGTGCTGGGCAACACGGTCCATGCCGTCGTCTCCGCGGCCCTTCTCGTCTACTGGCTCCTTGCCGACGAGTCACTGTTCGACGGCTTCCTGTACTGGTTGGCGACGACCGGCCTGGCCTTCCAGGTACTCGGTGGCTACCGCGGCGCTTCCCTCGCCTGGCGCGAGTGGCGCCAAACACCGCAGCCGGCCGCCTGATCAGCGCTTGTGCCGTGAGATTCGGGCCAGGAGCAGGTTCGGGGCCTGGTTCTGCTGGACGAAGAAGGCCGAGCTGTTCACGTAGACCGTCCGTGCCTGGACCGCGACCGACGTCGGGTTGGTGAGGCCGTCCTTCGCCGTCAGGACCACCTTGTGGGTGCCGTCGGGGCGGACGAGGGCCAGCTCGTCGCGCAGGATCAGCGCCGCGAGGACCGTGTCGCCGTGCCCGGTGAAGGTGAAGTCGTCGATCCAGGCCAGGCCCGTCGCCTTCGTCTCGGCCGGGCCCGCCGTACGTCCGGCGTCGGCGCGCACCGGGATGCGGACCAGCGTCTGCTTGTCCGTGTTCGACACCCACACCGCGCCGTCGTGGACCTTGATCCCGTTGGCGCCGACCCCGGCGCCCGCCGGGGGAGCGATCCCCTGGAGCGCCGCGCCCGTGGCCCAGGCGACGGGGGTGCCGCCGGTCGTCGGTACGCGCCAGACCGTGCCCTTCACCGAGTCGGCGGCGTAGAGCATGTCGCAGGACTCGTCGAGCGCCAGGCCGTTGGGGAAACCTTCCGGCGGGAGCGGGGCGACGCGTACGGGCGTGCCGCCGCCGGCCGGGACGCGCCAGATGCCGTTCTCGGCGGCGGTGCCGGTCGCGTAGGTGACGTACAGCGTGCCGTCCGCGCCCCGGGCGATGCCCATCGTGGCCGCCGCGCCGATGACCGGTGTCCGTGGGTTCGCGACCGCCGGGAAGGTCGCGAGGACCGTCGTCGCGCCCTTCTTCGTGACGCGGGCGACCTGCCGGGCGAGGGCGAAGGTGATGTTCGCGGAGCCGTCGGGTTCGAGGGCGATGTTCTCCGGCGTCTGCCCGGAGGCGAAGGCGAAGTGGGCGACGACCTTCGGGTTGACGATCTTCGGGTCGGCGGTGGCCGAGGCGGGGCCGGCGGCGAGGACGACGAGGGCGGTCGCGGCGGCGGCCGAAGCGAGGGCGCTGGCACGGGTACGGGACATGGGCGGGACTCCCTGGGAGCGTGCGGGGACGGGGGACGACCATGACCGGTCGGCCGTCCCCGGGGCCGGGAGCCCGGGCCGCCGGGTCGCCCGCGCGGCCGACCGCCGCCCTCCGTACGTACGCACGCGCGCCCCCGTACTCACGCGCCGAACTGAGTACGCGCGCCCTGACGCCCGCCCCCGCCCGCGCGGGACCGTACCCCCATGGGATTCAGCGCTCGCGAACTCGCCGCCGCCACCCCCGCCTCGCGGGACCGGTACGTCGACCTGCTCCGGGTCGGCTCGCTCGCCGTCGTCGTCCTCGGCCACTGGCTGATGGCGGCGGTCGGCGCCGACGGGCAGGTCGGGAACATCCTGGCCGTCGTCCCCGGGCTCCAGATCGTGACCTGGGTGTTCCAGGTCATGCCGGTGTTCTTCTTCGTCGGCGGGTTCTCGCACGCCCTCGCCCACCGCTCCCGCCCGGGGTACGCCGCCTTCCTGCGGGCCCGGCTCCAGCGGCTGCTGCGGCCGACGATGGTCTTCGTCGCCGTCTGGGGCGCCCTCGCGCTCGTGCTCCAGCTGGCGGGGGCGGACGGCGGGCTCGCGGGGGTGGCGCTGCGGCTCGTCACGCAGCCGCTCTGGTTCATCGGGATCTACCTCGCGATGGTCGCGTTCACGCCCCCGCTGCTGCGGGCGCACGAGCGGTGGGGCTGGGGCGCCTTCGGTGCGCTCGTCGGCGGGGCGGTCCTCGTCGACGTGCTGCGGTTCGCGGTGGGCGTGCCGTTCGTCGGGTTCCTGAACTTCGCGTTCGTGTGGCTGGCGGTCCACCAGCTCGGCTTCCTGCGGGCCGACGGCCGGATCGGCCGCCCCGCGCTCCTCGCGGGCGCCGGGCTGCTCGGCGCGACGGCGCTCGTGGCCCTCGGCCCGTACCCGCTGTCGATGGTGGGGATGCCCGGCGAGGAGGTCTCCAACATGGCCCCGCCGACCCTCGCCCTGCTCTGCCACGGCCTGTGGCTGGTCGGCGCGGTCGAGCTCCTGAAGGGGCCGGGGGCGCGGCTCGTCGCACGGGCAGGGGTGTGGCGGACGGTGGTCGCGGCCAACGGGATCGCGATGACCGCGTTCCTGTGGCACCTCACGGCGATGCTCGGGGTGTACGGGGCGATGCTCGGGCTCGGCGGGGGGCTGCCGGCCCCGGCGACGGCCGCCTGGTGGGCGCAGGTCCCGCTGCGGTTCGCGGCGGCGGCGCTGCTCACGGCGCTGCTGGTCGCTGTCTTCCGCCGCTTCGAGGCACCGGTGCCGGGGCGCTCAGGCGGGGGCCCCGCGCCCCTCGCAGCCCTGGGCGTCACTCTCGCCCTCTTCGGGGTCCTCGGCCTCTCCATGACGGGCCTGGGGGGACTTCTCACGGGCCACTCGGCCACCCTGATCGCCGTCCCGGTCACCGCCCCGGCGGCGGTGGCGGCGACGCTCGCCGGGTGGCTGCTCGTGGAACGGCCTACATCTCGTCGATGGCGGTGAGGTCGATGTCGATGGGGAAGGGGGCGGAGATATCCAGCCGGTCGCGGTGCATGCCGGTGCAGGTGTACGTCTTGGCGACGGGGTCGAGTTCGTAGACCCGCACCACCGCGTGGTCGTCCTCGCCCTCCATCTCCACCAGCCAGAAGTGCTCGATCCCGGCCGCCGCGTACTTGTGGGGCTTGGTGTCGCGGTCCAGGGATTCGGAGTCCGGCGAGACGACCTCGATGGCCAGCAGGACGTCGGCGACGGGGTACGAGGTCTGGGTCCGACTGGTGACGGCGTCCGCCCGTACGACGAGGACGTCCGGTTCCGGGCAGTTACGGCGGTCGATGACCACGGCCATCTCGCTGTCGACTTTCCACTCCGGCGGTACGGCCGCACGGAGCCCCGTCCGGAGCAGGAAGATCATTGCGCTGTGGAATCGGCGCTGCGGACTCACGAAAACCAGGCTCCCGTCGATCATCTCGGTGTGCGGCGGGAGGTCGGGCAGGGTGAGCAGGTCGTTCACGGTCCAGCCGTCCTGCGGGGGCTGCGGCCATCGCTGCGCGCCGGCCTCGCTCTGTGGCCTGGTCGTCGGCTCGGCGGTCATGGTTCCTCCCATGGGGCGGATTCTTCGGCCTGCCCGTCCACGGTAGCCGCCGGATCCCGATCACGTCATCACGAAGAGTGACCGTTCACCCCACCGTCTACTCTGGACGTCGATCGATCAGCCCTTACAGGAGTCAACGTGGCCGTCAACCTGGTCAATGTCGAGAACGTCAGCAAGGTGTACGGCACCCGTGCCCTGCTCGACGGCGTCTCGCTCGGCGTCTCCGAAGGGGACCGGATCGGGGTCGTGGGGCGCAACGGCGACGGCAAGACCACCCTCATCCGGATGCTCGCCCGCCTCGAGGAGGCCGACACCGGCCGCGTCACGCACAGCGGCGGGCTCCGCCTCGGTGTCCTCACGCAGCACGACTCGCTCGACCCGAAGGCGACCATCCGACACGAGGTCATCGGCGTCATGGCCGACCACGAGTGGGCGGGCAGCGCCAAGATCCGCGACGTGCTCACCGGCCTGTTCGGCGGGCTCGACCTGCCCGGTTTCGAGAACGGCCTCGACACCGTCATCGGCCCGCTCTCCGGCGGCGAGCGCCGCCGCATCGCGCTCGCCAAGCTCCTCATCGAGGACCAGGACCTCATCGTCCTCGACGAGCCCACCAACCACCTCGACGTCGAGGGCATCTCCTGGCTGGCCAAGCACCTCCAGGAGCGTCGCTCCGCGCTCGTCTGCGTCACCCACGACCGCTGGTTCCTCGACCAGGTCTGCACCCGCATGTGGGACGTGCAGCGCGGCACGGTCCACGAGTACGAGGGCGGCTACTCGGACTACGTCTTCGCGCGCGCCGAGCGCGAGCGCATCGCCGCCACCGAGGAGAGCAAGCGGCAGAACCTCATGCGCAAGGAGCTGGCCTGGCTGCGCCGCGGTGCCCCCGCCCGTACCTCCAAGCCGCGCTACCGCATCGAGGCAGCCAACGAGCTCATCGCCGACGTGCCGCCGCCGCGCGACACCAGCGAGCTGATGAAGTTCGCCAACGCGCGCCTCGGCAAGACCGTCTTCGACCTGGAGGACGTGTCCGTCACCGCCGGGCCCAAGGAGCTCCTCAAGCACCTGACCTGGCAGCTCGGCCCCGGCGACCGCATCGGCCTCGTCGGCGTCAACGGCGCCGGCAAGACCTCGCTGCTCCGCGCGCTCGCCGACGCCGCCGTCAGCCAGGGCGAGGAGCAGCCCGCCGCCGGGAAGATCGTCGTCGGCAAGACCGTCCGGCTCGCCTACCTCTCGCAGGACGTCACCGAGCTGCCCGGCACGCTCCGCGTCCTCGAGGCCGTCCAGCAGGTCCGCGACCGCGTCGACCTCGGCAAGGGCCGCGAGATGACCGCCGGTCAGCTCTGCGAGCAGTTCGGCTTCAGCAAGGAGAAGCAGTGGACGCCGGTCGGCGACCTCTCCGGTGGCGAGCGCCGCCGCCTCCAGCTGCTGCGCCTGCTGATGGACGAGCCGAACGTCCTCTTCCTCGACGAGCCCACCAACGACCTCGACATCGAGACCCTCACGCAGCTGGAGGACCTCCTCGACGGCTGGCCGGGCTCCATGGTCGTCATCTCCCACGACCGGTTCTTCATCGAGCGCACCACCGACAAGACCCTCGCGCTGCTCGGCGACAAGACGCTGCGGATGCTGCCGCGCGGGATCGACGAGTACCTGGAGCGCCGTCAGAAGATGGTCGAGGCGTCCGTCCCGGCGCCGGCCGCCGCGCCCGCGCAGGCGAAGCCGGGGGTCTCCGCCGCCGACGCCCGCGCGGCCAAGAAGGAGCTCCAGAAGGTCGAGCGGCAGCTCGACAAGCTCGCCGACAAGGAGGCGAAGCTGCACGCGCAGATCGCCGACAACGCCACCGATTTCGAGAAGGTGGCGAAGCTCGACGCGGAGCTCCGGGAACTGGCCGGGGAGCGCGAGGAGTTGGAGATGCGCTGGCTCGAGCTGGCCGAGGACGCGTAAGAGGCGCATAACGAGGGCATCACAGGCCGGTTCTCCCTTGGGTACGGGGGAGGACCGGCCGCCTTCTCGCCGGGGCGTGAGTGGTAGAAAGAAAACCCGTTCACGTCAAGGGGGAAACCGCTGATGACCCAGCCGCCCAGCAACCAGCCGCCGGGGGGCTTCGGAGCCCCTCAGGACCCGAACCAGACCCCTGGTCAGGCTCCGGGCCAGACCCCGGGCCAGGGCCTGCCGCCCGTCCCGCCGGTCCCGCCGCAGGCACCGCCCGTCCCGCCTCAGGGCCCGCCGGCCGCCGCGCCGAACCCGTACGGGCAGCAGCCCGGTTACGGATACCCGCAGACGCCGGGTCAGCAGCCGGGCCCGTACGGCTACCCGCAGCAGCCGCAGCAGCCGGGGCCCTACGGCTACCCGCAGCAGCAGCCGCAGCCGGGCCCCTACGGCCAGCAGCAGTACGGTCAGCAGCCGAACCCCTACGGCGGTTACCCCGGCGCGCCCACCCCGCCGCCCGGCGGCAACGGCGGGGACAAGAAGCGCACCGCCATCGTCGCGGGCGTCGCCGCCGCGGCCGTCCTGGTCGCCGCCGTCACGACCTGGGCGGTCGTCGGCGGGGGCGACGACGAGAAGAACCCGGTCACCCTGCCGACCGCCACGAGCTCGGCTCCGCCGACCTCGGCCGCCCCCAAGCCCACCGAGTCGGTGGACCAGGGCGACGGCTCCGGCGACGGCCGCGGCGGCGAGGACGACCTCAACGCCGGCCGCCAGGCGGGCGAGGCGAAGGTGGGCTGGCTGCTCAAGAACGACGTCGACCTGCCCCGCAACGGCGCCGACGTCCTCGGCCCGTGGATCGTCGGCGACACCGTCGTCAAGGCGATGTACAAGGGCATCGACGGCTACAACCTCGCCGACGGCAAGAAGAAGTGGCACGTCGACGTGAAGTTCGAGCTGTGCGCGGCCCCGCCCGCGCCGGCCGCCGACGGCACGATGGTCTTCGGGTACAACGACAGCGCCAAGGACGGCGCCAAGTGCACCGAGCTCCAGAAGATCGACCTCAAGACCGGCAAGGTCGGCTGGAAGACGTCCGTGCCCAAGTCCACGGCCCTCTTCGCCTTCGACGACAACACCCTCGCCATCAGCGGCAACACCGTCACCGCCGCCGGTACCAGCAGCGCCTACGGCTTCGACCTCAAGACCGGCAAGCAGATCTTCAAGGGCGCCACCACCGGCTGCAAGCCCTACGGCTACGCCGGCGGCAGCAAGCTCATCGCCGCGATGAGCTGCCCCTCGGGCAGCACCGAGAAGAAGAGCCAGGCCATCGGCGAGGTCGACCCGCGCACCGGCAAGCCCAAGTTCACGTACAAGCTCGCCGCGGACTGGGAGGTGGACAAGGTCTACTCCGTCGACCCGCTGGTCGTCTCCGCCACCCAGCGCGCGCAGAAGAAGTGGTCCGTCTTCGCCCTCGACAACAAGGGCAAGCTCCGCTCGCAGATCCAGGGCGGCAAGGACAAGTTCGCCCCGTCCTGCGGCGGCACCTTCGTCGTCTTCGGCAAGAACCTCCAGGGCTGCACCGGCGTCGCCGCCGACGCCAACACGTTCTACATGGCGACCGAGGTCGACTACGGCAAGCCCAACGAGGTCATCGCCTTCGACCTGAAGACCGGCAAGGCCAAGTGGCGCTCGAAGGCGCCCGGCGAGCAGACGATGATCCCGCTCCGCATGGACGCCGGGAAGGTCCTCGTCTACGTCGACCCGTCGTACGACAAGGGCGGCGCCGTCGCGACCATCGCCCCGACCGGTGGCGCGCCGAAGATCGTGCTCCAGCACCCGGCGTCGACCGCCGACATCGAGAACAGCTTCTACGACCCCGGCTTCGCCTACGGCGGCGGCTCCTTCGTCGTGACGGCGGGACGTGTCTCGGCGTCGAACGACAAGGAAGAAAAGCTGGTCAAGACGATGATGGCGTTCAGCAAGTGAGGTATTGGAACCGATGACGCAGCCCCCGCCGCCCCCGCCGAACCAGCCCCCGGACCCCACCCAGGGTCAGGGCGGCTTCGGCGCCCCCACGCCCCCGCAGCAGCCGCCGGCGCCCGGCTACGGCTACCCGCAGCAGCCGCCCCAGCCGGGATACGGCTACCCGCAGGCGCCCCCGCAGCAGCCGCAGCAGCCGTACCAGGCACCGCAGGCGCCCCAGCCCCAGCAGCCCCCGCAGTACGGCGGCTACCAGCCGCAGCAGCCGGTCCAGCCCCCGTACGGCTATCCGACCCAGCCGCAGCAGCCGTACGGCTACGCCCAGCCCCCGGCCCCCGCGCCGGCGGGCGGGAAGAAGCTGTCCGCGCAGCTCCAGATCCTCATCGCCGCCGCCGTCGCGATCGTCCTGATCGTCGGCGTCGGCATCTGGTACGCCAAATCCTCGGGTGACGAGGGGAACGAGGGCAAGCAGGAGGTCAGCTCGGCCGGTCCCGCCAGTGGCGGCGGCAGCGGCGAGGCCAAGGGCACGGGCGGCGGCACCGGCGGCGGGGGCCAGGAGAAGGCCCCCGAGAACGTCCAGGCGAAGCAGGCCTTCACCGTGCCGAAGCCCAAGGTCCCGGACGTCACCGACGTCTCCGGATCCTGGGTGACCGACAAGGCGTACGTGAAGACCGGCATCAACGGCATCACCGCCTACGACCTCGCCAAGGGCTCCACCGCGTGGACGCTGCCGCTGACCGGCCAGGTCTGCGGCGCCTCCCGGCACGTGACGGCCGACAACAAGGTCGCCATCCTCTTCGAGGCGAGCAAGCGGGTCGCCCCGCGCTACTACCAGCAGTGCACCGAGGTCGGCGTCGTCGACCTCGCCACCGGCAAGCTGCTCTGGTCGACCTCGGTCACCGGCGGCTCGGCCGGCGACGACAAGGCCCGCTTCAGCGAGGTCACGGTCAGCGGCAAGACGGTCGCGGCCGGCGGCACCGACGGCGGCGCGGCCTTCGACATCGCCAACGGCAACCCGCGCTGGAAGCCGCAGCCGAACGACCAGAACTGCTACGACCTCGGCTACGGCGGCGGCGAGGGCCTCGTCGCGGTCCGCAAGTGCGGCCCGTACGAGGCGCAGTACGTCCTCGTCCAGAACCTCAACCCGACGACGGGCGCCCCGCTCTCCCAGTACAAGATGCCGGCCGGCGTCGAGTACGCCTCGGTCGTCTCCTCGAAGCCTCTGGTCGTCGCGGCCGACGTCGGTGACAGCGCCGGTGACGGCAGCGGCATCTCGGACTTCTTCTCGATCGACGAGAAGACCGGCAAGCTCAAGGCGAAGATCACGGCGGACGCGGACCAGTACGCGGGTCGCTGCCGCTCGACCGAGGTCGAGTCCTGCACCAAGCTCGCCGTCGGCAACAACCGGCTCTACGTGCCGACCGAGGAGCACGAGGGCAGCACCGGCGAGTACGGCGCCGAGACGAACGAGATCATCGCCTTCGACCTGAACACCGGGAAGACGGTGCCGGAGAAGGCGGACGCCGGCGACAAGTACCGCCTGGTCCCGCTCCGCATGGACGGCGGCAGCATCATCGCCTACAAGTCCCCGCCGTACGACAAGGGCGGCCGGATCGTCTCGATCGACGGCGTGACGATGAAGGAGACGCTGCTCCTGGAGAACCCGGCGACCCCGTCGGGCAGCGTCGGCGAGAAGACCTTCTCGCCGGACTACTCGGAGATCCTCTACCGCGACGGACGGGTCTTCATGTCCGCCCAGATGCTCTCCTCCCCGAGCTCGTCCTCGTCCTCCTCCGCCAAGGAACCCCTGGCGATTTCCTTCACCACCCGGTGAACCCGCTGACGCCGTAAGGGCGTCCGTGGGACACTCGCGCGGCCCGGCGCATCGGATTCACCCCGATGCGCCGGGCCGTTTGCATGACTCGCCCGTGGGCGAGGAATCCGTGATCGGAACGGGCGGGCCGGGGTCGGCCGGCCCGGAGGATGGGGGTTGACCGGGATGGGCGTACGCCTCGTGGTGGTGGACGACCACCGACTGCACGCCGAGGCGCTGGCGTCGGCGCTGAAGCTGCGCGGGCACCGGGTGCTCGCGGCGGCGGCGCCGGTGGCGGGCGCGGCGGAGCTCGTCGTGGGCCGGGCGCCCGAGGTGTGCCTGCTCGGCACGGCCGCCCCGGCCGCACCCGGCGCCTTCGACGTGGTCGCGCGGATCAAGCGGGAGCGGCCCCAGGTGGCGGTGGTGGTGCTCGGGCCCGTGCCGTCGCCGCGCGGGATCGCGGCGGCCTTCGCGGCCGGGGCCTCGGGGTACGTCCGGCACGACGAGCGGATCGAGGGCGTCGAGCGGGCGATCGTGAAGGCCCGCGCGGGGGAGTCGGCGGTGGCCCCGGGGCTGCTCCAGTCGGCCTTCGCGGAGCTGCTCAACCCGGCGGAGCGGCAGGACGACGAGGGGATGCGGCTGCTGCGGCTGCTCACCCAGCGGGAGGTGGAGGTCCTGGTGCGGGTCGCGGAGGGGGAGGACACGCGGCTGATCGCGGCGGGGATGCGGATCGCGCCGAGCACGGCGCGGACACATGTGCAGCGGGTCCTGATGAAGCTCGGTGTCGGTTCGCGTCTGGAGGCGGCGGCGCTCGCGGCGCGGACGGGTCTGCTCGACCGGGCTGTCCCGCGGCAGCGCGAGGGTTTCACCCTTTAGGGATCACGGGCGTCACTCCTTCGAGGGTTCTCTCGGAGGAGTCCTCGGCATTGACGGCGATGTTCGAATGTGGTTTTTTGTGCGTGGTTCTGTTTGATCCTGCCCGGAGGGCCACGCCCCAGTGAAGAAGACCGTCACCACACTCGCCGACGGCCGCGAGCTGATCTACTACGACAGCCGCGACGACGTCGTCCGCGACGCCGTCGACCCCCGCCCGCTCACCGCCGTCACCTCCCGCTCCGAGCTCCGCCGCGACGCGCTCACCGGCGACACGGTCACCGTCGCCTCGCACCGGCAGGCCCGCACGTACCAGCCGCCGGCCGACGCCTGCCCGCTCTGCCCCGCCAAGGGCGGCCGCGAGAGCGAGATCCCGGACGAGAGCTACGAGGTGGTGGTCTTCGAGAACCGCTTCCCCTCGCTCTCCGGCGGCCTCGGCCGCTGCGAGGTCGTCTGCTTCACCGAGGACCACACCGCCTCCTTCGCCGACCTCACCGAGGCGCAGGCCCGGCTCGTCCTCGACGCCTGGACCGACCGGACCGCCGCGCTCTCCGCCCTGCCCGGCGTCGAGCAGGTCTACTGCTTCGAGAACCGCGGCCAGGAGATCGGCGTCACCCTGCCCCACTCGCACGGCCAGATCTACGCGTTCCCGTACGTCACCCCGCGCACCGCCCTCATGCGGCGCCGGATCGACGAGCACCGCGAGGCCACCGGCCGGAACCTCTTCGACGACGTCGTCGCCCGCGAGGTCGCCGACGCCGAGCGGGTGGTCCTGGAGACCGAGCACTGGATCGCCTTCGTGCCGTACGCCGCCCACTGGCCGTACGAGATCCACCTGCACCCCAGGCGCCGGGTGCCCGACCTGCTCGCCCTCGACGAGGCCGCCCGCACAGAGTTCGCACAGGTCTACCTGGAACTCTTGAGGCGCTTCGACCGGATCTTCGGCCCGGACGAGCCGCCGACGCCCTACATCGCCGCCTGGCACCAGGCGCCGTTCACGGACGAGCGGCGCGAGGAGTTCGGACTCCACCTGGAGCTTTTCACCGTCCGACGGGCCTCTGGCAAGCTGAAGTTCCTCGCGGGCACCGAGTCCGGCATGGGCGCGTTCATGAACGACGTACGGCCGGAGGACGCGGCCCGACGCATCCGAGAGGTGGCGAGCGCGTGACCACGACAGCTCACACGGCAGCTCACACGGCAGCTCACACGACAGCTCACACGACGGCTCACGCGAGGGCCAAGAAGTACCTGGTGACCGGCGGGGCCGGGTACGTGGGCAGCGTGGTCGCCGCCCACCTCCTGGAGCGCGGCGACGAGGTCGTCGTCCTCGACGACCTCTCCACCGGCTTCCGCGAAGGCGTCCCGGCCGGCGCCGGGTTCGTCGAGGGCCGCATCCAGGACGCGGCCCGGTGGCTCGACCCCTCCTTCGACGGCGTCCTGCACTTCGCCGCCTTCTCCCAGGTCGGCGAGTCCGTCGCCAAGCCGGAGAAGTACTGGGAGAACAACGTCGGCGGCACCATGGCGCTGCTCGCCGCGATGCGCGCGGCCGGTGTCCGCAAGCTCGTCTTCTCCTCCACCGCCGCCACCTACGGCGAGCCGGAGACCGTCCCGATCACCGAGTCCGCGCCGACCGCGCCGACCAGCCCGTACGGGGCGAGCAAGCTGGCCGTCGACCACATGATCGGCGGCGAGTGCGCGGCCCACGGCCTCGCGGCCGTCTCGCTGCGGTACTTCAACGTCGCCGGGGCGTACGGGGAGCAGGGCGAGCGCCACGACCCCGAGTCGCACCTCATCCCCCTCGTCCTCCAGGTCGCGCAGGGCCGCCGCGAGGCGATCTCGGTGTACGGCGAGGACTACCCGACCCCGGACGGCACCTGCGTACGGGACTACATCCACGTCGCCGACCTCGCCGAGGCCCACCTCCTGGCCCTCGACGCGATGACCGGAGGGTCCGGGGCGGCCGGATCCGTCCCCCCGGGCGAGCACCTCGTCTGCAACCTCGGCAACGGCAACGGCTTCTCCGTCCGCGAGGTCGTCGAGACCGTCCGGAAGGTCACCGGACACCCGATCCCCGAGATCACCGCCGAGCGCCGTCCCGGCGACCCGGCCGTCCTCGTCGCCTCCGCCGACGCCGCCCGCGAGCGGCTCGGCTGGACGCCGTCCCGCCCGGACCTGGCGGACGTCGTCGCCGACGCCTGGACCTTCGCACAGCAGCGGGAAGGAGTGCGCGCGTGAGCGTCGCCGCCGACTTCGAGGCCCTGTACGGAACCGCCCCCGACGGGGTGTGGGCCGCGCCCGGCCGGGTCAACCTCATCGGTGAGTACACCGACTTCAACGAGGGCTTCGTGCTGCCGCTCGCGCTGCCGCACACCACCGTCGCCGCCGTCTCCCGCCGCGAGGACGGCGTCCTGCGGCTGCACTCCGCCGACATCGACGGCGGGATCGTCCAGCTCGACGTGGACGCCCTCGAACCGCTGTCCGGCGGCGGCTGGGCCGCCTACCCGGCCGCCGTCGTCTGGGCGCTGCGGGAGGCCGGCCACCGGGTGACCGGCGCCGACCTGCACTTCCGCTCGACCGTGCCGACCGGCGCCGGGCTCTCCTCGTCCGCCGCCCTCGAGGTCGTCACCGCCCTCGCCCTGAACGACCTGTTCGGCCTCGGCCTCACCGGGCCCGAGCTCGCGCGGACCGCCCAGCGCGCCGAGAACGACTTCGTCGGCGTCCCCTGCGGCGTCATGGACCAGATGGCCTCCGCCTGCGCGGCGGACGGCCACGCCCTCCACCTGGACACCCGGGACCTGTCCTACCGTCAGGTCCCCTTCGACCTGGCCCGCGAGGGGCTCCGGCTGCTCGTCGTCGACACCCGCGTGAAGCACGAGCTCGGGGACGGCGCGTACGCCGAGCGGCGCGCCGGTTGCGAAGCGGGCGCGCGGGCGCTCGGAGTGAGCCACCTGCGCGACGTGGACGCCGCGACCCTGCCCGACTCCCTCGCACGTCTGGACGAGGTCCTCGGCGACGAGCGGATCCGGCGGTACGTCCGGCACGTCGTCAGCGACAACGCGCGCGTCGAGCGGGTGATCGCGCTCCTCGACGCGGGCGAGATCCGCGCCGTCGGCCCCGTCCTCACCGAGGGGCACGCCTCGCTCCGCGACGACCTGCGGGTCTCCTGCCCCGAGCTGGACCTCGTCGTCGAGGCGGCGAACGCGGCGGGCGCGCTGGGCGCCCGCATGACCGGCGGCGGCTTCGGCGGTTCGGCCGTCGTCCTCGTCGAGACCGACCGGGCGGAGGCGGTCACCGCCGCCGTCGAGAAGGCCTTCGCCGAGGCCGGTCACGCGGCCCCCGGCGTCTTCCCGGCCGTGCCCTCGCGGGGCGCCCGCCGGCTCTGAGCCGGAACCGTCGGTACGGCCGCGCCCCCTGTCCGTACCGACAGTTCCGAAAACGGCCCCCACCGGCCCGCCCCGCCCCTACTCTGGGCGCAGCACCGGTGGGGGCCGGTGCCGTTTCAGGGGTCGAGTCCGGTCGGATACGGCGTCGGCGGCGGGGGTAGAAGTCAACGCACGGCGGCGGCCGCGCGACCGACGGGCCCGCCTCCGGCGTCGTATCCGCGCCGGCCCGTTCCTCGACACGTGGGAGTGTCCGTGGCACGTATCCGGGTCCTGGTGGTCGACGACCACCGCATCTTCGCCGAGTCGCTGGCCGCCGCGCTGACGGCCGAGCCCGACGTCGACGTCTCCGCGGCGGGCAGCGGCCCGGCCGCGCTGCGCTGCCTGGAGCGGGGCACGGCGGAGGGCCGCAGGTTCGACGTGCTGCTCGTCGACGCCGAACTGGGCGCGGGCCCGGCGGCCGCGGCGCGCGCGGCGGCGCCCGAGGCGACCTCCGACCCGGAGGGCACGTCCCCCACGGTCGACGGGATCGCCCTCGTCGCGGCGGTCCGCCGCCTCCACCCCGCCGTCCGCACGGTCGTCCTCGCCGAGAAGGACGACGCGCGCAGGGCCGCGCACGCCCTCCAGGCCGGGGCCTCGGGCTGGGTCGCGAAGGACTCCTCGCTGCAGCGCCTCCTGGCGGTGGTGCGCGGCGTCCTGCGCGACGAGACCCACCTGCCGCCCGCCCTGCTGACGGGCGTCCTGCGGGAGCTGACGGCTGCCCGCAAGCACCGCACGGACAGCGAGCGGCTCGTCGAGTCCCTCACCCCGCGCGAGCGCGAGGTCCTCCGCTGCATGGTCGCGGGCCTGGGCCGCAAGGCGGTCGCCGAGCGCCTCTTCCTCTCCCCGCACACCGTCCGTACGCACATGCAGAACGTGCTGGGGAAGCTCGGCGTCCACTCGACCCTCGCCGCGGTCGCCCTGGCCCGCCGCGCGGGCGTCGGCCCGGTGGCGCTCGACGTCCTACCCGGGGACGTTGTCGAACGGGGCGGTCAGCCGGCGTAGCAGCGCGGCCAGTTCGCCGCGCTGGGCGCGGGAGAGCTGGGCGAGGATCGCGCGCTCCTGCGCGAGCAGCCCGGCGAGCGCCTCGTCGGCCCGGTCCCGGCCCTCGGGCGTGAGCCGCACGAGGACCCCGCGCCGGTCGCTGGGGTCGGGGAGCCGCTCGACGAGGCCCTTCTTGGTGAGCCGGTCGATGCGGTTGGTCATGGTGCCCGAGGTGACCAGGGTCTGGGTGAGGAGCTGGCCGGGGGAGAGCTGGTACGGGGCTCCGGCGCGGCGCAGCGAGGTGAGGACGTCGAACTCCCAGGGCTCCAGCTGGTGCTCGGAGAAGGCGAGCCGACGGGCACGGTCGAGGTGCCGGGCGAGCCGCGAGACGCGGCTGAGCACCTCGAGCGGTTCCACGTCGAGGTCGGGGCGCTCGCGGCGCCATGCAGCGACCAGTCGGTCGACCTCGTCCTCCATGTCGATCAGTGTAGAGGGTCTGTTGACGTAAAGTCTCTTGGCGTGAAGCATTTCGGCAATGAATATCTTTATGTCGAGGTAAATGTCTTCCCTGACCTTCCCCCTGACCTCCCCCCTGATCTCCCCCCTGTCCTCCCCCTGAGACCCAACGCGGAAGATCCATCGCGGGATTGACCCCTCCTACGCTGCGGCCATTCCCACTCGACGCGATGGAGAGCACCAGTGAAGAGACCCATAGGCGGCGTGGTCGTCGCCGCCGCGGCGGCAGCGGCCATGATGATCGGCGTGACCCCGGTGGACGCGAGCCCGCTCACCGGGACCGTGTCGGTCAGCTCGGACGGCCCGGTCGCCGCCGCGCTGTTCGACGAGGCGCAGAGCGGCGGCACCGTCCGCGTCAACGTCGTCACCGCCCAGCAGTCCCAGATCGCCTCCGTCGCCGACGCCGGCCAGACCCTGGTCTCGTACGGCACGCTGCCGATGACCACCCTCCGGGTGGACACGGCGGGCCTCCAGGAACTGAACTCCACGCCGGGTGTCGTCAGCGTCACCGAGGACAAGGTGAACAGGACCACCCTGGACGAGTCCACCGTCAGGATCGGCGCCGACAAGACCGTCGCCGCCGGCAAGACGGGCGCGGGCAGCACGATCGCGATCCTCGACACCGGCGTCGCCGTCCACCACCCCTTCCTCTCCGGTCGGGTGAAGGCCGAGGCCTGCACCTCCACCATCGACGCGGGGAAGGGCGCCACCAGCCTCTGCCCCAACGGCACCCAGGCGCAGGACGGTCCCGGAAGCGCCGACGTCGAGAGCGGTCCCTGCGCCACCTCGGGCGCCAACTGCTCCCACGGAACCCACGTCGCCGGCATCGCCGCGGGCAACGGAGCGGGCATCGCCGGGGCGCCCCGGCACGGCGTCGCGCCCGGCGCGGACATCGTCGCCATCCAGGTCTTCTCCAAGTTCGATGCGGAGGCGGACTGTGACCCCCAGCCGGCCCCGTGCCTGGGCGCCTTCGACAGTTCCGTCGCCAAGGGGCTGGAGAAGGTCCTCGAACTGAAGAACTCCGGGATCAACATCGTCGCGGCCAACCTGAGCCTGGGCAGCGACCTGTGGGGCACGGCCTGCGACAAGGACGTCCGCAAGCCGGTCGTGGACGCCCTGCGCGCCGCCGGCGTGGCCACGGTCGTCTCCGCCGGCAACAGCGGCGCCACCAACGCCGTCAGCGCCCCCGGCTGCATCTCCTCCGCCGTCACGGTCGGCTCGACCACCGACGACGACCAGCTCTCCCAGTTCAGCAACCGCGGACCGCTGCTCGACCTCCTCGCCCCCGGCACGACCATCGTCTCCTCGGTCCCCGGCGGCGGCTACGCCTCGAAGAACGGCACCTCGATGGCCGCCCCGCACGTCGCCGGGGCCTTCGCCGTGCTGAAGCAGGCCAACCCGACGCTGACCGTCGACCAGCTGGAGGCGAAGCTCAAGTCCGACGGCACCCCCGTCACGTACACCGAGGCCACCACGCCGCGGATCCAGCTCGACAAGGCCCCGGCGCCCGCGCCCGCCGTCCCCGGCGACATGACCGGCGACGGCAAGACCGACCTCGTCGCGATCGAGGACACCGGCAAGCTGTGGCTGTACCCCGGCACGGGTACGGGTGCCCTCGGCGCGCGCGTCCAGATCGGCAGCGGAGGCTGGTCCGGCGCCTCGATCGCGCACCGCGGCGACTGGACCGGTGACAAGAAGGAGGACCTCGTCGCCGTCGTCGGCGGTGACCTCTACGTCTACCCGAACACGGGCAACGGCGTCCTCGGCGCCCGCATCAAGCTCACCACCCTGAACACCGCCACGCGCATCACCGTCCCCGGCGACGTCACCGGTGACGGACAGCCCGACGTCCTCGCCATCCACGACGGCGTCGACTCCTACGACGGGGCGCTCTTCCTCTACGCCGGCGTCACCGGTACGACCCCGGCCGTCCTCGCGCGGAAGCTGCAGAGCAGCGGCTGGCCCACCGGGGTGAACCTCAGCGCCATGGGCGACGGGGACAAGGACGGGAAGGTCGACCTCCTGTCCCGCGACTCCACCGGCCTGCTGCGGTACCACTACTGGGCCAGCAGCTCGACGGTCTACCACCCCGGCGGCTACAACGAGTACGGGCACGGCTACTTCCCCAGCACCCGGCCCCTGATCGCCGGAGCGGGCGACGCCGACCGCAACGGGGTCGTCGACATGTGGACCACCACCAACACGGGCACCCTGCTGTTCTACAAGGGCGGCAGCGACATCCACGGCCCGATCGACGGCCCCTCCGTCGTGGTCGGCACCGGCGGCTGGGGCACCATCAAGGCCATCAGCTGACGCACCCCCGCAGGACGGTGAAGCGCCCCGCACCGGGAGATCCGGTGCGGGGCGCTTCGCGTGCGGTGCGGCTGTCACGACGGCGGTCCGCCGTCAGGACGGCGGTGCTGCCGTCACGACAGGAGGTTGTACCCCTGGTAGCCGGTGCCGATCTGCACCCGGGCGGTGATGGCGGCCGAGGTGCCCGTGCCGGAGTACCGGTACAGGGTGCCCGACGAGTTCACCGCGACGAGGTCGGCCTTGCCGTCACCGGTCAGGTCGCCCGGCGCCGCCAGCTTGGTGTAGCTGCCGTAGCCGTAGCCGATCTTCACGCGGCTCGCGAACGGCGACGTCGCGCTGCCGGTGCCCTTGTGCAGCCACAGGTTGCCGGACCTGTCCCGGGCCACCACGTCCGCGCGGCCGTCGCCCGTGAAGTCGCCGCCGCCGAGGATCGTGTTGTAGCCGCCCCAGCCGGTGCCGACGCGGACGCGGGTGCCGAGACCCGTGCCGAGGCCGTTGCCCTTGTACAGGTAGAGGTAGCCGTCGCGGTCCCGGCCGAGCAGGTCGGCCCTGCCGTCACCGGTCAGGTCGCCGGGGCCGACGAGGGTGTTGTAGACGCCCCAGCCGCCGCCGAAGTCGTGGCCGGTGCCCGCGTTGTACAGGTGGCCGTCGTAGGTCTCCAGGACGTCACCGACCGGGCCCTGGTCCAGCGCGGCGACGTGCGTGAAGGTCGTGTCGCTCCAGTCGTTGTCGCTCCCCGACAGGCGGGAGTCCAGACGCCCGTCGTTCCTGCCGCGGTGCCACCACAGGGCGCCGGCCTTGTCCCGGCCGTACAGCGCGGCCTTGCCGGTCCAGGGGACGCCGCCCGACTGGGCGAACTGGTCGGCGTAGCGCCAGTCGCCGCTGAGCTTCACCTTGGCCGTGTACGTGCCGTTGCCGACGCCGCTGTACGCCCAGAGGGCGCCGTCCTTGTCGCGGCCGAGCAGGTCGGCCCGGCCGTCGCCGTTCCGGTCGTCCACCGCGACGAGCTGGTTGTACATGTTCCAGCCGCTGCCGACGAGCTTGGCGGCCCGGAAGCCCACGCTCGCGTCGGTGCTGGATCCGTGGAAGTACAGCCGGCCGTCCGCGCGCCGGCCGACGACGTCGCCGAGGCCGTCGCCGTTGTTGTCGCCGATGCCCACGAGCTGGTCGTAACCGCCCCAGCCGGTGCCGATCCGCACGGGGGCGGCGAAGGGCGCGCTGCCGCCGGTCCAGCGGTAGTAGTACAGGTCGCCGTTGTGCTTGCGGGCCAGCACGTCGGCCTTGCCGTCGCCGTTGAGGTCGCCGGCCGAGAAGACCTTGTTGTAGATGGTCCAGCCGTTGCCCGTCCACGCGAGCGAACCGGTCGTCCCGGTCGCGTCCGTGTACAGCCTGAGCTGGCCGTACTCGGTGAGCAGGAGCAGCTCGGGCTTGCCGTTGCCGTTCTGGTCGCCGAGCGGGACGAGGTCGTGCGCCACGACCCCCTCGCTCTCGTTGAACACGGAACCGCTGCCGCTGGACGGGGCGATCAGGCTGTACCCGTTCCGGTTGCGGTAGAGCAGGTCGGTCCGGCCGTCGCCGCTGATGTCGAAGCGGGACCGCGCGACGGCCGTCGCACCGGCGATCCGGGCCTCGCCCGACTCGACGGCGGGCTGCGTCATGTCCAGCTTGGGCGCGGTGGTGTCGGTGAGCCGGGGCTCCGACACGACGGGCCGCGGCCCGGTCTCGGCGACGGCCGGCGAGGCGAGGAGCATGCCGGCGGAGAGGGCGAGCGCCGTGCAGGCGGTCACGCCGCGGACGCGGCCGAAGAATGCGGAACGCAAAAAGTCTCCCTGGGGAAAGGTGGGGGAGTGGGTGTGAGGAAAGGGGAGCGCCCCCGCGCCGGTGCGCGGCGCGGGGGCGCTCGGTGAGCCGTCGGCCGTCAGGAGATGCGGTTGTAGACGCCGTATCCGTAGCCGATCCTGGCCGCCTTCTTGAACTGGCGCGGGGCGGTGTTCAGGTGCGGGTAGAGGTCGCCGCCGGAGGTCACCCCGAGGACGTCGCCCTTGCCGTCGCCGTTCAGGTCGCCGGGGGCCACCAGGTGCTTGTACGTGTTCCACCCGGTGCCGATCTGGACGCGGGCCTTGAACGCGTAGTCGGCCTTGCCGGTGCCCTCGAAGAGGAACAGGCGGCCGTCCTTGTGGCGCGCGAGCAGGTCGGCCCGACCGTCGCCGGTCAGGTCGCTGGAACCGAAGACGCGGTTGTACTGGCCCCAGCCGCTGCCGACCCGCACGCGCGCGTGGAGCGCGGTGCCGTCGTAGTTGCTCCGGTACAGCCAGAGCACGCCGTCGCGGTCCCGGGCCACGAAGTCGCCGGTGCCGTCGCCGTTGAGGTCGCCGGGCCCGGCGAGCTCGCTCATGCCGCTCCAGCCGCCGCCGAGGTAGGCGCTCCCGTTGTAGAGACGGCCCTGGTAGATCTCCAGGGTGTCCGGGACCCCGTCCCGGCCGAGGGAGTTGACCTCGAAGAACGTGGCGCCGGCCCAGCCGCCGGTGTCGCTGACCTTGAAGCGGGAGGACACCTTGCCGTTGTTCAGCGAGCCGTACCAGAAGAGGGTGCCGGCCGTGTCGCGGGCCAGCATGCCCTCCTTGCCGTGGGCCGGGACGTTGCCGGCACCGGCCAGCTGCCCCGCGCCGGACCAGCTGCCGACACCGCTGACCTGCTTGGCGGCGAGGAACTTGCCGGAGCCGGTGCCGAAGTACTCGTACAGCCTGCCGTCGACGCCGCGGGCGAGGAGGTCGGGGACCCCGTTGCCGTTGTCGTCGTCGATGCCCACGATCTGGTTGTAGATCTGCCAGCCGTGGCCGACCTGCTTGGGCGCCTTGTGCACGTACGGGTTGGTGGTGCTCCCGACGTAGAAGAGGGCGCCGGCGGGCGTGCGGGCGAGAAAGTCGCCCCGGCCGTCGCCGTCGCTGTCGCCGAGGCCGATCAGCTGGTCGAAGGCGTTCCAGCCGGTGCCGACCTTCCGGGGCGCGTGGAACGGGCCGTTGGGCGTGCCGGTGGAGAGGTACGCCCACAGCTCGCCGGTGCGCGTGCGGGCCAGCACGTCGGCACGGCCGTCGCCGCTGAGGTCGCCGGGCGAGAAGACCTTGTTGTAGGTCTGCCAGCCGGCACCGATCCAGCGGAGGCTCGCGCTCGACGTGCTCGCGTTCCCGTAGAGGGACAGCGAGCCGAACTTCGACAGCATCAGGACCTCGGGCCTGCTGCCGTTCTTGTCCTGGTCGCCGATCGGGATGATGTCCACGGAGAACTCGGAGCTCCCGGTGAACTTGGACGAGTCGGCCGTCGTGTTCACGGAGTACGTGGCTCCGCCGTTGGTGCGGTAGAGCAGGTCGCTGTGGCCGTCGCCGTCGAGGTCCGAGCGCGGGGCGATCGCGGACGCCGTGGCACCGGCGATTCCGGCGGTCGCGGCGCCGTCGGCCGACGGCACGACCCGGTGCGAGGGAACCGCCGGGGCGGCGGTCGGCTTCTGGGCGGACTTGTGCGGCCACCCGTCGTCGGCCGAGGCCGGGCCCGCCAGGATCATGCCGGCGGAGAGGGCGAGAGCGGTGCAGGCGGCGATGCGGCCCGCGCGCCGGGAATGCGGGAACAGCAAGAAATCCCCCCCCAGGGATTCAGAGGTTCGAAGAACCGAACTGAGGGGGGCTCGACACGGCGTCGATGGATGTCAGTGCGGGCCGGGAGCCCGGTGGGCAGACGTGCGGAGACGGAATGCCCCGACGGCCGGAACGCCCCCCTGGACGTTGAAAGGGAATGTACCCACCAGGGGGAACCAGCGCCAGATCTTTACTGAACGCATTCGAAAGCAGGCCGTCCGGTCTGGAATTTCGGGAGGGATTCTCCCGAAATGCCGGTCAGCTCTTCCGGTGACCCATCAGCCGGGGCTTCTGTTCCAGACCGTCCAGTCCGTGCCAGGCCAGGTTCACCAGGTGCGCCGCGACCTCCGCCTTCTCCGGCTTCCGCACGTCCAGCCACCACTGTCCGGTCAGCGCCACACTGCCCACCAGCGCCTGCGCGTACAGCGGGGCCAGCTTCGGATCGAAGCCCCGGGCCTTGAACTCCAGCCCGAGGATGTCCTCCACCTGCGTGGCGATGTCACTGATCAGCGAGGCGAACGTGCCCGTCGACTGCGCCACCGGCGAATCCCGTACGAGGATCCGGAAACCGTCCGTGTAGTTCTCGATGTAGTCGAGCAGCGCGAACGCCGCCTGCTCCAGGAGCTCCCGCGGGTGCCCGGCCGTCAGCGCCCCCGTCACCCCGTCCAGGAGCTGCCGCATCTCCCGGTCGACGACGACCGCGTACAGCCCCTCCTTGCCGCCGAAGTGCTCGTACACCACCGGCTTGGAGACCCCGGCCTTCGCCGCGATCTCCTCCACCGACGTGCCCTCGAAGCCCTTCTCGGCGAAGAGCGTCCGGCCGATGTCGAGCAGCTGCTCACGGCGCTCCGCGCCCGTCATCCGCACCCGGCGGGTACGCCGGGGCTTCACGGCTCCGCCGCTGCCGTCACCGCCGCTGCCGCCGGTACCGACTGTCCCGTTCGTCCTGCCGTCGCTCGCCACGTCTTCCATCATGCCGCGTCGGCGGACGCGGCCTGGCGGCGGGCTTCGATGCGGGAGGCCGCGGGCCAGCGGACGTCGCTCGCCCAGCCCGCCAGCTCGAACCAGCGGATCAGCCGCGCGCTGGAGTCGACCTGGCCGCGCAGCACCCCGTGCCGGGCCGAGGTCGGGTCCGCGTGGTGCAGGTTGTGCCAGGACTCTCCGCAGGACAGCACCGCCAGCCACCACACGTTGCCCGAGCGGTCACGCGACTTGAAGGGGCGCTTGCCCACCGCGTGGCAGATCGAGTTGATCGACCACGTCACGTGGTGCAGCAGCGCCACCCGGACCAGGGAGCCCCAGAAGAACGCGGTGAACGCGCCCCACCACGACCACGTCACCAGACCGCCCACCAGCGGCGGGATCGCCAGCGACACCACCGTCCACAGGACGAACTGGCGGGAGATCGCGCGGATCGCCGGGTCCTTGATCAGGTCGGGGGCGTACTTGTGCTGCGGAGTCCGCTCCTCGTCGAACATCCAGCCGATGTGCGCCCACCACAGGCCCTTCATCAGCGCCGGCACGGTCTCGCCGAAGCGCCACGGCGAGTGCGGGTCGCCCTCCGCGTCCGAGAACTTGTGGTGCTTGCGGTGGTCCGCCACCCAGCGCACCAGCGGACCCTCCACCGCGAGCGAACCCATGATCGCCAGCGCGATCCGCAGCGGCCGCTTCGCCTTGAAGGAACCGTGCGTGAAGTACCGGTGGAAACCGATCGTGATGCCGTGGCAGCCGATGTAGTACATCGCCACCATCAGCCCCAGGTCCAGCCAGCTCACCCCCCAGCCCCAGGCCAGCGGCACCGCCGCGAGCAGCGCCACGAACGGGACGACGATGAACAGCCCCAGCGCGATCTGCTCGGTCGAGCCCTTGCTGTCACCGCCCAGCGTGGCGAAGGGGAGGGCCGCGGCGTCGGCGCGCGCGGCCGGCACCTCCGCGGCCGCGGGCGGCGAGGTCACCTGGGGGCTAGTGGTCATGGATGTCCCTTGGGGGTGAGGGTGGGGGTGAGAGGGTGTGCGGAAGCACGCCGAAGCTACGCCTCCGTAACCTACGGCGTCGTAAGTATGGCAGCGCCGTGACGCGCGGCAAGAGGGCACGAGAGGGGCGTTGCCCACGCCACCCCGGCGGACACCTATCCTGGGTGCGTCGGACAGCGCGGTCCGCAAGCCTCCAGTACCCCTCCAGACGTGCTCAAACACTGCAAGGAGCCGCACCTGTGAGCAGTGCCGACCAGACCCCCACCGCCAGCACCGAGCTGCGCGCCGACATCCGCCGACTGGGCGATCTCCTCGGCGAGACCCTCGTCCGCCAGGAGGGCCACGAGCTCCTCGACCTCGTCGAGAAGGTCCGCCGCCTCACCCGCGAGGACGGCGACGCCGCCTCCGAGCTGCTCCGCGGAGTCGAGCTGGAGACCGCCGCCAAGCTGGTGCGCGCCTTCTCCACCTACTTCCACCTGGCCAACGTCACCGAGCAGGTCCACCGCGGCCGCGAGATGCGCGAGAAGCGCGCCGCCGAGGGCGGCCTCCTCGCCCGCACCGCCGACATGCTCAAGGACGGCGACCCCGCCCACGTGCGCGAGACGGTCAAGAACCTCAACGTCCGCCCCGTCTTCACCGCGCACCCCACCGAGGCGGCCCGCCGCTCCGTCCTCAACAAGCTCCGCCGGATCGCCGCCCTCCTGGAGACCCCGGTCATCGAGGCCGACCGGCGCCGCCACGACCTGCGGCTCGCCGAGAACATCGACCTCATCTGGCAGACCGACGAGCTCCGGGTCGTCCGCCCCGAGCCCGCCGACGAGGCGCGCAACGCGATCTACTACCTCGACGAGCTGCACGCCGGCGCCGTCGGCGACGTCCTGGAGGACCTCGCCGCCGAACTGGAGCGCGTCGGCGTCGAACTCCCCGCCGGCACCCGCCCGTTGACCTTCGGAACCTGGATCGGCGGCGACCGCGACGGCAACCCCAACGTCACCCCGCAGGTGACCTGGGACGTCCTCATCCTCCAGCACGAGCACGGCATCACCGACGCCCTCGAACTGGTCGACTTCCTGCGCGGACTCCTCTCCAACTCCATCCGCTACGCCGGAGCCACCCAGGAACTCCTGGACTCCCTCCAGCGCGACCTGGAGCTCCTCCCGGAGATCAGCCCCCGGTACAAGCGCCTCAACGCCGAGGAGCCGTACCGCCTCAAGGCCACCTGCATCCGCCAGAAGCTCGTCAACACCCGCGAGCGCCTCGCCTCCGGCACCCCGCACCAGGACGGCCGCGACTACCTCGGCACCGCCGAGCTGATCCACGACCTCACCCTGATCCAGACCTCGCTGCGCGAGCACCGCGGCGGCCTCTTCGCCGACGGCCGGATGGACCGCACCATCCGCACCCTCTCGGCCTTCGGCCTCCAGCTCGCCACCATGGACGTCCGCGAGCACGCCGACGCCCACCACCACGCCCTCGGCCAGCTCTTCGACCGCCTCGGCGAGGAGTCCTGGCGGTACGCGGACATGCCCCGCGAATACCGCCAGAAGCTGCTCGCCAAGGAGCTCCGCTCCCGCCGCCCGCTCGCGCCCACCCCGGCGCCGCTCGACGCGGCCGGCGAGAAGACCCTCGGCGTCTTCCACACCATCAAGGAAGCCTTCGAGCGCTTCGGCCCCGAGGTCATCGAGTCCTACATCATCTCGATGTGCCAGGGCGCCGACGACGTCTTCGCCGCCACCGTCCTCGCCCGCGAGGCCGGCCTCCTCGACCTGCACGCCGGCTGGGCCAAGATCGGCATCGTGCCGCTCCTGGAGACCACCGACGAGCTCAAGGCCGCCGACGTCATCCTCAACGACATGCTGGCCGACCCCTCCTACCGCCGCCTCGTCTCGCTCCGCGGCGACGTCCAGGAGGTCATGCTCGGCTACTCGGACTCCTCCAAGTTCGGCGGCATCACCACCTCCCAGTGGGAGATCCACCGCGCCCAGCGGAGGCTGAGGGACGTCGCCCACCGTTACGGGGTCCGGCTGAGGCTGTTCCACGGCCGCGGCGGCACCGTCGGCCGCGGCGGCGGCCCCTCGCACGACGCGATCCTCGCCCAGCCCTGGGGAACCCTGGAGGGCGAGATCAAGGTGACCGAGCAGGGCGAGGTCATCTCCGACAAGTACCTCATCCCGTCGCTCGCGCGGGAGAACCTGGAGCTGACCGTCGCGGCCACCCTCCAGGCCTCCGCGCTGCACACCTCCCCGCGCCAGTCCGGAGAGGCCCTGGCCCGCTGGGACGCGGCCATGGACACCGTCTCGGACGCCGCCCACACCGCGTACCGCAAGCTCGTCGAGGACCCGGACCTCCCGACGTACTTCCTCGCCTCGACCCCCGTCGACCAGCTCGCCGACCTGCACCTGGGCTCGCGGCCTTCCCGCCGCCCCGGCTCGGGCGTCTCCCTCGACGGACTGCGGGCCATCCCGTGGGTGTTCGGCTGGACCCAGTCCCGCCAGATCGTCCCCGGCTGGTACGGCGTCGGCTCCGGCCTCAAGGCGCTGCGCGAGGCCGGTCTCGACGAGGTCCTCGGCGAGATGCACGAGCACTGGCACTTCTTCCGCAACTTCCTCTCCAACGTGGAGATGACGCTCGCGAAGACGGACCTGCGGATCGCCCGCCACTACGTCGACACCCTCGTCCCCGAGGAACTCCGGCACGTCTTCGACGCCATCGAGGCCGAGCACGAGCTGACCGTCGCCGAGGTCCTGAAGGTCACCGGCGGCCAGCGGCTGCTCGACTCCAACCCGGTCCTCCAGCAGACCTTCGCCATCCGCGACGCCTACCTGGACCCGATCTCCTACCTCCAGGTCGCCCTGCTCGCCCGTCAGCGGGCCGCCGTCGCGGCGGGCGAGGACCCGGACCCGCTGCTCTCGCGGGCCCTGCTCCTCACGGTGAACGGTGTCGCGGCGGGTCTGCGCAACACCGGCTGACCCGCGGCCACTTCACGACTGTGCCCCCTGCCGGAACCGGCAGGGGGCACAGTCGTCGTCACGCGGAGGGTCAGCCCTGCTGCGCGGCCTTGCGGCGACGGGTCACCAGGAACGCGCCGGCACCCGCGAGGGCCACGGCGACGGCGGCGATGATGCCGACGGGGGCGCTGGAGCCGGTCTCGGCGAGGTCGCCCTCGGTCGAGCCGTTCTCGCCGCCCTTCTCGTCGGAACCGCCGGTGGAGGCACCGGTGGTGCCCTCGGTGGTCTCCTCACCGGGGGTGGTGGCGGAGGGGGACTCGGTGCCACCGGGGGTCTCGGTGGAGCCCGGGGTCTCGCTCGGGGAGGGAGACTCGGTGGAGCCCGGGGTGGTCTCGCTCGGGGAGGGGGACTCGGTGCCGGGCGGGGTGGTCTCCGTGCCGGGCGGGGTGGTCTCGGTGACCGGAGGCGTGGTCTCGGTGACCGGAGGCGTGGTCTCCGTGACCGGGGGGGTGGTGGAGGGAGTCGTGGTCGGCTCCGGCTCCTCCGAGGTGGGGCAGGTGTGGGAGAGGTTGAAGAACCCCTGCGAGACGGTGCCGTTGACCTCGGCCGTGGCGGAGATCAGTTCGGCGCCGGGCTCGGAGCCCACGTAGGCGTGCTTGGCGGTCGGCGGGCCGAAGACCGTGATGGTCTGGACGCCGCCGGGCTTGAACTCGACCGTCAGCTTGGTGAAGACAGCCGTGTTGCCCGGGAGGACGAAGTGCCAGCCGTCCTGGTTCGTCGGGATGTCGCCGCAGACCTCCTCCTTGTCGCCTTCCCACCCGGAGGCGGTCAGCGGGAGTTCCTCGATCTGGTGGAGCGGCAGCGGCTTCGGCGCCTCCGAGGCGGAGCTGACCGGGGCGAGGACCAGGGAGCCGGCGAGGGCCGCGACCAGTGCGCCGGAAGATATGAGAGTACGTCGCATGTAGCAGTCGTCCATCTGGGAGATGAGGGTGCCGTGAGAGATGGCTGAGGCAGCCTATCCGTCGCTTTAAGTCAGCCTTAACCCAGAGGTACATAACGATCCGGCCGAACCCGTCGGTATGGTCCGTTTTGAATCAGAGTGCGTAAAAGGCCGCCACAAGAATTCCGCCACCAATTCCCGCCAACGACCACGCCGTCCGCGAAAGACGCAACCCCCCGCCGACCACCGGCGCCGCCAACAGCAGCGCCCCGCCCAGCGGGAGCCACGCGTGGAGGCCGCCGGCCCACCCCGTCCGCACGCCCTCGTCGGTGTCCGGTTTCACCACCACCGGGATCGTCGCCCCCTGCTCCACCGCGACCGAACGCGGAATCGTCAGGGACTTCCGCTTCGACGAAGGGTCCTCGGAGGCGAACGTACCGCTGCACGTCTCGTCCGTACACCCCGTCACCGTCAACGTCCCGTGCTCACGCCCCTGCGAGAGCAGGACGTGCTGGGCGGACGACCACGACGCCCACGCGCCCCCGACGACGAGGAGCAGGGCGACCAGGGCCATGGCGGCGTTACGGGCGTGCGTCATGACCCGCGATCGTACAGTCGTACGTTCGCGGGAGACGGGCGCCCCGAGTCACGAGTTGTACGCCGACTGGGCCCGCTCCAGGCCCTCCGCCACCAGGCACTCCACCGCGTCGGCCGACCGGTCCACGAACCAGTCCAGGTCCTTGCGCTCCGTCGACGAGAAGTCCTTCAGGACGAAGTCCGCGACCTGCATCCGGCCCGGCGGACGCCCGATCCCGCACCGCACCCGGTGGTAGTCGGCACCCATCGACTTCGTCATCGACTTCAGGCCGTTGTGCCCGTTGTCGCCGCCGCCCAGCTTCAGCCGCAGCACCCCGTAGTCGATGTCCAGCTCGTCGTGGATCGCCACCACCCGCGCCGTCGGCACCTTGTAGAAGTCGCGCAGCGCCGTCACCGGGCCGCCCGACAGGTTCATGTACGACATCGGCTTCGCGAGGATCACCCGGCGGTTCTCGGGTCCCGGCGGACCCATCCGGCCCTCGACGACCTGCGCCTGCGCCTTCTGCGCCCGCTTGAAGGAGCCGCGGATCCGCTCGGCGAGCAGGTCGACGACCATGAAGCCGATGTTGTGGCGGTTGGCCGCGTACTCGGGCCCGGGGTTGCCGAGGCCGACGATCAGCCAGGGGGCGTTGGCGTCGTCCGTCATGGGGTGCGCTCTCCTCGTGTGCGAAAAAGGAAACGGGGTGACGGGCCGGTACGGCCCATCACCCCGTCACGTCAGTCCGAGCCTACGGCTCAGGCCTCCGCGCCCTCGGCCTCGGCCTCGGCCGGGGCCTCCTCGGCCTGGGCGGCCAGGACCTGGAGGACGACGGCGTCGGCGTCGGTGACCAGGGTCACGCCGGAGGGAAGGGCGATGTCCTTGGCGAGGACGGAGGCGCCGGCCTCGAGGCCCTCGACGGAGACCGTGACGGCCTCGGGGAGGTGGGTGGCCTCGGCCTCGACGGAGAGGGTGTTGAGCTCGTGCTGGAGCAGGTTGCCACCGGCGGCGAGCTCGCCCTCGGCCTGGACCGGAACCTCGACCGTGACCTTCTCGCCCTTCTTGACGAGGAGCAGGTCGACGTGGATCAGGAAGCCCTTGATGGCGTCGCGCTGGACGGCCTTCGGGATCGCGAGCTCGTGGGTGCCGTCGATGTCCAGGGAGAGCAGGACGTTCGGCGTGCGGAGCGCGAGACCGAGCTCGTGGGCCGGGAGGGTCAGGTGGACCGGGTCCGAGCCGTGGCCGTAGAGGACGGCGGGGACCAGGGAGTCGCGGCGGATGGCGCGGGCGGCGCCCTTGCCGAACTCGGTGCGGACGGAACCGGCGAGCTTGACCTCGGACATGGTGCACTCCTCGTAGAAGGTGACGGAAGATGTCAGGGTCACCCGGCCACGACTGGCGATGGCCTGCTACGAAGAGCGCGTCGATAACGGACCGCCGTGGACCTGCACGTCAGGCGCAACGCCATGCGTACGGGTACGGCCTCCCTCGCCGAGCAACTACGGCAGTCTACCGGGCGACCGCCCTACCACCCAATTCGATCACCCGCACACGGACCGGAAACGGCCGAGGGCCGCTCCCCCGAACGGGGAAACGGCCCTCGTGGAACTGATCGGGTGAGGCTCAGTGCTCCTCGAAGAGGCTCGTCACCGAACCGTCCTCGAAGACCTCGCGCACCGCGCGCGCGATCGTCGGAGCGATCGACAGGACCGTGATCTTGTCGAGCTCCAGGGCGCCCGGGACCGGCAGCGTGTCCGTGAAGACGAACTCGCTGACCTTGGAGTTCTTCAGGCGGTCGGCGGCCGGGCCCGACAGGATGCCGTGCGTGGCCGTCACGATGACGTCCTCGGCACCGTGCGCGAACAGGGCGTCGGCGGCTGCGCAGATCGTGCCACCGGTGTCGACCATGTCGTCGACGAGGACGCAGACGCGGCCCTTCACGTCACCGACGACCTCGTGGACGGTGACCTGGTTGGCGACGTCCTTGTCGCGGCGCTTGTGCACGATCGCCAGCGGGGCGTCGAGACGGTCGCACCAGCGGTCGGCGACGCGCACGCGGCCGGCGTCCGGGGAGACGATCGTCAGCTTCTCGCGGTCGACCTTCGCACCCACGTAGTCCGCGAGGACCGGGAGGGCGGACAGGTGGTCCACGGGGCCGTCGAAGAAGCCCTGGATCTGGTCCGTGTGCAGGTCGACGGTGAGGATGCGGTCCGCACCGGCGGTCTTCAGCAGGTCCGCGACGAGGCGGGCCGAGATCGGCTCGCGACCGCGGTGCTTCTTGTCCTGGCGGGCGTAGCCGTACGACGGGATGATCACGGTGATGCTCCGGGCGGAGGCCCGCTTCAGAGCGTCGATCATGATCAGCTGCTCCATGATCCACTTGTTGATCGGAGCCGTGTGGCTCTGGATCAGGAAGCAGTCGGCGCCGCGCGCCGACTCCTGGAAGCGGACGTAGATCTCACCGTTGGCGAAGTCGAAGGCCTTGGTGGGAACGAGACCGACGCCCAGCTGGTGCGCGACCTCCTCGGCCAGCTCGGGGTGGGCGCGGCCGGAGAAGAGCATCAGCTTCTTCTCGCCGGTCGTCTTGATCCCGGTCACAGCACTGTCTCCTCAGACGTGTTCTCTGGCCGCTGTCCCACGCCCCGCGGGTGCGAGCGCATGTGCGAACCAGCCGAATTTGTGTGCACGTATCACGGTACGCCGAGTTCGACGCAACCGTTTCCGCTCGGTTCTCGTCAGCTCTCGCCGGAGCCGTCCTCCGACGCCACCTGGGCGGCCTGCGCGGCGGCGCTGCCCGGCCGCTTGCGGGCCACCCAACCCTCGATATTCCGCTGCTGGCCCCGGGCCACGGCCAGCGCGCCGGCCGGGACGTCCTTCGTGATCACGGAGCCGGCGGCGGTGTAGACGCCGTCCCCGATCGTGATGGGAGCCACAAACATGTTGTCGGAGCCCGTACGGCAGTGGGAGCCGATCGTGGTGTGGTGCTTCGCCTCGCCGTCGTAGTTCACGAAGACGCTCGCGGCGCCGATGTTCGTGTACTCGCCGATGGTCGCGTCGCCGACGTACGACAGGTGGGGGACCTTGCTGCCCTCGCCGATCGTGGCGTTCTTCATCTCGACGTACGTACCGGCCTTGGCCTTCGTGCCGAGCTTCGTCCCCGGACGGAGGTACGCGTACGGGCCCACGGAGGCGCCCTCGCCGACGACGGCGTCGACGGCGACCGCGTTGTCCACGCGGGCGCCCTTGGCGACGGTGGTGTTCGTGAGACGCGTGTTGGGGCCGACGACGGCGTCCTCGCCGATGTGCGTCGCGCCGAGCAGCTGCGTGCCCGGCAGGATCGTGGCGTCGGCCTCGAAGGTCACCGTCACGTCGACGAACACGGAGCCCGGGTCCACGACCGTCACGCCGGCCAGCATGGCGCGCTCCAGGAGGCGCTGGTTGAGCAGGGCGCGGGCCTCGGCGAGCTGGACGCGGTTGTTGATGCCCAGGATCTCGCGGTGGTCGCCGGCGACGGAGGCGCCGACGCGGTGACCGGCCTCGCGCAGGATCGACAGCACGTCGGTGAGGTACTCCTCGCCCTGGCTGTTGTCCGTGCGGAGCTGCTTGATCGCCTGGGCGAGCAGCCGGCCGTCGAAGGCGAAGACACCGGAGTTGATCTCGCGGATCGCGAGCTGCTCGGCGGAGGCGTCCTTGTGCTCGACGATCGCCGTCACGGCGCCGTCCGCGTCGCGCACGATCCGGCCGTACCCGGTGGAGTCGGGGACCTCGGCGGTCAGCACGGTGACGGCGTTGCCGTCGGCGGCGTGCGTCTCCGCCAGCGCGCGCAGGGTCTCCCCGGACAGCAGCGGCGTGTCACCGCACACCACCACGACGGTCCCCTCGGGCGCGGAACCCAGCTCCTCCAGGGCCATGCGCACGGCGTGCCCGGTGCCGTTCTGCTCCTCCTGGACGGCGGTACGGGTACCGGCGTAGTGGGCGTCGAGGTGTCCCTTGACCTGCTCCCGGGCGTGTCCGACGACCACGACGAGGTGCTCGGGCTCCAGCTCCCGGGAGGCGGACACGACATGCCCGACGAGCGAGCGCCCGGCGATCTCGTGCAGGACCTTGGGGGTCTTCGACTTCATGCGGGTGCCCTCACCCGCTGCGAGGACGACGACGGCGGCCGGGCGGATGGCGCTCACGGGAATGCCCTTCGGCTTTGGGTGGTGGACGCACGAAGGATACCGGGGGGCGGGGCTCCGGACATGAGCGCGGGTCCTGACCAGGGTGGTCAGGACCCGCATGCAGGGGCTCCCGGAGAAGGATTCGAACCCTCATTCAATGGACCAAAACCATTTGTCCTGCCCTTAGACGATCCGGGATGGTTAGCCCTTTATGTCCGAATTCCTGTTGGGAGAATCGGGACCGCCCCTACTATGCCGCACCAGGCCCCTTCGATGCGACGGTAAAGATCGGCGCTCCCGAGGATTCTGATCGCGAGGCAGCCGTGGTATCCGGTGCCCACGTTCTGGCGGTTGGTTCGCGGGTTGTGGCGCTTGGTGCTCGTCTTGCCGAAGGCTGAGGGGGAGGCGCCGACGGCCTCGGCCCAGTGTCTTTCGGCGTCGGGCGCGTTCCCCGTCTCGTGGATCATCACGTGGTACCTGCGGCGCTCGACCTCGATGTCGAGGAGGTCGAGCCATGCGACGAAGACCCGGATCATTCCCGCGTCGCTGTTCACGAACACGACGCGCTCGCGGAGGTCGTCCTTCGCGTTCGGACGCTTCGTCCACTCCGGGGGCGGTTCGCCTTCGAGGAGGCGGTTGAGGAGGTCGTTGTTGTCGACGTGGAGGCGGTCGCGGATCTGGCGGCGGCTGAGGCCCTCGCGGCGGAGCGCGACGGCCTGCTCACGGAGGCCCTCGAAGTCCGCGTACTTGCCCGTGGCAGGTGACATGCGGACAGCGTCGTCCGGAATGTGGACGTCCGGGTCGAAAGCAGGAGCTATTCACCAGTTCGAGGGACTCATGCCCGGACCGCGGGCATCGCATCCTGGTACCGGCGGCGCGCCCGTAGGGTGGAGGGCATGACCGCGACGGGGGCAGAGCAGGGCGCCGGGGGTGCCAGGGGTTGGTGGTGGTGGGGGCGGCTCCGGAGTGTCGTCCTCGACTCGGGACTCGCGGCCGTGTCCGCCGTCGAGTGCGCCGCCGAGGGGTACCTCTTCGCCGAGAAGGCGTCCGCACCGCCGGGGCTCGGGGCGCTGTTCGGGTTCCTCGTCGGGTCCGTGCTGCTCGTGCGCCGCCGGTGGCCCATCGCCGTCGTCCTCGTCTCGATGGCCGTCGCGCCCGCCGAGATGGGCTACCTCATGGGGATCGTCGGGCTGTACACGCTCGCCGCCTCCGAGGTGCCCCGGCGCGTCACCGCCGTCCTCGCCGCCATGTCGACCGTCGCCGTGTACGTCGTCACCTTCGTACGGCTCCGCCAGGACGCGGCCGAGGCCGGGCTCGACCAGCCCGAGATCGACCCGAGCGGCTGGTACATCCCCGTCGTCTCCCTCCTCGTCACCCTGGGGCTCAACGCGCCCCCGGTCCTCTTCGGGCTCTACATAGGGGCCCGCCGCCGCCTCATGGAGAGCCTGCGGGAGCGGGCCGACAGCCTGGAGCAGGAGCTGTCCCTCCTCGCCGACCGGGCCGAGCAGCGCGCCCAGTGGGCCCGACAGGAGGAGCGGACGCGGATCGCCCGCGAGATGCACGACGTCGTCGCCCACCGGGTGTCCTTGATGGTCGTCCATGCCGCCGCCTTGCAGGCCGTCGCCCTGAAGGACCCGCAGAAGGCCGTGCGGAACGCCGCCCTGGTGGGGGACATGGGGCGGCAGGCCCTGACCGAGCTCCGGCAGATGCTCGGGGTGCTGCGGGAGGAGGCCGCCCCGGCCGGTCCCTCGGCCGTCCCGCTGGCCGCCGTGGGCCGCGCCGCTGCCGCCGCCGCGGAGACCGCCGCCGGGGCCGCCGCCGACGACGGGCCCCGGCTCGACGCCGTCGAGGCGCTGTGCGAGCAGTCCCGGCTGGCCGGCGCGGTCGTCGAGCTGCTCGTCGTCGGGGACGTGCGCCCGTATCCGCCCGAGGTCGAGCGGACCGCCTACCGGGTGGTGCAGGAGGCGCTGACCAACGTCCACAAGCACGCCGTCGGCGCCTCGGTCGTCGTCCGTCTCGCGCACCGCGAGGCCGAGGTCGCCATGCAGGTGGAGAACGGTCCCTGTCCGTCGGACCCGGACCCGGCCGCCTCGGACGCGCGTCTGCCGAGCGGCGGGAACGGGCTCGTCGGGATGCGGGAGCGGGTCTCCCGGCTGGGCGGCGTGTTCGTGTCCGGGCCGACGGACGCCGGAGGGTTCCGGGTCTCCGCCGTCCTGCCCGTGCCGAGGGGCGACGAGGTGCCGAAGGGCGATGACGTCCCGAAGGGCGATGACGTCCCGAAGGGCGACGACGTGGCGAAGGGCGACTAGCCCGCCGTCAGGCGGGTCGGCTGGACTCCCGTGATCAGGGTCGACAGCGCCGTGTCGATGTCCTTCCCCAGGTACCAGTCGCCCGCGTGGTCCAGGCTGTACACCCGCCCCTCCACGTCCATCGCGAGGACCGCCTGGTGCTCGCCCTCCTCGCCCAGCGGCGCGAGCTCCGTCTCCAGGGCGCGGCCCAGGTCCGCGAGCGTCCGCGACAGGTGGAGTCCGGCGAGCGGGTCGAAGCGGAGGGTGGCGGGAGCTATCTGCCGGCCGTTCCCCGGCGCGGTGATCCGCAGGCCGCCGAACTCGGCCCACGCCTCGACGGCGGCGGGGAAGACGCTGTGCCGGTGTCCGGCGGGGGAGACGTGGGCGCGCAGCGCGTCCGCCCATTCTTCGGCGAGCTTGATGTCCCAGCGTCCGGGCTGCCAGCCGGCCTCGCGGAGGGCGGCGTCGACGTTGACCGGGAAGCGGGTGGTGCTGAGGTGGTCGGGCATGGGTGTGGTCTGCCGTTCTCGGGTGGTCGGCCGTGCGGGGGCGGTCAGCCGTTCTCGGCGGAGTCCGTGGGGTCGACGGTGCGGACACCGAAGTGGGCGAGCATCGCCGCGCAGGAGCGGCAGGGCGCCGCGTAGCTGCCGTGCAGCGGGTCGCCGTCCTCGCGGATGCGCCGGGCGGTGAGCTTGGCGTGCTTGAGGGAGCGGCGGGCCTCGCCGGGGGTGAGCGGCTTGCGCTGGGCGCGCTTGGAGCGGCCGTTCTCGGTGGCGGTGAGGTGCCGGGAGAGCAGGATCGCCTCGGGGCACCGCCCGGTGAAGCGTTCCCGCTGTCCGCTGGTGAGGGTGTCCAGGAAGTCCTGGACGAGGGCGTGCAGGAGCGGCGGCCGGTCGCCGCGGCCCGCCGTGCACGTGAGCGTCTCGCCGCGGACGGAGAGCGCGGCTCCGACGGTGGGGAGGATGCCGTCGCGGCGGTGGTGCAGTGAGGGCGCGCGGGTGGCCTCGGTGCTGCTCCAGTTGAGGCGTGGATCACCCTGCGTGGGTGTCGGTGCTGCGTGCATGGTGCTGGTCTTCCCCTCCTGCAATCCCCCGAGTTGCGTGGACAGCCTGCCAAATAGGGAGCCATATGGGGAAGCTGGGGCCGTGTCGGACGGCTCCGGTGTGTCGGAACCATGGTGCAACTGTCATGACGTCGTGACACTTGGTCACCGTCTGCCGGGGGCGTGGACCGGGGCCGTTCCGCCGCTTGTGGCAGCGCTTAGGCTGGGGCGGATCCGCGAGAAGCGGAGTGGATCCGCGAGATCCGCAGGAGCAGAGGCAGCGACGCCAGTTCAGGGGGCAACCGCCATGACGACAGGTCGGCTCGGTCAGGACACCGCGCCACCGAACGCGGCCTACGCCGGGCAGGTCGTGCACTTCCCGGACCCGGTCCGCGCCGCCCGCCACCCCCGTGGGGTGCGGATCGACGAGCACGGCCACCCGGACTTCTCGCCGTACGCGCGCGCGGCGGCCGAGATCGCCGATCCGCCGGAGGGCTTCGGCGTCGACGAGCTGCGCCTCACGGACTACGTCTCCGCGAACGCGGCGATGGCGTCCACCGGCCACGAGCTGTGGGACACGATCCCGTCGGTGGCGACCCCGCACGGCTGGACCTGGCACCACGTGGCGCGCTCGCGCCGCATGGAGCTGGTCCCGGTCGAGGTGAAGGCGCTGCTCCGCCACCACGGCGGGGTGGCGACGGCCGCCGTCGACCACGCGAAGCGCGGCACGCGCCCGCTCCAGGAGACCCGTCCCGCGCACTTCGGTCTGCCGAAGGGGGCCGTGTCGGTCTCCGAGCTCCAGCTCCAGGGTGTCGAGGAGGACCTCGGCTACCGCCTTCCGGGCGCGTACCGCTCCTTCCTGAAGGCGGCGGGCGGCTGCGCGCCGGTCGGCGCCGCGCTCGACGCGGAGCTGGGCATCCTGGTCGACCAGCCCTTCTTCACGGTGCGGGAGGAGGCGGGGGTCAACGACCTCGTCTACGTCAACAAGTGTCTGCGCGATCACCTCACCAAGGACTACCTGGGCGTCGCGTTCGTCCAGGGCGGTCTGATCGCGGTGAAGGTGCGGGGTGAGGCGGTCGGCACGGTGTGGTTCTGCGCGTACGACGACGCGCGGGACTCCGGCGAGGTGGCGGCCGGCTGGACGACGGCCGAGCGCGTGGAGCGGCTGCTGCTGCCGTGCGGCGCCGACTTCGACGCGTTCCTCCAGCGTCTCGCCGGCAATCCGCCGGAGCTGGAGACGGTGGCGAACCTGATGGTGGACGGCGGCTTCGCGCGCGCCGTGCCCGTGGTCCCGGTAGGGGAGTGAACTGGCTGTGGTGACGTTCGCGCAGGCGCAGGAGCGCGCCGAGGAATGGATCAACGGCGACCTGCCGGCGTACCAGCACCGCGAGGTGCGGGTTCGGGAGTTCGAGCTGGGTTTCGTCGTCTGGGCGGAGGACCGCGAGGGCGGCCCGATCTCGGACGGCGGCCGGCAGCGGCTCGTCATCGCGCGGGACTCCGGCGAGGCGACGCTGTGGCCGGGCCTGCCGGTGGGTGAGGTGATCCGCCGGTACGAGGAGGAGTACGGCTCCCAGGACGCGGCTCCGGCCCCCGCGGCGGCGCAGCCGGCGCGGGTCGACCTGAACCAGACGTCGTTCCTGCTGAGCCCGCCGGAGTGGCTCCAGGACGCGGCGGACCGCATCGGCCTGCCGCAGGGCCCCAATGCCTCCCAGGAGGGCGGCAGTTCGTCGGCCGGCCTGGTGGACGACGCGTCGGACACGGTGCCGGGTGTGGCGCCCGCGCCCGCGCCCGCGCCGGCGCCGACGGGGGTGTCGGCCGAGGACGCGCCCGCCGACGCGGTGGCCGACGCGTACGTGCCGACGGCGATGGACGGGGTGCCGAAGGAGTCGGGCCCGGTTGCCGCGCCGGGGGCGCCTGCCGCGCCGGTTCCGGCTCAGGCCACGGCTGCCCCGGCCGCCCCGCCCGCCCCGCCCGCCCCGCCTGTCCCGCCGGCTCCGGTTCCGGCTCAGGCCACGGCTGCCCCGGCCGCCCCCGCGGCCCCGCCCGCCCCGCCTGTCCCGCCGGCTCCGGTTCCGGCTCCCGCCGCCGAGGCCGCTCCCGGGCCCGCCCCCGCTCCGGTCGCGGCGCCCGAGCCCGCTCCCGAGCCCGCGCCGCCCGCCCCCGTCGCTCCCGCGAGCCCCTGGGCCGATGCCAACGCCAGTGCCGGTGGTGCGGACGGTGCTGTTCCGCTGCCCGCGACGGTCTTCGCGCCGCCGCTGTCGGGGACGGACGACGAGGACACCCCGGCGCCGCTGGTCGGGGCCGACGCGCCGACCGCGCTCATGAAGGGCGGCAGCGCGCTGCCGCCGACCGCCGTGTCCCCGCGCCTCGACCCGGCCGCGCCCCCGCCGCCGGGTGCGCAGGTCCCGCAGGCGCCGCCGGTGGCTCCGGCCGCTGCCGCCGCCGGCGCTCCCGCGCCCCCGCCCCCGCCGCCCGCGCCCGCCGTGCCGGGTGCCGGGGACATCGCGGACGCCGCGACGAGCAAGGCCGCGGTGCCGCCGAAGGGCGCGCGCGGGCCCGTGTCGCCGCCTCCGCCGCCCGGTGCGCCGGGTGTGCCGGGCGGCGCGCCCGCGTACGTACCGACGCAGCTGGTGTCGCAGCTCGGCCCGGAGGGCGTACAGCCTCCGGGCGCGCCCGCGCCTCCCGGTCCGCCGACCCCGCCGCAGCCGGTGCACCAGGCCGCGACGATGCTGGCGCACCCGGGCCAGGCGGCCGGTCCCGGCGCGCCTCCGCCGCCGCCCCCGCCGCCGGGCGTGCCCGGTGCGGGTACGCCTCCGGGCGGGATCGCGCACGCGGCGACGATGCTGGCGCACCCGGGTCAGGTCCCGGGTCCCGGCGGTCCGGCGGTCCCGCCGCCGCCCGGTCCTCCGGGGGCGCCGGCGGCTCCCGGCCCCGTGCCGCCCGGCCCGGTCCCCCCGGCGTACGGGTATCCGCAGGCGCCGGTGGGCCAGCCGATGGTCGGCCCCGGCTACCAGGCGGTGCTGCGCTACCGCGCGCCCGACGGTTCGGAGGCGCAGATCATCCGGCGTTCGGCGCCGGGCACGCCGCACCCGGAGTGGCAGATCCTGCACGAGCTGCGCGCGCTGAACGTGCCGCCGCAGCAGGTGCTCGAACTCCACACGGAGCTGGAGTCCTGCGAGCTGCCCGGTGGTTACTGCGCGCGGATGATCCGCGAGACGTGGCCGCAGGCGCGGATCACGAGCATCGCCCCGTACGGCCGTGATCACGCGGGCCGACAGCAGGGCATGCGGCAACTGCTCACCCACCAGGGCGAGTTGCACCAGGTCGCGGACGGTCCGGCGCGTCCGGCGCCGGTACGGGCTCCGCTGCCGCAGGTGCAGCCCGCGCCGCCGGTGCCGCCGGAGATGGTGGCGCAGGAGCTGGCCGGGGCGTTCGGGCCGGGCGTGCTGCGCTTCGACCAGAACGCGGTGTCCCGTCAGGGCGTGCCGGAGATCGTCGCGCGGACGCTGGTCTGGGCGGGGCTCCCGGCGGACTTCGGGCCGTTCTTCTGGGCGCAGCCGGCGATGCCGGTGGTGCCGACGCTGGCGGAGCTGGCGGCGCAGCGGCAGGTCGCGGCGGCGCCGGACGCGAGCTCGTACCTCGTGCTCGGTTCGGACTTCGGGCGGGCGATCTGCGTCCAGTACGGCACGGCGCACATCGTGGCGGTGCCGGTGGAGGCGGGTCCCGGCGGCCAGCCGGTGCCGCCGCAGTTCGTGAACACGGGGCTGCCGGAGTTCACGCGCTCGATGGCGCTGCTCGGCCGCATGTGGCGGCTGCGGTTCGGGCTCAACCCCGAGCAGGCGGGCCGCTGGACGGTCGACTTCCAGGCCCAGTTGGCGATGCTGGACCCGGCGGCGCTGTCGTCGCCGGAGAACTGGTGGTCGGTCCTGCTGGAGCAGATGTGGGACGGCCTCCTGTAGGGAGACCGGAGATCGTTCCGTAGGCGCAGACCGACGGAATGTGACGAAAGGCGCTCGACATGGGTCCATGTTGGGCGCCTTTTGTCCGTTCTGATGGCGCATCCTTGACGTTTGAGGCCATAGGGAAGGGGCGTCAGGGATGTCGAATTTCGCAGTCGGACGGGGACGCGGGTACCGCCCCGAGCAGGTCGACCGCTACCTCGCCGCGCTCTCCGAGGAACGGGACGGGCTGTGGGAGCGGGCGGCCCGGCTGACCGTCCTCGCGAAGGACATGGCCGCCGAGGCGGTCCGCCTGCGGGAGGCCGTCGAGGCGCTGCCGCCGCAGCGGTACGAGAACCTCAGCGACCGTGCCCGCAAGATCCTGGAGATGGCCGAGCAGGAGGACGAGACCCTCGTCCGCGCGGCGGAGGCGGACGCACAGGCGCTCGCGGAGGCCGCCGAGGCGGCGGCCCGCGAGGCCAAGGAGTCGGCCCGCGCCTACGCCGAAGGCGTCCGTACGTCCTCCAAGTCGGCGGCCCGCGCGACCCTGACGGCCGCCCGCGAACGCTCCGAGGCCCTGGCGAAGGAGGCGGCCCGCGACGCGCAGCGGGAGCGCGCCAAGGCGCAGGAGGTCTTCGAGGCGACCGAGGCCCGCGCGCGGAAGCTCGTCGCCGACCAGGAGGCCGAGCAGACGGCCGTACGGGAGGAGGCCGAGCGCACGGCCCAGGCGAAGGCCGCCGAGCTCGACGCCCGTCACGAGGAGCTCGACGCGTACGCCGAGGAGAAGCGCGCGGAGGCGCAGCGGGCCCTCGCGGAGACCGAGGAGCAGGCCCGGCACGGCCAGGAGGACGCGGAGGCGAAGGCGGAGGAGATCCTCGCCGAGGCCCGCATGAAGGCCGAGCGCATCGAGCGCGAGACGGAGCGGGTCCTGCGGGAGCACGAGGAGGCGCGCGAGGAGATACACGCGCACATGGAGCACATCCGCTACTCCCTGGCGGCTCTGACGGGCCGCCCGCAGCCGGCACCGGAGCCGAAGCCCGCGCCCGGGGCCGGGGCCTCCGAGGACTCCACGGAAAAGCCGGAGGACGGCGCGGACTCCGCCAGCTAGCCTCCGGGCCGTGCTGATGCGACTGACGGCGGTCACCCTCGACTGCGCCGATCCCCTGGCCCTGGCGGAGTTCTACCACCGGGCCACGGGGCTCCCGCTCCACGAGAGGTCGGACGGCGAGTTCGCGGGGCTGACCCGGGGACCGGGGGCCTCCGGCCGCCGGCCCAGGGCCTGTCCTAGCGGCGCCGCCGTTTCTTCCGGGAGGAGTCCCCGCGCGCGAGGAGGAGCTCGACGACGACGTCGAGACACTGGACGGTGACCACCACTCCGCGAGCCGCCCACTTCACGGCACCGGCGACGACCTCTTCCACGGCGACCCTCTCTCTCCGGCCTGCTTCCGTCCCCTCAGACTCCGGGACCCCGGGAAAGGTTGAGCGCGCCCCTGTGCCAGGCTGTCGGCCCGTGCCCCACTCCCGCCGGACCGTCCCGGTCCTCTGCGCCGCCGTCGTCCTGGCGCTCTCGCTCACGTCCTGCGCCGCCTGGATGGTGCCCCGGCCGCCGCCGGAGGGCGAGGGCACCCCCATGAGGCCGGCCGACGTCGCGGGCACCTGGGTGGACACCGAGGGCGGCCGCATCACGCTCGGTCCGAACCGGACGTTCGTCGCCGAGGACATCTGCGGCAACTGGTGGGGCGTCGGGGCGGGCGAGTGGACGGAACCCCGTTCGGGGAAGGGCAAGTGGCGGGCCGAGTACGGCAAGCGCGGCACCGCCCTCTGGCTGGAGTTCCACGCCAAGAGCTCCGTCGGCGACGACGTGGTGGGCCATCTCAACGCCCTCCGGGACGGCGACGTCCTGAAGTTCTGGACCCCCGTCGGCGACGAGGACAACCAGGACCCCCACTGCGTCATGACGAAGATCCCGTAGACCTCTCGGCGGGTCCCTCGGCGGGGCCCTTCCCGAGCAGCGCGAGGCCGAGCTCGCTCGCCCGGTAGTAGACCTCGCGCCGGTACCGGTGGCCGGTGACGAGGCCCGTCTCGCGGAGCACGGCGAGGTGCTGCGAGACCGCGCCGGGCGTCAGGCCGGTCTGCTCGGCGAGGGCCGTGGTCGTCGCCGGGGTGCTCGTACGGCCCAGGAGCCCGGCCCTGCTGCGCCCGAGCAGCCGGGCGAGCCCGTCGCCGGGCTCGGCGGACCGCTCCCACAGGGTGCCGGTCCCGCGCGCCGGATAGACGAGGCACGGCGGGGTGGCGCCCCGCCCCGGCACCAGGGCGGGGCGTGCGCCGAACACGCTCGGCGTGAGCGTGATCCCCCGCCCGTCGAGCACGAGCCGGTCCGCCGCCGTGCCCCCGGCCCACGTCAGCCGGTCGTCCGCCCACCGCAGGCCGGGGTGCAGGTGCGCGAAGACCTCCTGGATGCCGTCCTCCGCCAACTGGCGGGTCCGGTAGGCGAGATCGGCCTCCAGTACGGCCCTGACGCGGGCCCAGTACGGCCGCAACCCGACCCGCCACCACGCCAGCACCGCCCCCGCGAGCTCCGACGGCCCGTCGAGCGGGGCCGGTCCGTCGAGCAGCGGTAGTTCCTCCTCGATCTCGGCGAGCGGGCAGCGCGGGGGAGGCAGGCGGGCAGCGAGCTCCGCCAGGTGCGGCACCAGGGTCGTACGCTCCTCGCCGACGGTCAACGCTCGCTTGATCCACGGGAGATGGAGAGCGTGACCGCCGGGGTCGGTCGTCGCGCGCAGGGCCGCGACCGCCTCCAGGAGCGGCGACACCGCGAACCTCAGCTGCGCCAGGTCGTCGACCCCGAACCGTACCGATCCCACGACCGCCCCTCCCCACGAGCTTTTAGCCCAGGCTAAAACATTGGTGGGCGGGGACGGCGGCTGGTGAGGTTCCCCGACATGACCACGCTCGCACCCGACCGCACCCGTCCGCCCCACGTCCTCCGCCTGCCCGACTTCCGCCGCCTCTGGATCGGCGACACCGTCAGCCAGGCCGGCACCGCCGTCACCGTCCTCGCCCTCCCGCTGGTCGCGATCGGCCCGCTCGGGGCCTCGCCGTTCGAGGCGGGCCTGCTGGTGATGTGCGAGTACCTCGGCTTCCTGCTCCTCGGCCTGCCCGCCGGGGCCTGGGTGGACCGGATGCGCGGCCGCCGCGTCATGATCGCGGGCGACCTCGGCCGCGCGGCCCTCCTCGCGACGCTGCCCGTCGCGGCCTGGCTCGACGTCCTGACCCTGCCCCAGCTGTACGCCGTCGGCTTCGGCCTCTCCGTCCTGACGGCCTTCTTCGACATCGCCTACCAGAGCCAACTGCCCCGGCTCGTGGACGCGGACCGCCTGGTCGCGGCCAACGTGGCCCTGGAGTCCTCCCGTACCGTCACGGCCGCGGCCGGACCCGGCGTCGGGGGCGCGCTGATCGCGGCGGTGACGGCGCCGGTCGCGCTCGCCGTCGACGCGGTCAGTTTCCTCGTCTCCGCGCTCTTCCTCTCCCGCATCCGCCGCCCCGACCCCAAGCCGGTCCGCGCACCCGGCGCGCGCCTCCGCGACGAGGTCGCCGAGGGCCTGCGGTTCGTCTTCGGCGACCGCCTCCTGCGCGCGCTCACCCTCACGGCCGCGATCTCGAACCTCTGCGGCACCATCGGCGCGTCCATGCTCCTCGTGCTCCTGGCCGGCGAGCTGGGCATGTCCCCGTTCCTCTGCGGCCTCGTCTTCACGGCGGAGGCCCTCGGCGGCCTCCTCGGCAGCCTCCTCACCACCCGCGCCGTCGCCCGCCTCGGCCAGACCCGCGCGATGTGCGCCTCGGTGGTCGTCAGCGGCGCCCTGTGGCTGGCGGCGCTGCCGTTCTTCCACGCCGACTGGCGCTACGCGCTCGCCTGCGTGCTCCAGGGCCTCGGCTGGACCGCCTTCATGACCTTCAAGATCACCTCGGTAGCCCTCCGCCAGCGCGTCACCCCCGCCCCCCTCCTCGGCCGCGTCACGGCCACGGTCCGCTTCGTCGTCTGGGGCTGCATGCCCCTGGGCGCCCTGGCGGGCGGCCTGCTCGGCGAGTACGCCGGGGTCCGCACCGCCCTGTGGACGGGCGGGGCGGGGGAACTCCTCGCGGTGATACCGCTGTTGCTCGTGGCGCTGCGGGCTCGGCGGCGAGGCGGCGCTCCGGTCGATCCCGCTACGCGAGGGTGATCTCCGCCCACACCGTCTTCCCCGGCGCTCCCAGTCTCGGACACCAGCCCCAGCGGTCCGCCAGCCCGTCGACGAGCAACAACCCCCTGCCGCCCTCTGCGGGTTCCGCGCCCGGGTCCGGCCCGGGGAGTCGCCCGGGCCGGGGCGGAACGCGCTCTGCCCGGGTGTCGGTCACCTCCACCCGCGCGACCGCCGGCGGCCCGTCCGTCACCCGCAGCAGCAGCTGGAAGTCCCGCCCCGGCACGTGCCCGTGCCGCACCGCGTTCGCGGCGAGCTCGGCCGCGACGAGGGTGACGGCGTCGTGCGCCCTCGTCCCGTACGGGACCCCCCACTCGTCCAGCCGGACGGCGACGAGACGGCGGGCGAGGCGGGCGCCACGGGGTGTGGACGTGAAGCGGAGGCTGAAGAGCTTGCTGATCAAGTAAGGGGAGAGGGTGGGGTGTTGGGTGGTGCGGACGGGGTTCCCGTTGTTCGTCGTCATGCCTCCGAGATTCCTCTTGGTGGCGTAGCGTGACCAGTGGTGACGCACTGACGACGATGTGGGTGTACGTCGGGTGTCGGTGCCGGTACGAGAGGCGGGGCGCGATGGCGGACGAGCAGGTCGACGCGGTGGTGGGGCACGAGCCCGAGGACGAGTCGGGCCGGGCGGCGGACAGGTCGGACCAGAGTGTGGCGATGTCGTTCGGGCGAAGTCTGAAGACGCTGCGGACGCGGGCGGGGATGGACCGGGAGACGCTGGGGAAGCGACTCGGCTACTCGGCGTCGACGATCGCCTCCTTCGAGCAGGGACGGCGGATCCCGCCACCGAAGGCGGTCGACGGCGCGGACAGCGCGGTGGACGCGGGAGGGCTGCTGAAGGAGTGGAAGGAGCCGCTGGAGAAGGCGCAGTATCCGGCGTTCTTCCGGGGGATGGCGCAGCTGGAGAAGGAGGCGATGGAGCTCCTGGCGTACGACGCCTTGGTCGTCAACGGCCTCCTCCAGACAGAGGAGTACACCCGAGCGCTCCTGGCCATGCGACGTCCGCTGCTGGACGAGGAGACGGTCGAACAGCGGGTGACGGCCCGACTGGCCCGGCAGGACATCTTCGACCGGCGCCCCACCCCGTTCCTGAGCTTCGTCATGGACGAGGCGGTGCTCCGGCACCGGTATGGCGGGACGGAGGTCCTTCGCGGGCAGTTGAAGCACTTGCTGCTGATGGGGCAGCGGCGGAACGTCGAGATCCAGGTCATGCCGACCGAGTGCGAGGACAATGCGGGTCTGGGTGGCCCGTTCATAGTCCTCACGCGTAAGGACGGGAAGAAGTTCCTGTACGTGGAGGCCCAGGGCACCAGCTCGTTGGTGACCGAGCCCGAGCGGACCGTTGTCGCGGGTGCCCGCTATGGAATCATCCGGTCACAGGCTCTCAGTGCGCGAGAGTCGCTCAGGTTCATCGAGAAGTTGCTAGGAGAGCTATGAACAGCACGGAATCTCTCGCATGGTTCAAGAGCAGCTACAGCGACGCCGAGGGTGGCGCGTGCGTCGAGGTCGCGGCGGGTACGGGGACCGTGCACATTCGTGACTCCAAGGACGTCACCCGCCCCGGTCTCCGCGTCAGCCCCGACGCCTGGTCCGGGTTCGTGGGCCTCGCCTCGGGAAAGTAGTACCGGCGTAGCCGTCGAGACGTCCTGAGGAGAGCTATGAACAGCACGGAATCCCTGGCCTGGTTCAAGAGCAGCTACAGCGGCGGCGAGGGCGGCCAGTGCATCGAGGTTGCAGCGGGTGCGGGGTCCGTGCACGTCCGTGACTCCAAGGACGTCACCCGCCCCGGTCTCCGCGTCAGCCCCCACGCCTGGGCCGGGTTCGTCGGTCTCGCCGCCGTCTCGGCGGAGTAGGTACAGGCCTCGGCTGTACACGCTCAGTCGGCGTCTTCCCCCGCCGCTTCCTTGAGGACCGGGAAGCGGCGGGGCGCCAGCGTCACCAGGGCCAGGAGGGCCAGCGCCGCCGCGATCGCCGCGCCGAGGTAGACGTAGTCCACCGCCGCGTCGACCGCGCGTCGCAGGAGGTCCAGGGTCTCGGCCGTGAGGGACTCGGGGGCGTCCAGGGCGCGGGACAGGGTGTCCAGGTCGGTGTTCTCGCCCAGGCGGGACGCCAGGGTCATGTTCGCGACCATGCCGAAGAGCGCCGCGCCCACGCTCTGGCCGACCTGGCGGCAGAACAGGACGGACGCGGTCGTGACCCCGCGCTCCTCGTACGGGACGGTGGACTGCACCCCGACGATCAGCGGGAGTTGGAAGATGCCGAGCGCCCCGCCGAGGACGAACATGAGCAGGGCCGGCTGCCAGGGCTCCCCGGGGTAGGGGAGGAACGGGAACGCGAGCAGCAGGACCAGCGCGATCGAGATGCCGAGGACGGCCGTGAGGCGGAAGCCGATACGGGTGTAGAGGCGGTTGGAGAGCGCCGCCGTCACCGGCCAGCTGACCGTCCACGTCGACAGGACGAAGCCGGCGGCTATCGGGCCGAGGCCCAGGACCGACTGCGCGTACGTCGGCAGGAAGACCGTCGGGGCGACCATGAGCAGGCCCAGGGCGCCGAGGGACAGGTTGACGGCGGCGATGGTGCGGCGGCGCCAGACCCAGCCGGGGATGATCGGTTCCGCGGCCCGGCGTTCGATGACGACGGTGAGGACGCCGAGGGCGGCCGCGCCGCCCAGGAGGGCGAGGGACGGTGCCGACAGCCAGGGCCAGGCCACTCCGCCCTGGACGAGCGCCGTGATCAGCAGCGCGCCCGTCGCGAAGACGGCGGAGGCGCCCGCCCAGTCGATCCGGGGGCGGGCGCGCGGCTCCGGGCGTGCGGGTTCCACGAGGTGTCGGCCGATCAGCCAGAGCGCGAGGAGGCCGACGGGCAGGTTGATGAGGAAGATCCAGCGCCAGTCGGCGTACCCGGCGAGGAGGCCGCCGACGGCCGGTCCCGCGACGGAGGACGCGGCCCAGACGGAGGACAGCTTCGCCTGGATCTTGGGGCGTTCCTTCAGCGGGTACAGGTCGGCGGCGATCGTCTGGATCGTGCCCTGGAGCGCGCCGCCGCCGAGGCCCTGGACGACGCGGAAGGCGATGAGCGAGGCCATGTTCCAGGCGGCGGCGCAGAGCAGCGAGCCGATGAGGAAGAGGACGACGCCGGCGATGAGGACGGGCTTGCGGCCGAAGGTGTCGCTGAGCTTGCCGTAGACGGGGAGGGTGACGGTCACGGCGAGCAGGTAGCCCGCGAACAGCCAGGAGAAGACGGCGAGTCCGCCGAGGTCGCCGACGATCTGGGGGACGGCGGTGGAGACGATGGTGCCGTCGATCGCGGCGAGGCCCATGCCGAGCATGAGGGCGGCGGAGACCGCGCCCCGGCGGCCGGGCCCGGGGGCCGGGGCGGTGCCGGCGGGTGCGGTCGGCGGGTGCGGCTCGGCCGGGGCGTGGTCGGGGTGGGGCGGTGCCGGGTCGGGGGGTGTGGGTGCCGGGTCGGCCGTCGGAGGGGTCGTCGACGGCTCGGTCACCGGAGGGTCCTTTCTTCGTACACCTAAATGATGAGCGACAGGGTCTCATCAGGAGGGCGAGGGGGGAACCCCTAGGGGATGCCGCTCGGTCATGACGGCACCGGACTCGGGCTGGGCGGGCCGTCTGCGCCGGCTGCGGCCGAGGACGGCGAAACCCTCGGTCGTGGGGCCGCACGTGTGCCACGATGACCGAAGTCGATCATCAGTCGACCCATTGGCAGTCGGCGGAAGCCGACACGGGGGAGGACCATCATGAACACCATCCAGAAGCGCGTCTCCGCGGCCGTCGCCGTGGCGTTCGCCGCCGCCTTCCTGGCGCTCGGCGCCGCGTCCTCGTTCGGAGGACAGGGCGGGCAGTCCACGGTCCAGGCCGGCAACGTCGTCAACCACCCGTAACGCCAGGGCGACCATCACGGTCCGTTCGTTCGCACTCCTGCACGAGGAGGCGGCACCGGCCGTACCGCCACCCTCCCCGGCCCCCTTCCGCCAGAGCGCGGAGGGGGGCCGGTCGCGTGTGCGACGGCGCGCTGCCCCGGCGGCGGATCCGTCCCCTAGGGGCTGCCCCCGTAGGCAGACCAGGGGTCGTTCGTCCCGAGGGAGGACGAGGGAGGCGGGAGGCCGGTCCTTAACTGGGACTTACGTACCGCACCACCCCCGCACACCCCGCACCCTGCCTCTAGGAGAAGACCGTGACCTCGGCTGTGACCATCCCCAAGAACGGGAGTACGGGAGGGACGACGGCCGTCGCCGCGCGGGCGCGGCAGGTCGTCAAGGCCTACGGCGGCGGGGAGACCCGGGTCGTCGCGCTGGACTCCGTCGACGTCGACATCGCGCGCGGTGCGTTCACCGCGATCATGGGCCCCTCCGGCTCCGGCAAGTCGACCCTGATGCACTGCCTCGCCGGCCTCGACACCGTCACCAGCGGCCAGATCCACCTGGGGGACGTCGAGATCACGGGGCTGAAGGACAAGAAGCTGACGCGGCTGCGCCGCGACCGGATCGGCTTCATCTTCCAGGCGTTCAACCTGCTCCCGACGCTGAACGCGATCGAGAACATCACGCTCCCCATGGACATCGCCGGGCGCAGGCCCGACGCCGAGTGGCTCCGTCGCGTCGTCGGCACCGTCGGCCTCTCCGAACGCCTCAAGCACCGGCCCACCGAGCTCTCCGGCGGCCAGCAGCAGCGCGTCGCCGTCGCCCGCGCCCTCGCTGCCCGGCCCGAGATCATCTTCGGTGACGAGCCGACCGGCAACCTGGACTCCCGCGCCGGCGCCGAAGTCCTCGGCTTCCTGCGGCAGTCCGTCGACGAGCTCGGCCAGACCATCGTCATGGTCACCCACGACCCCGTCGCCGCCTCCTACGCCGACCGCGTCCTCTACCTCGCCGACGGCCGGATCGTCGACGAGATGGAGCGGCCGACCGCCGAGGCCGTCCTCGACCGCATGAAGGACTTCGACGTGCGCGGGCGGACGTCATGAGCGGCTCCGCGTCGACCGTCCTGAAGACGTCCCTGCGCAACTTCCTCTCCCACAAGGGGAGAATGGCGCTCTCCGCCATCGCCGTGCTCCTGTCGGTCGCCTTCGTCTCCGGCACCCTCGTCTTCACCGACACCATGAACACGACGTTCGACAAGCTCTTCGCGTCGACCGCCGGGGACGTCACCGTCAGTTCGAAGGACGCCGCCGAGAACGACGAGATCCCGCAGAACGGCCGCCCCGCCTCCCTCCCCGCCTCGCTCGTCGAGCAGGTGAAGTCGGCGGACGGCGTGCGGGACGCGCTCGGCGTCGTCGTCTCCATGAGCGTCACCGTCGTCGACGCGAAGAACGAGAACATCGGCCCCACCAGCGGCGCCCCCACCATCGCCGGGAACTGGAACCGCAACGAGCTCCGCTCCGTCGAGATAGTCTCCGGCCACGAGCCGCGCGGCCCCACCGACGTCGTCGTGGACGCCGCCACCGCCGAGAAGCACGGCCTGAAGCTCGGCGACGAGCTGCGCACGGTCGCCGTCGACGGCGACTTCACCGCCCGGATCTCCGGCATCGTCGACTTCAAGGTCACCAACCCGGGCGCCACCGTCGTGTACTTCGACACCGCGACCGCGCAGCGCGAACTCCTCGGCAAGCCCGGCGTGTTCACCAACGTCGTGGCCGACGCCGAGCCGGGGACCGGCAACGACGCCCTCAAGGCGAACATCGCCTCCGCCCTCGGCGCGAGCTCCGGCGACTACAAGCTCCAGACCGCCGCCGAGGCCGCCGACGCCGGCCGCGAGGACGTCGCCGGATTCCTCGACGTCATGAAGTACGCCATGCTCGGCTTCGCCGGCATCGCCTTCCTCGTCGGCATCTTCCTCATCGTCAACACCTTCTCCATGCTGGTCGCCCAGCGCACCCGCGAGATCGGCCTCCTCCGGGCCATCGGCTCCAGCCGCCGGCAGGTGAACCGTTCCGTCCTCGTCGAGGCGCTGCTCCTCGGCGTCGTCGGCTCCGTCGCCGGCGTCGCGGCGGGCGTCGGGCTCGCCATCGGGCTCATGGAGCTCATGTCCTCCATGGGCATGGAGCTCTCCACCCGCGACCTCACCGTCGCCTGGACGACCCCCTTCATCGGCATCGTCCTCGGCGTCGTCGTCACCGTCCTCGCCGCGTACGTCCCCGCCCGCCGGGCCGGGAAGGTCTCCCCGATGGCGGCGCTGCGCGACGCGGGCACCCCCGCCTCCGCCGACGGCCGGGCCGGGCGCGTCCGGGGCCTCGTCGGGCTCCTCCTCACCGCCGCCGGTGCCGCCGCCCTGTGGGCCGCGACCCGCGCCGCCGAGGCCGGCCCCGGCTCCCTCTGGCTCGGCGTCGGCGTCGTCCTCACCCTCCTCGGCTTCGTCGTCGTCGGCCCGCTCCTCGCCGACGGAGTCGTCCGCGTCCTCGGCGCCGTCGTCCTGCGGGTCTTCGGCCCCGTCGGCCGCCTCGCCGAGCGCAACGCGCTCCGCAACCCGCGCCGCACCGGCGCGACCGGCGCGGCCCTGATGATCGGCCTCGCGCTCGTCGCCTGCCTGTCGGTCGTCGGCTCCTCGATGGTCGCCTCCGCCACGGACGAGCTCGACCGGTCCGTCGGCGCCGACTTCATCGTCCAGTCCGGTACGGGCCAGCCGATCGTCCCGCAGGCGCAGGCCGCCCTGGAGGAGGTCCCGAGCCTGGACCACGTCACCGAGTACAAGTGGGTCGACGCGAAGATCACCGACCCGCGCGGGAAGACCACGACCGCCGACCTGGCCGCCACCGACCCCTCGTACGTGAAGGACCTGCGCCGCGAGGTCACCTCCGGCACCCTCACCGACGCGTACGGCACGGACGCGATGTCCGTCGGCAGCGACTACGCCGCCGAGCACGGCGTGAAGGTCGGCGACGTCCTGACCGTCGCCTTCAAGGGCGGCGAGACGGCGAAGCTGAAGGTCGCGGCGATCACGGCGGACGTCGGCCAGGTCGACAAGGGCGCGATGTACACGAACGTCTCCACCGTCACCCGCTACCTGCCCGCCGACCGGGTCCCGCAGAGCCTGCTGATCCTCGCCGGCGCCAAGGACGGCCAGGAGGCGGAGGCGTACCAGGCGGTCAAGGACGCGCTCGCGCCCTACCCGCAGTACAAGGCCAGCAACCAGGCCGACTACAAGGAGACCCTGAAGGACCAGGTCGGCCAGCTCCTCAACATCGTGTACGGGCTCCTCGCCCTCGCGATCGTCGTCGCCGTCCTCGGCGTCGTGAACACCCTGGCCCTCTCGGTCGTCGAGCGGACCCGCGAGATCGGCCTCATGCGCGCCATCGGCCTCTCGCGCCGCCAGCTGCGCCGCATGATCCGCCTGGAGTCGGTGGTGATCGCCCTCTTCGGCGCGCTCCTCGGCCTCGCCCTGGGCATGGGCTGGGGCACGGCCGCCCAGAAGCTCCTGGCCCTGGAGGGCCTCGGCGTCCTGGACATCCCGTGGCCGACGATCCTCACCGTCTTCGTCGGCTCCGCCTTCGTCGGCCTCTTCGCGGCCCTGGTCCCGGCCTTCCGCGCGGGCCGGATGAACGTCCTGAACGCGATCGCGAGCGAGTAGCGCTTCGCTGTGACGGCTGTCGTACGGCTCCGGGGCACGCGCGCCGGGGCCGTACGCGTTCCCGGGGGCGCCCCTGACTCTCCCGAGTGGCCCCCTTCCTTCCGGCGAGTGACGGTGGCACGCCGTAGGCTGGACACCCCGGCCCGTTCGACGTGTCGGGCCGTTCGCGTTGCCCCGTAGCTCCGTACGTAGTCCGAACCCGGGATGGAAGTCCATGAGCCTGCACGGTCTCCTCGATGTCGTCGTGAAGGACACGGCCCTCGCCGAGGCGGTGAAGGCCGCCGCCGACGGGAACCGCCCGCACGTGGACCTCGTCGGGCCCGCCGCCGCGCGGCCCTTCGCGCTCGCCGCGCTCGCGCGGGACTCCGGGCGGCCCGTGCTCGCCGTGACCGCGACCGGGCGGGAGGCCGAGGACCTGGCCGCCGCGCTCCGCTCGCTCCTCGACCCGGACACGGTCGCCGAGTACCCCTCCTGGGAGACCCTGCCCCACGAGCGGCTCTCGCCCCGCTCCGACACCGTCGGCCGCCGCCTCGCCGTCCTGCGCCGGCTCGCCCACCCGCGCGCCGACGACCCGGCCGCCGGGCCCGTCAGCGTCGTCGTCGCGCCCATCCGCTCCGTACTCCAGCCGCAGGTCAAGGGGCTCGGGGACCTGGAGCCCGTCGCCCTGAGGTCGGGGCAGACCGCCGACCTCGACGAGGTCGTCGAGGGGCTCGCGGCAGCCGCGTACTCCCGGGTCGAGCTCGTCGAGAAGCGCGGCGAGTTCGCCGTCCGCGGCGGCATCCTCGACGTCTTCCCGCCCACCGAGGAGCACCCGCTCCGCATCGAGTTCTGGGGCGACGACGTCGAGGAGATCCGTTACTTCAAGGTCGCCGACCAGCGGTCCCTCGAAGTCGCCGAGCACGGGCTGTGGGCCCCGCCCTGCCGCGAGCTGCTGCTGACCCAGGACGTGCGGGAGCGGGCGGCGGCCCTCGCCGAGCAGCACCCCGAGCTGGGCGAGCTGCTCGACAAGATCGCCGAGGGCATCGCCGTCGAGGGCATGGAGTCCCTCGCCCCCGTCCTCGTCGACGACATGGAGCTGCTCCTCGACGTCCTCCCCCAGGGCGCCATGGCCGTCGTCTGCGACCCCGAGCGCGTGCGGACCCGGGCCGCCGACCTCGTCGCCACCTCGCAGGAGTTCCTCCAGGCGTCCTGGGCCGCCACCGCCGGCGGCGGCGAGGCCCCGATCGACGTCGGCGCGGCCTCCCTGTGGGGGATCGCGGACGTCCGGGACCGGGCGCGCGAGCTGGACATCGCCTGGTGGTCCGTGTCGCCGTTCGCGGCGGACGAGACCGTGTCGGGCGACACGCTGGTGCTCGGCATGCACGCCCCCGAGTCCTACCGCGGCGACACCGCCCGCGCCCTCGCCGACACCAAGGGCTGGCTCGCCGACGGCTGGCGCACGGTCTACGTCACCGAGGCCCACGGCCCCGCCTCCCGCACCGTCGAGGTCCTCGGCGGCGAGGGCATCCCCGCCCGCCTCGACGCGGACCTCGCCGAGATCTCCCCGGCCGTCGTCCACGTCTCCACCGGCTCGATCGACCACGGCTTCGTCGACCCCGCCCTCAAGCTGGCCGTCCTCACCGAGACCGACCTGTCCGGCCAGAAGGCGGCCGGCAAGGACGGCCAGCGGATGCCGGCCAAGCGCCGCAAGACGATCGACCCGCTGACCCTGGAGGTCGGCGACTACATCGTCCACGAGCAGCACGGCGTCGGCCGGTACGTCGAGATGGTCCAGCGGACCGTCCAGGGCGCCACCCGCGAGTACCTCCTCGTCGAGTACGCCCCCGCCAAGCGCGGCCAGCCCGGCGACCGGCTCTACATCCCCACCGACCAGCTGGAGCAGGTCACCAAGTACGTCGGCGGCGAGGCCCCGACCCTGCACCGGCTCGGCGGCGCGGACTGGACGAAGACGAAGCAGCGCGCCAAGAAGGCGGTCAAGGAGATCGCCGCCGACCTGATCAAGCTCTACTCGGCCCGCATGGCCGCGCCCGGCCACGCCTTCGGCCCGGACACCCCCTGGCAGCGCGAGCTGGAGGACGCCTTCCCGTACGCGGAGACGCCCGACCAGCTGTCCACCATCGCCGAGGTGAAGGAGGACATGGAGAAGACGGTTCCCATGGACCGCCTGATCTGCGGCGACGTCGGCTACGGCAAGACGGAGATCGCCGTCCGCGCCGCCTTCAAGGCCGTCCAGGACGGCAAGCAGGTCGCCGTCCTCGTCCCGACGACGCTGCTCGTGCAGCAGCACTTCGGCACGTTCAGCGAGCGGTACTCGCAGTTCCCGGTGAAGGTCCGGGCGCTGTCCCGCTTCCAGAGCGACACCGAGTCGAAGGCGACCCTGGAGGGGCTCAAGGAGGGCTCGGTCGACGTCGTCATCGGCACCCACCGCCTCTTCTCCTCCGAGACGAAGTTCAAGGACCTCGGCCTCGTCATCGTCGACGAGGAGCAGCGCTTCGGCGTCGAGCACAAGGAGCAGCTGAAGAAGCTGCGGGCCAACGTCGACGTCCTGACCATGTCTGCCACCCCGATCCCGCGCACGCTGGAGATGGCGGTCACCGGCATCCGCGAGATGTCGACGATCACGACCCCGCCGGAGGAGCGGCACCCGGTCCTCACCTTCGTCGGGCCGTACGAGGAGAAGCAGATCGGCGCGGCCGTGCGGCGTGAACTCCTCCGCGAGGGCCAGGTGTTCTACATCCACAACCGGGTCGACTCGATCGACCGGGCGGCCGCCCGGCTCCGCGAGATCGTGCCCGAGGCGCGGATCGCGACCGCCCACGGCCAGATGTCGGAGTCGGCGCTCGAACAGGTCGTCGTCGACTTCTGGGAGAAGAAGTTCGACGTCCTCGTCTCGACGACGATCGTCGAGTCCGGCATCGACATCTCCAACGCGAACACGCTGATCGTCGAGCGCGGCGACAACTTCGGTCTGTCGCAGCTCCACCAGCTGCGCGGCCGCGTCGGCCGAGGGCGGGAGCGCGGGTACGCGTACTTCCTCTACCCGCCGGAGAAGCCGCTGACCGAGACCGCGCACGAGCGGCTCGCGACGATCGCCCAGCACACCGAGATGGGTGCGGGCATGTACGTCGCCATGAAGGACCTGGAGATCCGCGGCGCGGGCAACCTCCTCGGCGGCGAGCAGTCCGGCCACATCGCGGGCGTCGGCTTCGACCTGTACGTGCGGATGGTCGGCGAGGCGGTCGCGGACTACCGCGCCCAGCTGGAAGGCGGCGAGGAGGAAGAGGCGCCGCTGGAGGTGAAGATCGAGCTGCCCGTCGACGCCCACATGCCCCACGACTACGCGCCCGGCGAGCGGCTCCGCCTCCAGGCGTACCGGGCGATCGCCTCGGCGAACTCGGAGGAGGACATCCGGGCGGTACGCGAGGAACTCACCGACCGCTACGGCAAGCTGCCCGAACCGGTCGAGAACCTGCTGCTCGTCGCGGGCCTGCGGATGCTGGCGCGGGCGTGCGGGGTGGGCGAGATCGTCCTCCAGGGCTCCAACATCCGCTTCGCGCCGGTCGAGTTGAGGGAATCGCAGGAACTGCGGCTGAAGCGGCTGTACCCGCGGACGGTCATCAAGCCGGGCGCGCACCAGATCCTGGTGCCGCGGCCGACGAGCGGGAAGATCGGCGGGAAGCCGGTGGTCGGGCGCGAACTGCTCGCGTGGACGGGCGAGTTCCTCACGACGATTCTCGGATCGTAGGGCCGGAAGCGGTCCCCGTCCGGCAGGGTCGCGCCCATGCCGGACGGGGGGCTCGGGGAGAGCGGTGGCGTCGATCGGCTCGACGCGCTGATCCGTCGGCTCGTGGGTCGCCGCCGCCGTCGACCGCCCCGGTTCACCGCGTGAACAGCAGGCCCGTCAGGGAGCGGAAGTACTCCTCCGGGGCGCGGCCGCCGAGGGCCGCGTCGACGTTGCCCGTGAGGAGCAGCGTCGCGAAGCCGTGGGCCAGGGACCAGGCCGCGATGCCCGCCTCCCGGGTGTCGGGGACGCCGGCGAGGTCCGCCACCCCGGCGCGCAGTTCCGCCGACGCGCGGGCCTTCGCCGCCACGAGGTCGGGATCGTCCGCGCGGAGCAGGTCCGGCTGGAACATCACCTGGAAGTGGGCCGGGTGGTCCGCCGCGAACCGCACGTACCGCACCCCGCGCTCGCGCAGCTCCGGCGCCCCGGCGAGGGCCTCGGCCAGGAGGTCGTAGCCCTGCGCGGCGATCGCGGTGAGGAGGCCGGTGCGGTCGCCGAAGTGGTGGGCGGGGGCGGCGTGCGAGACGCCGGCCCGGCGGGCCAGGTCGCGGAGGCTGAGCGCGGCGGGGCCGTCGGCGGCGATCGCGTCGAGGGCGGCGGCGAGGACGGACTGCCGGAGGTCGCCGTGGTGGTACGGCTTCGGGCGGGTGGTCATGGGGCGAGCCTAACCCTCATCTTGTCGTTGACAAGTTGCCGTGCCGGGCGCACTATCTAGTCAGTGACTAGTTCGTGAGCCGTGGCGAGAGGATCACCCCGTGGAATCCGCACGCGTACGTCAGATGTGGCACCTGCTCGAACCCCTGCACGCCCTGCTCTACTACGCCCCCGAGGCCTTCGACGAGGCCGCCGCCCTCGGCTGCGACACCGCCGAACGCTGGCCCTCCTACTTCGCCTGGCGCTCCGCGCCGCTGGGCGCCGCCGGGCCCGAGCGGGTGGCCTCGGCCTTCTACAGCTTCAGCCCGGCGATGGTCCGCCGGTACGTCCCCGGGGCCCCCGCGCCCGCCGCGGCCCCCGCCGCCGTCCTCGCCGCCCGGCTCCGTGCCGTCGACCGGACCTACCGTGCCGTCCTCGGTGAGGGCCTGGTCAAGGGCGCCGAGCTCGCCGAGGCCGCCCGCCTGGCCCGTACCGCCGCCGAAGCGGCCGGCTCGGTCGGCGCCGCCGGGCGGCCGCTCGCCGCCGCCAACGCCGCCCTGCCCTGGCCCGACGCCCCGCATCTCGCCCTCTGGCAGGCCGCCACCGTCCTGCGCGAGCACCGGGGTGACGGACACCTCGCCGCACTGCTCGCCGCCGGGCTCGACCCGGTCGAGGCGCTCGTCTCCTTCGCCGCGGTCGGCGCCGCACCCGAGGCCGTCTTCGAGAGCCGCGGGTGGACGGCGGGGGAGTGGGCCGACGCCCGCGCCCGGCTCGCCGCCCGCGGGCTGGTGGAGGCGGCCGGGCCGCTCGCCGCCACCGACGCCGGCCGCGCCCTGCGCGCGGAGGTCGAGGAGCGGACCGACGCGCTCGCCGCCGGGCCCTGGGACGTCCTCGGCTCGGACGCCACCGCCCGGCTCGCCGAACTCCTCGGCGCGCCCTGGCTCGCCGCGATCGGCTCCGGCCTCCTGCCCGGCGAGAACACCCTCGGCATCGGCAAGATCTGAGGAAGAAGCGATCAAAGGTGCGAAAGGTGCTTATCAGTACACCCTAGGATTCCTCGGGTGCTGACGTATCTGACGTACCGAAAGAAGACCCTGACCGCCACGGCCCTCGCCGCCTCCGCGCTGCTGCTCGCCACCGGCTGCCTGCCGGGGGACGACACTTCGGCCACCACCGGCGGCGGCTCGGGCGGGCGGCCCGCCGCCGGCGGGTCCGCGCTCGCCGCCGTCGACACCCTCACCGTCAAGGGCCGCGCCCCGAAGACCGGTTACGACCGGGAGAAGTTCGGGCGCGCCTGGGCGGACGTCGACGGCAACGGCTGCGGCACCCGCGTTATCTCTATGCTTCGCTGGGTAGCTGAGACATTCGCGCAGCTCATGCAGGGGATGGTGATTTGTGCTTAACGAGAGGCACATGAGTCACAAGAGGGTGGGTGGCGTGCGTTTCCTCCGTGCGGTGACCGTGGCGACGGCTGGCGTGCTTCTCGTGTCGGGATGCGAGGGTCTCGGCGATGACGGCCCCTCCGCGGGGCCCGGACCGGCTCCCGGTGGGCGGGCGGTCAGCCCGCTCAAGAACCCGGATGGTACGAAGCCAGGGCTCGCGCCCCTGACGACCGCGGAGGACAGGGCCGAGGCCCGCAAGCTCATCGAGGAACTGTCCACGAAGGGGCGGGGGCCGAAGACGGGCTACGACCGCGACAAGTTCGGCTATGCATGGATGGACACGGCCGATGGGGTGCCGCTCGCGAGGAACGGGTGTGACACTCGAAACGATCTCATTCGTCGCGATGGCCAGAAGCTTCGTTTCCGAGCCGGCTCCGACTGCGTCGTGATCGCCATGACGCTGGACGACCCGTACACCGGGACGACCATCGAGTGGCGGAAGCAGCAGGCCGCCAAGGTGCAGATAGATCACGTGGTGCCGTTGTCCTACAGCTGGCAGATGGACTCCTCACGCTGGTCGGAGAGCAAGCGCAGGCAGTTCGCCAACGACGTGCTGAATCTGATCCCGGTGGAGGGGCGAGCCAACTCGGCCAAGGGCGATTCCGGCCCCGCGTCCTGGCTGCCGCCCAGCAAACAGATCAGGTGCGCCTACGTGGTCCGCTTCGCGCAAGTGGCCCTCAAGTACGACCTGCCTGTGACGAAGCCGGACAAGGCGATCATGCTGAAGCAGTGCAAAGGCTGACAGCGCCCCAGTGACCTGGGGAAACGCGCTCGGCTTGGGGACGCCGGACGCGTACCCTCCAAACCGTGGTTGATCGCATACAGAAGATCGTGACGATGCTGCCGGGTCTGAAGAGCGTCACCAACATATGGAAGGTGGCCGAACGTCGTCTCGCGCAGGGGGACGCCTCCTTCCTCGCGGACCTCGGCATCGCGCTCGCCGGGACGTACGGTTCCGACTCCAGGCCGATCTGGCAGTACGGGAGCGTCTTCGATCACCTGCTCCGGCTGCTGGCCACCACGCCCGGCCCTGGGAATGTCCCCCAGGCGCTGCGGCTGGTCTCGTCGGCGCAGACCGCCGACAGGAAGCTGGACCGCTACGCGGCGTCCTTGCTGGCCTCCAGCCACCCGGCAGAGGAACTGGCCTATGCGTTTACCGGGCACGCCTCGGAGGAGCTTCGTGCCTGTCTGGTACATGAACTGGTGCTCAGGGGCGCCGACGTCACGGAAACGCCGGGGATCGCCGGGTGGGCGACATCGGCGCACTGGAGGCGACATCCACTGGGATGGCTGCCGTTGGCATTGTCCGAGGTGGAAGGGCAGCCGGATCTGCCGAGATACAACGCACAGGGCAGCAGCTACTCGATGCCGTTCGGCCCACCAGAGGACCGCAACGTGGCAGTCGTCGCCGAAGTGCACGTTCCATCGGCTCAGGAGACGACGACCGAAACCGCGGCCAAGGGCATCGGGGCAGCTGTGGCGAACTGGGTTGACGAGTCGAACGGCCGGGTTGAGGCGCGAGTCTTCGAACTGGCAGGTCCTCTGGAAGCTGAGTCGGTACCGCGCGCGTTGCTGGGGCTGGGGCTGGAGTCCCTGAAGGGTGCGGGGAGGAAGACCTCCTTCTCGGTCGCGGCCTGTCCGCCGGACCGGGCCTGGCGGGTGCTCTTTGCCGCCGCGTCCACGGGCGGGGCCTACAACTCCGGCGCCCGCGGGGCCTACGGCCGTCTGGCCGTGTGGCAGTCCCTGGCCGGCCTCACCGGGGCTGCGGAGGCCGCCACCGCGGAGGATGTCGAGGCACGTGTACGGGAGTGCGCCTGGTACGGCTTCAGCGCCGGTACGAAGTGGTTCGAGCGCGTGGCCTGGGACATCGGCTTGGTCGCGGTCTCCCCGGAACACCGACGGCTGTCGGTGCTTGCCGCCACGGACACCGATTGAACATGATCGGGACCGTCCAACGCGGAAGCCCGACTCCCTTGCCGATGTCCCTCGCGCTGTCCGGCAGACGGCACGGGAGTCGGACAGCCACGAGCTTGGCGGCACACCAGGGAGGCTACGGAGACGGAACGGCCCGCATCGCACGGCGGAGCCCGGCCCGAGCGGCGGTTAGATCGTCTTCTGTCTCACGCAGCCTCTCCTCAAGGGAGGTGACCCGATCCCTGGCCACGGACAGCTCCTTGTCCAGATCGGTGTTCCGCTGCTCCAACTGCTGCACCCGTTGGATCAGCTCGCTGTGGTTCACGCCGTCCAGCTCGGTACCGAGAGACAGCCGGACCCGGTTCCGGAGCCGATCGCGTTCCTTCTTGAGGTCCTTGATCTCTTCGCGTGCCAGGGCGAGATCCGTCCGCAGCCCGGCAGGGGACACCCGCTGTGCTTCCGCGCTGGGGGAGACGTGACGTACCTGCTCTCGCTGGGCGGTGATGCCGTCCTGAACGGCCTGGTGCACCTGGGGCTGGTTGTAGACGAACCACGTGGACACCTCCGCGTCCCGCGCCACCTGGCTGACGGTGATGCGTCGTCCCGAGCGGAGAAGCACGTCCACTGCATCGAGCGCGCGCTTGGTCTTGTCCTCGCTGTCCTTGGCACGGCTGGCGCGCAGGCGCTCGACCCGTGAGTTCCGGTCATTGCTTCCGGAAGCGGCGGGACTTTTCATTCGGGGCTCCGTGTCGTCAGTGCCTGCAAGGGGACGAAGGCCGCTGCGGAGCGGGCCTTGCGCAGCTCGCGCGAGGCGGATTCGACAACCGCGCGCTCCTCGGCGGGCAGCGCGTCGAGCTTCCTCCGCATCTCGTCGGCCGACTTCGAGTACGCGCGGATCTGGTCGTCGAGATTGCGAACGACCCAGTCCGCGGCCTCCATCGCCAGGGCGGCCTCCTTGTCGGCCCGCAGGTCCGCGATCTGCTGTTCCAGGGCCGGCAAGTAGGAGGGATCGGGCCGGTAGAAATCGCATCCGGCGCACTGGAAACGGATGCGGCAGTGCCCTCCCCCGGCCTTGACATTGCTCGGCTCGGTACAGCCGCCGTACGGAACCCCGACGCTCTCCACCTCGTAGGCCAGCGGGTCGCTGAAGCCACGGGATTCCCCGTGCCGGTCGACGGCGAGCGCCGCGACCGTGCGTACGGCTTCCTGTTTCCGGCTGAGGGAGACCTTGTAGTACCCCATGGTGACGTCCAGCGACCGGTGATCCATGAGCTCCCGGAGGACATCGGGTCGAGTACCCGCGTCCGCGTGGCGTTGGGCGTAGGCGTGCCGGAATCCGTACGGGACGATCTGGGCGCGGTCGTAGGGGAGAGGCTCACCGTCGTCGCCGAGGCGCTCGTCGACTAGCGTGGGAATGACCTCGTCGACCCAGGCGCGGAAGATCCTGTTGCAGAACTGCGCCGGGGTGAGGTGACCACGCCGGGGCCGGTTGCGCTGACCTGGTGACGGGAAAAGCCATTGCTCGCACGCAGGTACCGGTGGCAGGCCCTGAAGAGCCTTCTGCCAGGACTCGATCTCCTGGGCGGTCGCCTCGGTGATGGGCAAGCGGCGGCCGTGTCGGCGCCGCTTGTGGTTGTCGTAGATCAGAGTCGGTTTGCCGTCGATCCATTGCAGACAGTCGCGGCGCAGGCTGGTGACCTCGCCAGGGCGCCGACCGGTGTCCCGAATAACCTTGTAGGCAACCTGGTACATCCGCGCGAAGTCCGCGGCAGTCCAGCCGCCGCTTTCGTACGCTGTCGATGTGCCGAGCAGTTCGACGTGAGCATCAAGCTGCGAGATGACATGTTCCGGGATGGCACGGCCGATCTCGTCCTCGGAGACATCGACCGCAGCGATGGTGTGGAATTTCGGGTTCAGCGCGAAGCCGCCGGGGATGTGGTCCATCAGCCCGGCCTGTCGTACGTACTCGAGGAACGCTCGCCATAGGCGCAGCAGTGCGCGCCGGTGGCTCGCCGAGTAGTCCTGACCGTTCTCCGGACGCTTGGCGATCCGGAACGCATCCACCACGGCGCTCATGTCCGCCATCGACAACCGCTCAGGTGCATCACCGTGGGGGCGATCGGTCAGGGCGGCTGAGGCGAGTGTCGCGGCGTACACGGTTTGGCGGAACTCGATGACATTGGGGCGTACCGCACGGCCGTACTCCTTCAGCAGTTCACGCAACCACGCCTGGCGGACCGGGCGGAAGTCGATGACACCGTGCATGGCCGTATATTTCCGCCCTGGACCGGCGGCGAGTCCCACAAGGGAGCATTCCCAGACGTCTCCCGATGTCGGATCGGTGCCCTCGTACTCCAAGCGCGCACGTCGGACGTGTTGGAGGATCCCGTTCAGCATCCCCGCGAGTTCCGCCGGCAGCTCTCGCACGAACGACTCGTCGAGATCCAGGAGCGTCGGCAATGGGGCGGGAAGAGCGGCGACCATACGACGGACGCGCTGGGGCACGAGGTTGATCCCCGCGGCGTCGCGCTCCTGGATTCCGTACTGGATCTCTCGCCGCACTGCCGAGGAGACGTCGCTGAGCGAGAACTGGGAAACTCCAGGAAGGGACCCAGTCGAGATATTGGGGCGACGGCGCGCCGTATCGGGTACGTAGGTTACGTCGAAGTCGGACGGGTTGCCACGCGACCAGCGTGCTCTGCGGCAGGCGCTGCAGCGGCCGCCGTTGTGGGCAACGTGTGTGGAGCACGCTGCCACCCTGCAGATGAACACGCTGGTCGCGGGGTTGCCCGGGGCTGCGGTGAACAGCAGTGCGCCCTCGTCCCACTCGGCCGCTCGCCACCCGGACACCAGGCGTTCCGCGAGCCACGAAGCCCAAGACGTGTCCGCCTGGAGTGGCAGTGCGACGACAGCCGAGTCGGCCCCCTGCCTCATCGGATTACCTCCGGCGAGACACGCTCGACAGCAGCTCGGAGTTCCTCGTCCTGGGCGTGCAGATAGACAGCGGTGCTCGCGGATGAGGCATGGCCCAGCAGGGTCTGGACGACGTCCGGTGAGACTCCGCTGCGAATCCATCGCGTTGCTGCGGTGTGCCGCATCATGTGCGGACGGGCGAGGAAGCCGCAGCGCTTCCCGATCCGCTCGACGATCTGCTTGGCGTTGGAGTACGTCATCGGCCTGCCCGCGTACGCGCCGACGAGGTTGACGAACACGTAGTCGCAAGTGACGGCTTCGGGCACGTTCTCCCGCTCCGAAAGATGGTCGCGGTACCTGTGCACGGCACCTTCAGCCAGTGGCACCACCCGATGGCGGCCTGCCTTCGCTCGTGCGCCGTTCACGTTGTCCTGCCTGGGGCGGACATGGAGATGGGCGCCTCGCGTACGGCAGCCCAGATGCATCGAGTCGGGCAGCAGGTGCATGTCCTCCCGACGCAGTCCGAGAGCCTCGCCGATCCGCAGTCCCCCTTCCACGAGCACCGTCAGGAGCAGCCGATCCCGGGCTGAACGGGCCGTCTCCAGCACCTCCCTGACCTGGGGATGGGTGAGAATTGCGAGTCCTGTTTCGATCTCCGGCGCCTTCAGGACGCGAGCCTTGATCATGAGGTGCTGGCCGCCTTCCCCCGGGTCGAAGCCGCTCGGCGGCGAGGTCAGGAAACGTGGCTCACTCAGGCGTGCGGCGACTTCATGCTCCACATGCCCCTGGACGGCGCAGAACCGTAGGAACTCGCAGACAGCGGTGAGAACGGCGTTGACTGTCTTTCCCGAGGGCAACTGCCCCTTCCGGATGGGTGTTCGCTCGATATGGAACTTGAATCTCGTCATGTCCCCGAGGCCGGCGGTTTTCCAGTCGGTGCCCCGCTTGGCACACCAGTTGAGGAAGCGCCCGACCCGAGGAATGTAGGCGCGCTGCGTCTGCGGTGAGCGCCCGGCGCCCCGCAGGTAGAGCGAGAACTCCCGCGCCTCGGGATGAGGCCGGTACGTCTCCTCGTCGACGAGTAACCAGGTGACCTCTCCCGTGGTGGGTGAGACAGCCTTCTCCGTGCACAGCATCGCTGAGTCCCTCCCTTGTCCGAGCATGTCGCTCATGTGCCTCTTGGCGTGACTGATAACGGCGAGACACAAAGGGAGGACACGGCTGTCACTCACGTCTCTCACAAGGAAGAAGGGCGTGCAGATAACCCGCGACGACATACTCAAGCGGGACCTCACCGGCGTCCGGTTCACCGACGACCGCCGCTGCAAGGTCGCCTCCGGCACGCTCACCGACGACCCGTACACCGGGACCGACGTCGACTACGTCCGCGGTCGCAGCAAGGTCGACATCGACCACGTCGTCGCGCTCTCCGACGCCTGGCAGAAGGGCGCGCAGAAGTGGGACGCCGACACCCGGCGCCGTTTCGCGAACGACCCGCTCAACCTCCTCGCCGTCGACGCCTCGACCAACCGCCGCAAGTCCGACGGCGACGCGGCGACCTGGCTGCCGCCGAACAGGTCCTACCGCTGCACGTACGTGGCCCGGCAGATCGCGGTGAAGAAGAAGTACGGGGTGTGGGTGACCAAGGGCGAGAAGGACGCGATGACGCGCGTCCTGGAGCGCTGCCCGGAGCAGAAGCTCCCGTAGGCCCTCCGGCGGGCCCTCCCGTAGGCCCTCCGGCGGGCCCTCCCGCAAGTCCTCCCGTAAATCGTTAGGACGTCCGGAAGATCATCTTTATCCTGCCCGACATGGACGCGAACGACCTGAACCTGCGCATCACCACCCTCGCCGAGCGACCCGAGCTGAAGGGGCCGCTCTGGGACATGCTCGACCTCTGGCCCGAGTTCATGGCCCACGACCCCGTCGGCTGGGCGAACATCGGCCGCATCGTGGGCGAGCTTCCGGAGTACGTGATCGTGGCCACCGACGCCGAGGGCAAGGTCGTCGCGCGCGGGTTCAGCGTCCCCTTCCGGCTCGACATGGACGGCCGCCGCGAGCTGCCGCCGCGCGGGTGGGACGAGGTGCTCCTGTGGGCCTTCTCCGACCTGCGGGCCGGGCGCGAGACCGACACGGTCAGCGCGATCGAGATCACGGTCGACACGAGCGCGCTCGGCAAGGGCGTCTCGCACCTCATGCTCGCGGCGATGCGGGAGAACGCGAAGGCGCGCGGGTTCGGGGAGCTCGTCGCCCCGGTCCGGCCCAACGGCAAGCACCTGGAGGCCGAGTCCTCCATCCACGAGTACGCGTTCCGCACCCGCGAGTCCGACGGCCTGCCCGTCGACCCGTGGCTGCGCGTCCACGTCCGGGCGGGCGGTGTCGTCGAGGCCGTCGCCCCGGCGTCGATGACGGTCTCCGGCTCCGTCGAGCAGTGGCGGAAGTGGACGGGGCTGCCGTTCGACACGGACGGTCCGGTCCTGGTCGAGAGCGCCCTCGTCCCGGTCCACTGCGTCGCCTCGCGCGGGTACGCGGTCTACGTCGAGCCCAACGTGTGGGTGCGGCACCGCCTCTGAGCCGTACGGCGGTGACGGCGGAACGAGAAGAGGGGCCCCGAAGGGCCCCTCTTCTCATGTGCGGGTGTCCGGCCGGTGTCAGCCGATCTTCAGCTCCCACTGCGAGGCGTCGTAGTCCAGACCCGGGGAGACCTCGACCGTCAGGTCCTTGGTGCCCTTGGGGGCGTCGAAGGCGACCGTGAGGGTGGCCTTCTTGCCGGGGAGGATGTCGCCCTCGAAGGCGGAGCCGACGCCCTCGTCGAAGATCTGCTCGGCCTCGACGCCCTCCGCGCCGGCACGTGCGGTCATCGAGGTGAGGGTGGTGTCGAACTTCTCCGTGCCGCCGTTCTCGATGACGACCGTGACCTTGTAGGCCTGGTTGCCCTTGGTGTGGCCGACCGCGTACTCGCCGGCCGTGTACGGCTTCGGGTCCGAGACGGTGACCTTCAGCTTGTCGTCGTAGACCGAGCTGTCGCCGTCCGCGAGGCCCTTGCCCTTGGCCTTGTCGTCGGCGGCGGGGGCGTCGGAGGCCGGAGCCTCCGAGGCCGGGGCCTCGGCCTTCGCCGACGGCTCCTTCGGGGCCGCGCTCTGGACGGCCTTGTCGATCTCCTCCACCGCGTCGCTGACGGCGGTGACCGTGATGACCAGGCCGACCGTCGCGAGGATCAGGGAGACGAGGCCGAGGACCGCACCGGTGAGCGTCACGCCCTTGTTGTTCGCCTCGCCGCGCTTCACCCGGCCCTTGCCGACCAGGCCGAGGATCAGGGCGATGAGGCCGAGCGTGCCGGCCAGCCAGAAGAGCAGCGGGATGAGTCCGGAGAGCGCGCCGATGATGCCGAGGATCAGGGCCGCGGTGCCGAGGCCGTTGCGCATGACCCGCTGCGGGGCCGCCGGAACCTGCGTGTCGTACGACATGGGTGTGTCCTCCCGGACGAAGAAGCCGTCTGAAGCGATGGGTCAATCACAGCAGAGCTTGTGAACCGAGTCAACACGGTTCACGGAAAATGGATGCGCTCACGCTGTGAAGTGTCGGGATCGGCGTTCGTCAGTAAGATCGGTGTCACACGAGGGAGTGCACGTCAGATCAGGGGAGATGAGTCCAGGTGCCGGAGAGCGAGAGCGCAGCAGGAGCGGCCGCCGAGGTGACCGCCGCCGGGATCGCCCGGCTCGCGGGGGTCGGCCGTGCCGCCGTCAGCAACTGGCGCCGCCGCCACCCCGACTTCCCCAAGCCCGTCGGCGGCACGGAGACCAGCCCCTCCTTCTCCCTCGCCGAGATCGAGCAGTGGCTCCGCGACCAGGGCAAACTGGCCGAGGTCCCGCTCCGCGAGCGCGTCTGGCAGCAGATCGCGGGCCACCCCGCCGGGGCCGTCACCGCCCTCGTCCACGCGGGCTCCGCCCTCCTCCTCGTACGGGAGAGGTCGGCGGCCTGGCCGGCGCTCGCCGCGCTTCCCGACGCGCGGCTCCAGGAGATCCTGCCGGTCGCCCTCGACGAGACCCTGACCCAGCGCCTCGGCCCCGTCCGGGCCGTCCGCACCCCCGCCGCCACCGAACTGGGCGCCTCCGTCCCCCTCCTGCGCGGGGCCGCCGAGCTGGCCGCCGAGATGGGCGGCGCCCGCCCGGCCTTCGAGTTCCTCCTCGGCCGTCACCTCGACGCCAACCCCCGGCAGTACACGCTGACCCCGCCGGGACCCGCCGCCCTCATGGCCGCGCTCGCGACCGTCGCCCAGGGCGCCCCCGGCGACGGGACCGGCACCGGCACCGGCACCGGAGCAGGAGGGCCCCTCACCGTCCTCGACCCGGCCTCCGGCACCGGCGGCCTGCTCAGCGCCGTCGAGCGGCCCGGCGCGATCTGCGGCCAGGACGCCGACCACGACCTCGCCGCGCTCACCGCGCTCCGCCTGGCCCTCGCGACGGACGCCGACATCCGCGTCCGCTTCGGCGACAGCCTGCGCGCCGACGCCTTCCCCACCCTCGCCGCCGACGCCGTCCTCTGCCACCCGCCGTTCAACGAGCGCAACTGGGGCCACGAGGAACTGGCCTACGACCCGCGCTGGGAGTACGGCTTCCCGGCCCGCACGGAGTCCGAACTCGCCTGGGTGCAGCACGCCCTGGCCCGCCTCCGCCCCGGCGGCACCGCCGTCCTCCTCATGCCGCCCGCCGCCGCCTCCCGCCGCTCCGGCCGCCGCATCCGCGCCGACCTGCTCCGCAGGGGCGCCCTCCGCGCGGTCGTCGCCCTCCCGGCCGGCGCCGCGCCCCCGTACGGCATCCCGCTCCACCTCTGGGTCCTGCGCCGACCCGTCCCGGGCGACCGCGCCGCCGCCGAACTGCTCCTCGTCGACACCGCGTACGACCGCGCCGACCACCCCGACCACCCCGAGCGCGGCGGCCGCGACCGGCTCGACTGGCCGGCCGTCCACACCGCCGCCCTCGACGCCTGGACGGCCTTCGACCGGGACGGGACCCTCGCCGCGACCCCCGGCCGGAGCCGCTCCGTCCCCGTCGTCGAACTCCTCGACGACGACGTCGACCTCGCCCCCGCCCGCCACCTCCCGCCCTCCGCCACCGCCGTGGGCGCCACCCAGCTCGCCGCCGTCCGCGAGCGCCTCGCCGAGACCCTGCACCGCACGCGCGCGCTGACCCCGCCGCCCGTGAACGACCCCGGCACCGCCGCCACCGGCGAGTTCACCGGCGGACTCGCCAGCGCGGGCACGACCACCGTCGGCGAGCTCGCGCGCGCGGGCGCCCTCACCCTCCACGCGGGCGGTACGGGCACGGCCCCCGCCGGCACCCCGGTCCCGGTCCTCACCGACCACGACGTCCTCGCCGCCCAGCCGCCCTCCGGCACCCTCCCCGACGGCCCGCCCGAGCCGCCCGTCCTCCTCGCCCCCGGAGACGTCGTCGTCCCCGTCCTCGGCGGCGGCGCGGCCGTCCGCGTCGTCGACGCGACGGCCGCCGGCGCGGCCCTCGGCCGCAACCTCCAGCTCCTGCGCCCCGACCCGGCCGCGCTCGACCCCTGGTTCCTCGCCGGGTTCCTGCGCGCCACCGCCAACACCCGGCAGGCCAGCAGCTACGCCTCCACCGCGACCCGACTCGACGTACGACGGCTCCAGCTGCCGCGCCTCCCGCTGCGCGAGCAGCGCCGCTTCGGCGAGCGGTTCCGGGCCCTCGCCGAGTTCGAGGAGACGCTCCGCCTGGCCTCCCGGCTCGGCGAGCAGCTCGTGCAGGGCCTGCACGACGGCCTCGCGAACGGCACGGTGGCGCCGTAACGGTTCGGTCCAACCCGGATCCGTTGTCGGCGACGGTGTATACGCTCGACTCCGCACAGACGCACGCCGATCCGTCCCGGCGCACGTCGATCCGTCCGAGCAGGAGCAGCCGAGATGTACGGCCCCCATCAGGCCCCGCAGACGCCGCCGCCGACCCCCGCCACCGGCACGTCCGGCGGCCAGATCGCGCTGCGCGTGCTCTTCGTCGCGCTTCCGCTGCTCAGCTGCGGCTTCCTCGCGGGGGCGCCGCTGCTGCGCCTCGCCGTGCTCACCCGCAGGGCGCGGGACTGGTGGCTCTTCGGGGCCGCCGTCGTCGCCTCGCTCGCCCTCTTCGTGTACCTCGGGATCACGGGGAACGAGAAGGAGGAGGTGAGCGACCTGGAGGGCTTCCTCGGGGTCGGCGCGATCCTCGCCCTCGGCGCGGGCTCCGTGACGTACTACCTGGTCGGCGAGATCCGGCACTTCGACCGCGTCCGCGCACTCCACGCGCACGTGCCGCCGTCCCACGCGTACGGGCCGGGCGGCATCGGCGTCACGGTCCCGTCGGCGGGGGCGGCCACCCCGAACCCGTACCTGAGCCCGCCGCCGCATCAGTCCGCCCCGCCGCCCGTACCGCAGTCCGTCCCGCAGCCCGGCGCGGCGGCGCCCCGCCTCGACCAGGTCCGCGCCGAGCTCGACGAGCTCAGCGACCTCCTCCGCAAGGACGGCCGGGAAGGCGGCGACGGCCGGTGAACGGTCGCGTCATCGGGGGGCGTTACGAGCTCTCCGCCCTCGTCGGCCAGGGCGGCATGGGCCAGGTCTGGACGGCGTACGACGGACGGCTCGACCGCCGGGTCGCCGTGAAGCTGCTCAGGCCCGCCGCCATGACCGGGCCCGCGACCGCCGCCGACGAGCTGCGCCGCCGGTTCGTGCGCGAGTGCCGGGTCACGGCGCAGGTCGACCACCCGGGCCTGGTGACCGTCCACGACGCGGGCAGCGACGGCGAGGACCTCTACCTCGTCATGCAGTACGTGCAGGGCGCCGACCTCGCCGACCACCTCGCCGAGAACGACCCGTATCCCTGGGAGTGGGCGGTCTGCGTCGCCGCCCAGCTCTGCGCGGTCCTCGCCGCCGTCCACGCCGTGCCGATCGTCCACCGCGACCTCAAGCCGCGGAACGTGATGATCCGCCCCGACGGCACGGTCACCGTCCTCGACCTCGGCGTCGCCTCCGTCCTCGACACGGACACCACGCGCCTCACCCAGACCGGCTCGCCCATCGGCAGCCCCGCGTACATGGCGCCCGAGCAGGCGATGGGCGGCGCCGTCGGCCCGTACACCGACCTGTACGCGCTCGGGATCCTGCTCCACGAACTCCTCAGCGGGGACGTGCCGTTCTCCGGATCGACCGCGCTCGGCGTGCTCCACCGGCACCTGTACGAGCAGGTCGCACCGATCCGCCAGACGCGCCCCGAGGTTCCCGAGGCGCTTGAGGCGCTCGTCCTGTGGCTGCTCGCGAAGGACCCGCGCGCGCGGCCCTCCGGGGCGCAGGAGGTGTACGAGCACCTGCTGCCGCTGCTCCCCGCGCGCGGCGCGCCGGCGGGCCCGATGGACCCGACCCGTCCGTTCCTGCGGCCGCACGCGCCGTGGCCGGAGCGGGTCCAGGCGGTGGTGGTGCCGCAGCAGCCGTCCGCCCCGGTGGACCCGCGCGCGTACGCCGCCCCCACCGCGCCCGCCGCGGCTCCCGCGGCCGTCACGTCCCCCTCCGCGCCGGCCGCCTCCGTCCCCAGGGCGGACGTCGCCGGCGCGGTCGACGAGGTCAAGCGGCTGCTCGCGGAGGGCTCGGTCACCCGGGCGGTGGACGTCCTCGGCGGCATCCTGCCCGCGGCGGCGGCCGAGCACGGCGAGGGGTCGCCGGTCGTCCGCATCCTGCGCAAGCAGTTCGCGTCGACGCTGATGAACGACGGTCAGTACCGGCGCGCGCTGCCGGAGCTGCGCCGCCTCGCGGCGGACCGCGAGGCGGAGGCGGGCCCCGCGGACGCGCAGTCGCTCCAGTTCCGGTACGACGCGGCGGTCTGCCTGGAGCAGCTCGGCGAGACGGCGGCGGCGCTCGCCGCGTTCCTCGCGGTCCTGCCGTACTGCGAGCGGGGTGCCGACCCGGCGCGCGCCTTCGACATCCGGCACCGGATCGGACTGCTCCACCTGGCGACGGGCGAGCACGCGACGGGACAGGCGGAGCTCCAGCGCCTCCTCTTCGACGCGGAGCGGGCGTACGGCCCGTATCACCCGCTTCCGGCGGAGTTGCGCAGGGCGCTGGAGCACCAGCGGCAGCTGGGGCAGCGGTTCTGACGGAGCGACAGGATCACGACTCTGCATCTGATCCGGAAGTGGATCTTCATGATCCTTTTTGTCGCTTTTGGTGCATGTAACGTTCGCGTCTGATCGCTCCCGCGCCCTCTCCCAAGGACTCCCCAATGACGACGCCGCCCGCGCCCTTCACCCCCGAGCAGCAGCCCACCGAGGCCCCCGCCGCTCCCTCGAAGAAGTCGGCGATCCTCAAGAAGGTCGGCGGCGTCCTCGTCGCGATCGTCGCCGTCCTCGCCTGGAAGTTCGGCGTCCCCTACCTCACCGGCGAAGCCCCCGTGCACGCCGAGGCCGGCGAGTGCGTGACGGTCACGGGCCCGGACAACGACCCCGACGTCGCCACCGTCGACTGCGGCGCGGGCAAGGCCGACACCTTCAAGGTCGTCAAGGTCATCGAGGACACCTTCGACCTGAACAAGTGCGGCGACGACGTCTCCGCGCTCGCGCAGCAGCTCGAGTCGATGAAGTTCGTCCTCTGCCTCGAAGAGGTCCCCGCGAAGTGACGCGGCGCTGAACGAGGGCCGGAACCCACGGAGTTCCGGCCCTTTCGCGTACCCGTATCGTGCGGGGATGCCCGAGACCATCGCCACCACCGTCCGCACCGACCGCCTCGACCTCGTCCCGCTCGCCGTGGCGCACGCGGAGGAGATGGCGGAGGTCCTCGCCGATCCCGCCCTGCACGCCTTCATCGGCGGCGCCCCGCTCACCCCGCCGGAACTCCGCGCCCGCTACGAACGCCTGACGGCCGGCTCGCCCGACCCGGCCGTGGAGTGGGCCAACTGGGTCGTACGGCTCCGCGCCGAGGACCGCCTCGCCGGAACGGTCCAGGCGACCGTCACCGAGGGCGGAAGCGTCGCCGAGGTCGCCTGGGTGACCGGCACGGCCTGGCAGGGCCGCGGAGTGGCCCGGGAGGCGGCCAAGGCCCTCGTGGACCTCCTCACCGCCCGTGGCGTCCGCACCGTGCTCGCCCACGTCCACCCCGACCACACGGCCTCCGCCGCCGTCGCCCGCGCCGCGGGCCTCGCACCCACGGACCTCGTGGAGGACGGGGAGGTCCGCTGGGAGCTGCGCGTGCGCGGTTAATGGAGGTGCGGCGGGGGAGGGGCGGCGCCAGACTCCCCCCATGATCACCGACCACTGGCCGCTCATGGCCCTCCGCGTCCGCTCCCCCCGCCTGGAGCTCCGCCTCCCCACCGAGGCCGAGCTCGCCGAGGTGGCCGACGTCGCCGCGCGCGGCGTCCACGAGCCCGGCGCCCGGCGGTTCCTGATGCCGTGGACGGACCTCCCGCCGGCCGAGCGCGCCCGGCACGTGGTCCAGTTGCACTGGAGCCGCCTCGGCCGCTGGACCCCGCAGAACTGGGAACTGAACCTCGTCGCCTTCCACGACGGCCGACCCGTCGGCATCCAGGACGTACGGGCCGTGGACTTCGGCGTCCGCCGCGAGATCGTCTCCGGCTCCTGGCTCGGCCGCGACCACCACGGCAAGGGCCTCGGCACCGAGATGCGCGTCGCGATGCTCCACCTGGTCTTCGCCGAACTCGGCACGGTCTCGGCGACGTCACTGTCCTTCGCCGACAACCACGCCCCCGTGGCCGTCTCCCGCAAACTCGGCTACCGCCCCGACGGCATCACCCGCGACGTCCTCGACGGCGAGGTCGTCGAATCCCTCCGCTTCCGCCTCTCCCACGAGGACTGGACCCCCGAAGCCCACCCACCGGTGACGGCGACGGGCCTGAAGGGCACGGAACCCTTCTTCGGCATCGACACCTTCGGCCCGGCGGCGGGGGCCCGCGGGTGAGCTTCAGCGTCTACGTCTTCCGATTCCTCGACGGCACGGCCGTCACCGAGGCGATCGGCCGGTCGTGACTACAGCGGTCGCAGGCGGGAGTGCAGCAGGCAGAAGACGTTGCCCTCCGGGTCCGCGAGGACGTGCCAGGATTCCTTGCCCGTCTGGCCGACGTCGGCCTTGCGGGCGCCGAGGGACAGGAGGCGGGTCAGTTCGGCCTCCTGGTCGCGGTCGGTGGCGTTGACGTCGAGGTGGAGGGGGAGCTTCGCGGGCTTCGGGTCGGTGCTCCGGCTGAGGACCAGGGCCGGGAGGGCGGAGCCCTCGGCCGGGGGGCCGATCGCGATGCTGCCGTCGGGTTCCCTCTCCAGCTCCACGTAGCCGAGCACCTCGCTCCAGAACGCGGCGAGCCGCTCCGGGTCGGCGCAGTCCAGGACGAGTTCGCTGATGCGGCATGCCATGGGACGGAGTCTACGGAGAAGGGGAGCCGGAGCGGCGGGAGTTGGGGCGCAGGCGTGTCCCCGGCAGGTGGGATTCGGAGCGCGGGCGTGTCCCCGGCGGAAGGGAGTCGGGGCGCGGGCGTGTCCCCGGCGGTCGGGAGTCGGGGCGCGGGCGCGGCACGGACAGGCGGGCCGTCAGGAGCAGGGCCGCCGCCGCCATGAGCGCCAGGCCCGCCGTCAGGCCCGGGGGGCGGAACGCGCACCTCACCCGGCCCTCGCCCGCCGGGACGGCCAGCAGGCCGCCGTACGAGAGCGTCGGACGCTCCCCGCAGTCCCAGCCCGCGATCGCCGGCGCCGCGAAGACCACCGTGCCCGTCCGCGCCGGGACCCTCGCCTCGATGCCGGACCCCGTCGGGCGGACCTCCGTCGCCGCGCCGGACCGCAGCGCCGCCACCGCCGCGCGGAGGCGTGCGCCGTCCAGGCAGGCCACCTCGGCGCCCGGCGGCGGCCGCCGGTCGCCCAGGGACGTCATCGCCGCGCCGCGCCTCGGCCGGCCCCCCTGGAGCTCCCGCGCGTCGGGCGCCCACACGAACGCCTCCGTGCCCGCCCGGCACGCGCCCGCGCGCGGAGCCTCGTACACCCGAGCCCCCAGGAGGAGTTCCTGGTTGCGGAAGGGGGACGGGCCGTAGGCCGGGAGCGGGCCCGGGGGCCGTACCGTCACCAGTGGGAGGTACGTGCCGGTGCGGACCACCGCGCCGTCGCGCCACCGCGCCCCCACCCCGAACAGCGCGTCCGTCACCGGGTTGTCCAGGCTCAGCAGGTTCCGGCCCCGCGAGGTCCAGCCGCCGCCGAGCGCGGTCAGGGTGTCGGTCAGGACCGCCGGGGTGTGGCTGCTGTAGTAGGCGGCGCCCTGCCCGCCGAACAGCAGCGGGTCGTTGCCCGCGAAGCGCGGCAGCCCGGAGTCCGTGCGGTACTCCGGCCAGCCGTCCGCCGCCGCCAGGGCCGCCGCCCGCCGCTCCTCCGCCGGGCCGAGCGGCGGGTAGTCGTCGAGCCGGACCAGCCGCTCCCGGTCCGCGTACGCCTCCGTCGCCGCCGCCTGCCCGACGAGCGTCCCGGACACCAGGAGCGCGGCGAGCAGCCCGTACCGGCCCCGGCGCGGCAGCAGCAGCGCCCCCGTCACCGCCGCCAGGCCCGCGCCCGCGAGCAGCAGCGACCAGGAGGTGAGGAGCGCGCTCGGCAGCGCCCCCGCGGTCAGCGCCAGCACGACCGCCGCCCCGCCGAGCAGCGCCCGCCGGTCCGGGAGGCCGTGCGCGAGGCCGGTCCACGCCGTGAGGACGAGGACGCCCGCGAGGACGAAGGTCTGCCGGTACGGGCTGCCGTTCGGCGTCGCGAAGACGTGCCACACCAGGTGCGTCGGCGTCCACTGGAGCGAGAGCGCCACCGCCGCGCACAGGGCGGGCCACACCCACCGCTCCCTCCCCGGCACGTCCCTGCGGAACAGCAGCGTCGCCGCGAGCAGCGGCACCGCCGTGCACACGAACGCCGCCGGGGTCGAGAAGCCGTACGTCGCCGGGAGCAGCCGGGCCAGGACGTCCGTCCCCGCCGCCGGGTCGAAGTCCCGGACCACGCCCGGGTGCGCGTACCGCGAGCCGAGGAAGACGGGGAGGAGGACGGGGGCCGCGAGGCCGATGCCGAGGCCGGTCGTCACCCCCGCGCGCAGCACGACCCGCCGGGCGACCGGCCACGAGAAGGCCGGGGCCAGCCGCGCCGCGAGCACGAGCGCCGCGCCGAGCGTCGCCATGTACGCCGTGTAGAAGTTCGCCACCCAGCAGACGGCGACCACCACCGGCCCCAGGAACGGGCGCCGCCCCTCCCGTACCCACTCGCCCACCAGGCAGAGGAGGGGGAAGGCGATCAGGCCGTCCAGCCACATCGGGTTGTACGTGCCCTCCGCGAGCGACCACCCGCACAGGGCGTACGCCGCGCCGAGCACCGACGCCCACCACCACACCCCGCCGGGACCCGTCCGCCGCAGCAGGAACGTCATCGCCGCCGCCGCGACCGCCGTCTTCAGGACGGTGACCGCGTACACCGCGTACTCGATGTCCGCGCGCGGGAAGAGCGCGACCAGCGGCGCGAAGGGGCTGGACAGGTAGGTGCCGTAGTCGGGCAGGAAGCTCGTGCCCCAGCCCGCCCGCCAGTCGAGCAGCATCCCGCCGTCGGCACGGCCCCGCAGCAGGTCCCAGAGGTGCGCGTGGAAGGGCACGAACTGGTTGGCGAGGTCGTTGACGGCCCGCCGCCGCGGCCCGAAGGGGAAGACCCGGGCGACGGCGTCCCCGCCGCAGACGGCGACGACGGTCAGGGCGGAAGCCAGGAGGTGCGAGCGCTTGGTGTTCGGCATGACGGGTCGAATATCGCAGCGAACGTCCCGCGAAGGACCGGGCCCACGGGCCAGTTCACCGAATGGTCGCCTACCCGCCACCCCCGCGGACCTGCCGGGTCACCGCGCCCCGGTGTCGTGGGCCGGGTGCTGCTCTCGATCGTGGTCCCGTGCTTCAACGAGGACGCCGTCCTCACCCGCTTCCACTCCCGCGTGAGCGACGAACTCGCTCGTCTCGACGGCGAGTTCGAGCTCGTGTACGTGGACGACGGCAGCCGGGACCGGACGCTCCCGCTCCTCCGGGAGCTCGCCGCCGCCGACCCCGGCCGCGTCCGGTTCGTCTCCTTCAGCCGGAACTTCGGGAAGGAGGCCGCCATGCTCGCCGGGCTCCGGCACGCCGTCGGCGACGCCGTCGTCATCATGGACGCCGACCTCCAGCACCCGCCGGAGCTCGTGCACCGCATGGTCGCCCTGCACGCCGAGGGGTACGACCAGGTCGTGGCCCGCCGCACCCGCGACGGGGACCGGGTCACCCGCACCCTCACCGCCCGCCTCTACTACTGGGCCGTCAACCGGCTCGTCGACGTCGAGCTCGTCGACGGCGTCGGCGACTTCCGGCTGCTCTCCCGCCGCACGGTCGACGCCCTCCTCGGCCTCGGCGAGTACAACCGCTTCTCCAAGGGCCTCTTCGCCTGGGTCGGTTTCCGGACGACGACCTTCGCGTACGAGAACGCCGTCCGCGAGCAGGGACGGTCGAAGTGGAGCTTCGGCAAGCTCCTCAACTACGGGCTCGACGGCCTCCTCTCCTTCAACAACAAGCCCCTGCGGGCCGCCGTCTACCTCGGCCTGCTCCTCGTCGCCCTCGCCGCCGGCTACGCGGCCTGGATCGTCGGGGACGCGCTGGTCAACGGCGTCGACACGCCCGGCTACGTCACCCTGCTCGTCGCCGTCACCGCCCTCGCCGGCGTCCAGATGGTGATGGTCGGGCTCATCGGCGAGTACGTCGGCCGCATCTACTACGAGGTGAAGCGGCGGCCCCACTACCTGGTGGGAGAGACGGAGACGGGCGGCGGGGAGGTCGATACCCGTGCGACGGGTGACTCGTTGTGGGAAACAGTCGCTCCGAAGTAGTGGCTACGGCCCCGGCGACTCCCTACCATCGATCACCGCAAGGTCGTTCATCTGACGCACGACCCGCCCGGGAGGCTTCTGTGCACCGCCGCGAACGCCGCATCGCTCTCTCCGTCTCCGCCGCGCTCCTCGCCGCGGCGCCGTTGCTCACCGCCTGCGGGAGCGACGCCCATCCAGGAGCGGCGGCCGTCGTCGGCGGTGAACGCATCGAGGTCTCCACGCTCCAGGCGCAGGTCAGGGACGCCCGCGAGGCGCAGCAGGCCTCGCCGCAGGCGGCGCAGCTGCTCCAGACCAGCGGCGACCTGAGCCGCCGCAAGCTCAACGGGCTGATCGTCGACCGGGTCGTCGCCGCCGTCGCCGAGCAGAACGGGATCAGCGCGACCCGCGCCGAGCTCCAGCAGACCCGCGAGGCCTTCGTCCGCCAGAGCGGCGGCGAGGACCGGCTCGCGGCCGTGCTGCTCCAGGAGCAGGGCATCGCGCCGGACCAGATCGACGCGGTCGTCCGCCGCAGCGTCCTCATGAACAAGATCGCCGAGAAGCTCGGGATCACCGACACCGCCGAGGGCCAGAAGAAGCTGACGGACGTCTTCACCGCCGCGTCGAAGTCCCTCGACATCGACGTGAACCCCCGCTTCGGCGCCTGGGACGACTCCCAGGTCCAGCTGGCCACCGCGACCAGCCCGTGGCTGCGGCAGATCAGCCAGGACCAGGGGGCGGCACCGGCCGGGGCCTGACGGCGGGGCCTGACGGCGGGGCCTGACGGCGGGTCCTGAAACAGGGTTCGGCCGGGGCGGGGAGTCCGGGTAAGTTCGAAGGGTGACTTCCGAGACCCCCGGCCGCATCGTCCTGCTCACCGCCAGCCACCGCGTGGCGCCCGGACTGCTGTCCTGGCCCGCGTGGCAGGCGCTGCACGGAGCCGACCGGGTGCTCTGCCCCGACGAGCACCACCCGCAGCTGCCGTACCTGACGGAGGCCGGCGTCGCCGTCGAGCACCTGCGGCCGACCGCCGAGGAGCTCGTCGCGGCCTGCGCCGGCGGCCGGACCGTCGTCCTGCTGCCCTCCGGCGAGGGCGACGCGGCCCTCACCGACGGCCTCGCCCGGCTCGCGGGCTCGGGCCGGGTCGCCATGCCGGACCTGGAGCTGCTCCCCGGCTCGTACGACCTGCCCGGCGCCCGGCTCCTCGACCTCGTGCAGGTCATGGACCGGGTGCGCCGCGAGTGCCCGTGGACCTCGACGCAGACCCACGGGGGGCTCGCCAAGTACCTCATCGAGGAGGCGTACGAGCTCGTCGAGGCGATCGAGGAGGGCGACCGCGAGGAGCTGCGGGAGGAGCTCGGGGACGTCCTGCTCCAGGTCGTGTTCCACGCCCGGATCGCCGAGGAGCACCCGGAGGAGCCGTTCTCCGTGGACGACGTCGCTGGGACGCTCGTCGAGAAGCTGATCCACCGGCACCCGCACGTCTTCGGGGACGCGGTCGCCGAGACGCCCGAGGACGTCCACGCGCACTGGCAGCGCACGAAGGCGATCGAGAAGCGGCGCGAGTCCGTCACCGACGGCGTGCCGCTCGGGCAGCCGGGGCTCGCGCTCGCCGCGAAGCTCGCGGGCCGGGTCCGCGCGGCCGGGCTCGACGTGAAGCTGCCGGCCGGGGACGGCGTCGGGTACGAGCTCCTCGCCCTCGCCGCACGGGCCGACGCGGCGGGAGAGGACCCGGAGGCGTCGCTGCGGGCGGCGGCCCGGGCGTACCGGGACGCGATCAGGGCGGCGGAGGGCGTATGAGCCAGGAACGGCGGAAGCCCGCCTTCGCCGAGGCGCCCGGGGTGACGGCGCTGATGGTGCCGGCCTTCGGCTGGGCGGCGCTGAGCGGCGGCGTCCCGGGGTGGGCGCGGATCGTGTCCGCGCTGCTCGCGGTGGGGGCCGCCGCGGAACTGGCCCGGTTCGCGCTCTGGCGGACACGGACGCGGAGGCGGGCGCGGGAGGAGGCCGAAGCGGCTGTGGAGGCGGAAGCGGCTGTGGGGCCGGAAGCGGCCGCGGAGCCGGGAGCGGCTGTGGAGCCGGGAGCGGCTGTGGAGCCGGAGGCAGCTGTGGGGCCGGAAGCGGCCGTGGAAGCCGAAACGGCCGTGGAGCCGGAAGCAGTCGTGGAGCCGGAGGCGGAAGCCCGGGTGGGCACCGAGCGCTGACGGGCCTCGCGGGCGGTGCGCGGACGAGGCGGTGCCCGGTTCAGTCGTCGGCCGGGTCCTTGCGCGGGGCGCGGGCCTCGGGGTTGTGCCAGTGCAGCTGCGGGGGGCCGAGGAGGCGTTCGGCGGCGCTGCTCGGGCGGACGGTGAAGCGGCCGACGGAGGGCACGGAGTCGTGGCGGATCCGTCCGGGGGCGACGCCGAGTCCTACGAGGAACTCGGCGACCTCGGTGAGGAAGCCCGGCGGCCCGGCGAGGTAGACGTCGTGCGCGGGCCACTGCTCGCAGGCTTCGAGGGCCTGGAGCAGCCGCTCGGTCGCCTGGTCGCGGCGGCGGCCCGGGGCCGCCGTGATGTAGACGACCCGGAGGCCGGGCAGACGCTTCTTCAGGGCCTCGGCGTCCGGCCGGGCGTAGAGGTGCTCCTTGGCGCGGGCCACGACGAACAGCCGGCCCTCGGCCCCCGGCTCGGCCTCGGCCGCCTCCTCCAGGAGGGCCTTCACCGGCGCCCAGCCCGTACCGGCGCATATATACGTGCGCAGCCCGCCCGGTGGCGTGCGGGCGGTGACCGCGCCGCCGGCGGAGCTGAGCCGCAGGACCTCGCCCGGCCCGGTCTCCTCGACGAGTGCGGTGCTCATCGCGCCGCCGGGGATCCGGCTCACGTGGAGGTCGACCGTGCCGTCGGCGCGCGGCGCGTTGGCGAGGGAGTACGTGCGCCAGACGCGGGGGACCCGGAGCGAGCTGACGCTGACGTACTGCCCGGGGGCGTAGGGGAAGGGCTGCCGGGGGCGCAGGGTCAGGACGGCGAGGCTGTCGCCGTGCCGCTCGTGGCGGACGACGTCCGCGTCCCACCACGCGGGCTCCCCCTCGGCGGCGGCCTCGTCGGCGCCGGCGAGCATCAGCTCGGTGAGGAAGGCGTACGCCTCAGCCCACGCCTTCTCCGCCTCGACGGTCCAGGCGGAACCGGCCGCGTGCGCGAAGGCGGCGACCAGGCTCTCGCCGACGGCGGCGTACAGGCCGGGGGTGGCGAGGAACTTGCGGTGGTCGCGGCCGAGGTGGGCCGCGTAGGCGGCGAGGGCGGGGTCCTCCAGGTGGGTCACGACGTGCGTGAGGGCGGCGAAGAGCCGGTCCCGCTGCGGAACCATGTCCTCGGGGAAGAGCTCGCGCACCCCCGGGTTGTGCCAGAAGAGGTGCGAGTAGAAGAACGTGACGGCGTGTTCGGCCCGTCTCTCGACGATCGCGAACGTACTTCTGAGCAGCTGGGGGTCCACTGACAAGAATCTAGGGCACGGCCGACCGGTGCTGATCGCGGGTACGGTCGTGGGGTGAGCACAACCCCCGGCGCCGCCCCCGTCCCTCCGCCCGCCCCCGAGCTCTTCACCTGGGAGTTCGCGAGCGACCCGTATCCGGCCTACGCCTGGCTGCGCGAGCACGCGCCGGTGCACCGGACGAAGCTGCCGAGCGGGGTCGAGGCCTGGCTCGTGACGCGGTACGCGGACGCGCGGCAGGCCCTGGCGGACCAGCGTCTCTCGAAGAACCCGGCGCACCACGACGAGTCCCCGCACGCGAAGGGGAAGACGGGCATCCCCGGCGAGCGCAAGGCCGAGCTGATGACCCACCTGCTCAACATCGACCCGCCGGACCACACGCGGCTGCGGCGGCTGGTGTCGAAGGCGTTCACCCCGCGCCGGGTGGCGGAGTTCGCGCCGCGCGTGCAGGAACTGACCGACCGGCTCATCGACTCCTTCGTGGAGAAGGGGAGCGCCGACCTCATCCACGAGTTCGCCTTCCCGCTCCCCATCTACGCGATCTGCGACCTGCTCGGCGTGCCGCCGGAGGACCAGGACGACTTCCGGGACTGGGCCGGGATGATGATCCGGCACGGCGGAGGGCCGCGCGGCGGGGTGGCCCGGTCGGTGAAGAAGATGCGGGGCTATCTCGCGGAGCTGATCCACCGCAAGCGCGAGGAGCCCGGCGACGACCTGATCTCGGGGCTCATCAAGGCCTCCGACCACGGCGAGCACCTCACGGAGAACGAGGCCGCCGCCATGGCCTTCATCATCCTGTTCGCCGGTTTCGAGACGACCGTCAACCTCATCGGCAACGGCGTCTACCAGCTGCTGCGCCGGCCCGAGGAGCGCGAGCGGCTCCAGGGCTCGCTGGCGGCGGGGGAGACGGGGCTCCTGGAGACGGGCGTCGAGGAGCTGCTGCGGTTCGACGGTCCGGTGGAGATGGCGACCTGGCGGTACGCGACGCGGGCGCTGACCATCGGCGGGCAGGAGATCCCGGCGGGCGATCCGGTGCTCGTCGTCCTGGCCGCCGCGAACCGGGACCCGGAGCGCTTCGCCGACCCGGACGTCCTCGACCTCTCGCGGCGGGACAGCCAGCACCTGGGGTACGGGCACGGGATCCACTACTGCCTGGGTGCGCCGCTCGCCCGGCTGGAGGGGCAGACCGCGCTCGCGACGCTGCTGACTCGCCTGCCGGACCTGCGACTTGCCGCCGATCCGGACGAACTGCGCTGGCGCGGCGGGCTCATCATGAGGGGGTTGCGCACGCTTCCGGTGGAATTCTCCCCTTCCGGGCGCGTTCAGTGAGTTGACGATCCGTCAGAACTGTGATCTTCGCGTGATCGGGGCTCCATCGACTTGTGACGGGCGTTCGAATGCCGCTACGTTTCCCGGCAGTCTCAGCCGTCACGCGAAAGGCCTCCCTATGCGCTCCGGGAACGGACGACACCGTCGCCCCCGTCAGGCCCCCGCCCTCGTCGTCGCCGCGGGGGTGACCGGGTCCGCCATGGCGCTGCCGCTGCTCGCCACCGGATCCGCCTCCGCCGCCGACGCCGCCACCTGGGACCGGGTCGCCGAGTGCGAGTCCGGCAGCCAGTGGAGCGCGAACTTCGGCAACGGGATGTACGGCGGCCTCCAGTTCACCCAGGACAGCTGGGAGCGGAACGGCGGCCTCGCGTACGCGCCCAGCCCCGACCTCGCCAGCCGCGCCCAGCAGATCGCGGTGGCCGACAAGGCGTTCGCCGCCGGCGGCACGGACTGGGCGACCTGCGCGCCGATCGCGGGCCTCAGGAACGACGGCAAGGCCACCGGAGTCGACCCGGGCCCGGCCACGCCCTCGGCGACGTCCACGGGGCCCGTCGCGGAGTCGAACCGGACCTCCGAGGTGCCGTCGGCGTCCGCGGCGACACCTTCTGACGCCTCCTCCGCCTCCTCCGCCGACGGTTCCGCCGGTACGTCCGCGGGTACGCCGTCGGGCGCCCCCTCCGAGGACGCGAAGGCCCCGGAGCGCTCGGTCGCCCCCGCCGCCCCCGTGACGCCCGCCACCCCGGCGACGCCCGCGACCCCGGCCACGCCCGGGACGCCGAGCGCCCCCGCGACCGGCGCCACCCCGACGACGCCCGGCACGCCGACCGCTCCCGGTACGGGGAAGCCCTCGGCGCCCACCACACCCGACACGCCCACCGCCCCGGTCGCGCCCGACGCCTCGGTGACGCCCGTCGCCCCCGACGGCTCCGGCACGCCCACCACGCCCGTAACGCCCGGTACGTCCGAAACGCCCGATGCGGCGGCGGGTGACGCCTCGTCGGTCGCGCCCGGCACGGGCAAGCATCGGGGTGCCCCCGCCCCGGAGGAAACCGACAAGGCAGGTAAAACCGACATCACCGACTCCACGACTGACGCGGTGAAGGATTCGGGCACAACGGACAGTCAGGGCGCTTCGGACGCGTACACCGTGCGGCCGGGTGACAACCTGTCGGAGATTGCACAGGAGAACGAACTCCCCGGCGGCTGGAACGCCCTCTATGACGCCAACCGCGGGACGGTGGGCGCCGATCCGGACCACATCCTCCCTGGTCAGAGCCTCGATCTGACGGTCGGTTCGGAATCCAAGGCGGAGTAGTTCGCGGTCTTATGTCCGCATTTGGGTAAGTGAGACATGGGTCTCTTCGTCCCAACTGGCGTGTCACTACCGCGAACTTTGCTCCCGTCACCTCCCACCTGCGCAAACGCCCCCCGCCGGAGGGCAAGTAGGGGCGAATTCTCCGCAATGTCGCCCTTTGAGCTTCCGGCGGGCTTGTGCCTATGGTCGTAACCGCTCGCCACCGCGGGCCCCGTCGACCGAAACGCCGAATCCTGCCGTCGGTCGAGGGAACAGTCGTCGCGCAAGCGCCGAAGGCAGGAGTGGGGGACCCAAGGTAAGTGCCGGTCCCGGCCGTTGAGAGACGGCCGAGAACGGCTTGGGGTGAAGCCGCGTGCAAGGACACGCGGCCGGGCAACTTTCCGGCCCGAACCCGACAGCTCACCTCACAGGCGTCGGTGAGGAGATTCCCCATGCTGTTTTCCGCCAAGGGCAAGCACCGTCGTCCCTCCAAGGCCACCCAGGTCGCCGCTCTCGTCGGCGTGACCGGCGTCGCCGTCGCCGCCCCGCTGATGACCGCGGGCACCGCCTCGGCCGCCACCGCCTCCGAGTGGGACCGCGTCGCCCAGTGCGAGTCGACCGGCAACTGGTCCATCAACACGGGCAACGGCTACTACGGCGGCCTGCAGTTCTCGGCGTCCACCTGGGCCGCGTACGGCGGCACCGCCTACGCCCCGACCGCCGACCAGGCGTCGAAGTCCCAGCAGATCGCCGTCGCCGAGAAGGTCCTGGCGAGCCAGGGCAAGGGCGCGTGGCCGAGCTGTGGCGTGGGCCTCTCCGGCGCCTCGTACTCCGGCGGCTCGGACTCCGGCTCCTCGTCGAGCAGCTCCTCGTCGAGCAGCTCCTCCTCGAACTCGGGCTCCTCCTCGTACTCGAAGAAGAGCTCCTCTTCCTCCAGCAGCTCGAACGGCTACACCCAGCAGCGCAAGGCCGAGCAGCCGACCACCCGCAGCGAGCAGCGCCAGGCCCCCAAGCAGTCGACGCAGCAGTACGCCGCGCCGAAGGCCGCCACGCAGAAGACCGTCACCACCCCGACCGGCAAGACGGTCAAGAAGGGCGACGGCGAGTACACGGTCAAGGCCGGCGACACGCTCAGCAAGATCGCCCAGGCGCAGGGCGTCACGGGCGGCTGGGCCAAGCTCTTCGACCTGAACAAGGACATCGTCGACAACGCCGACCTCATCTACGTGGGCCAGCAGCTCCACCTGAAGTGAGTCTGACGACGAACCCGCGGTGACCACCCCGCTCCGGCGCGCCTTCCCCCGTGCGCGCCGGAGCGGGGTTCTCCCCGTTTTCGGGGAGAACTTTGATTACTGTCCAGTAATTCTCGGGTCCTTCGTCCCGACATGCCCACCCTTGGGCCCTTTTTCGTCCCAGGGTGCGGGCGCACGGCTGGCCGGAGCCCCGGAGCCGGTTAGGCTCTTGTCGCAAGGCCAAGCGACCCTGCACCGACCTTGCGTCACATCCAGCGTCACATCCCAGAAGGAGATGCTCGTGCCGTCCATCGACGTCGTCGTAGCCCGGGAAATCCTGGACTCCCGAGGCAACCCCACGGTCGAGGTCGAGGTCGGCCTCGACGACGGCAGCACCGGCCGTGCTGCTGTTCCGTCCGGCGCCTCCACCGGTGCCTTCGAGGCCATCGAGCTCCGCGACGGTGACCCGAACCGTTACCTGGGCAAGGGTGTCGAGAAGGCCGTCCTCGCCGTCATCGAGCAGATCGGCCCGGAGCTCGTCGGCTACGACGCCACCGAGCAGCGCCTGATCGACCAGGCCATGTTCGACCTCGACGCCACCGAGAACAAGGGCTCGCTCGGCGCGAACGCCATCCTCGGCGTCTCGCTCGCCGTCGCGCACGCCGCCTCCGAGGCGTCCGACCTCCCGCTCTTCCGCTACCTGGGCGGCCCGAACGCGCACCTGCTGCCCGTTCCGATGATGAACATCCTCAACGGTGGGTCGCACGCCGACTCCAACGTCGACATCCAGGAGTTCATGATCGCCCCGATCGGCGCGGAGTCCTTCTCCGAGGCCCTTCGCTGGGGTGCGGAGATCTACCACACGCTCAAGAGCGTGCTGAAGCGCAAGGGCCTCTCCACCGGCCTCGGCGACGAGGGCGGCTTCGCCCCGAACCTGGAGTCGAACCGCGCCGCCCTCGACCTCATCGTCGAGGCCATCAAGGAGGCCGGCTACGCCCCCGGCACCGATGTCGCGCTCGCGCTCGACGTCGCCGCGTCCGAGTTCTACAAGGACGGCAAGTACGAGTTCGAGGGCAAGTCCCGCTCGGCCGCCGAGATGACCGAGTACTACGAGGAGCTCGTCGCCGCGTACCCGATGGTCTCCATCGAGGACCCGCTGTTCGAGGACGACTGGGCGGGCTGGAAGGTCCTCACCGACAAGCTGGGCTCCAAGGTCCAGATCGTCGGCGACGACCTCTTCGTCACCAACCCGGAGCGTCTGGCCCGCGGCATCGAGGAGGGCACCGCGAACGCCCTCCTGGTCAAGGTCAACCAGATCGGTTCGCTGACCGAGACCCTCGACGCCGTCGAGCTCGCCCAGCGCAACGGCTTCAAGTGCATGATGTCCCACCGCTCCGGCGAGACCGAGGACGTCACCATCGCCGACCTCGCGGTCGCCGTGAACTGCGGCCAGATCAAGACCGGCGCCCCGGCCCGCTCGGACCGCGTCGCCAAGTACAACCAGCTCCTGCGCATCGAGGAGATCCTCGACGACGCCGCGGTCTACGCCGGCCGCAGCGCCTTCCCGCGCTTCAAGGGCTGATCCGGGCGGACATCGCCTGACGCCTTGGATACGTACGTCCCCGTACTCGGTCCCGTACCGTGTGCGGGGACGTACGCATGAACAGGGGAGGCGACTCGACATGGCCGTGAAGGACCGGGACCGGTTCTCGACCGCGACCCGGATCAAGCTGCTCGGCGAGCAGACCGCGGCCCGTGTCTACCGCTCGCAGACCCGACGGCAGGCCCGTCGCTCCCGGCTCACCGGCCGCGCGGCCTTCCTCGCCCTCGTCGTCTGCTCCCTGGTCGTCGCGCTCGCCTACCCGATGCGGAGCTACGTCTCCCAGCAGGGCGAGATCGCCGACCAGGAGCGCAGGGCCGCCGAGACCGCGCGGCGCGTCGAGGAGCTGAAGGACGAGAAGGCCCGCCTCCAGGACCCGGCCTACGTCCGGCGCCTCGCCCGTGAGCACCTGCACTACGTGCTCCCCGGCGAGACCGGCTTCACCGTGAACGACCCCGACGCGGAGCAGCGGCCCCGCGCCGGCCAGGAGGCGGCGGACCGCCCCTGGTACGACAACCTCTGGGACGGCGTCGACAAGGCCGACAGGCCCTGAGGCCCGCCGCCCGAGGTGACACCCGTCCGCGACATCCCTCCGCGACACCCCTCCGCGACACACCGAGCAAGGCAGACAGCAGACATGGAAACGCCCCCTCCGCAGACCGAGCGCACCGAGCCCACCGCGACGGACATCGAGGCCTTCGAGCTCCAGCTCGGCCGTCCGCCGCGCGGCCTGCGCGCCATCGCGCACCGCTGCCCGTGCGGCCAGCCGGACGTCGTCGAGACCGCGCCCCGGCTGCCCGACGGCACCCCCTTCCCGACCACGTACTACCTCACGTGCCCCAAGGCGGCCTCGGCCATCGGCACCCTGGAGGCCAACGGGGTCATGAAGGAGATGCAGGCCCGGCTCGCCACCGACCCGGAGCTCGCCGCCGCCTACCGCGCCGCGCACGAGGACTACATCGCGCGCCGCGACGCGATCGAGGTCCTGGAGGGCTTCCCGAGCGCCGGCGGCATGCCGGACCGGGTGAAGTGCCTGCACGTCCTCGTCGGCCACTCGCTGGTCGCCGGTCCGGGCGTGAACCCCTTCGGCGACGAGGCGCTCGCGATGCTGCCCGAGTGGTGGGCGAAGGGCGCCTGCGTCACCCCGTGCGGCGACGCCGCCAAGGAAGAGGAGAAGGGCGAGTGACCCGGGTCGCCGGAATCGACTGCGGTACGAACTCCATCCGCCTCCTCGTGGCGGACCTCGACCCGGCGACGGGCGACCTCGTCGAGCTGGACCGCCGGATGACGATCGTCCGGCTCGGCCAGGGCGTGGACAAGACCGGGCGCCTCGCCCCCGAGGCCCTGGAGCGCACCTTCGCGGCCTGCCGCGCGTACGCCGAGGTCCTCACGGAGTTCGGGGTCGGCCCCGACAGGCTCCGCTTCGTCGCCACCTCCGCCTCGCGCGACGCGGAGAACCGCGAGGAGTTCGTGAACGGGGTCGTGGAGATCCTGGGCGTCGAGCCCGAGGTCATCACCGGCGACCAGGAGGCCGAGTTCTCCTTCACCGGCGCCACCGGCGAGCTCCACGGCGACGACCTGCGGCTCGTCGTGGACATCGGCGGCGGCTCCACCGAGTTCGTCGTCGGCAACCGGCACGTCGAGGCCGCCCGCTCCGTCGACATCGGCTGCGTCCGGCTCACCGAGCGGCACGTCCGCCACGACCCGCCGACCGCCGAGGAGGCCGAGGCGATCCGCGCCGACGTGCGGGCCGCCCTCGACCTGGCCGCCGAGACCGTGCCGATCACCTCGGCGGAGACCCTCGTCGGCCTCGCCGGCTCGGTCACCACGGTCGCCGCGATCGCGCTCGGGCTCCCCGCGTACGACTCCACGAAGATCCACCACGCCCGGATCTCCGCCGCCCAGGTCGCCGAGGTCGCCGACCGGCTCCTCGCCTCCACCCACGACGAGCGGGCGGCGATTCCGGTCATCCACCCCGGGCGGGTGGACGTGATCATCGCCGGGGCGCTCGTCCTGCGCGAGATCGTCGAGCGGGTCGGCGCCTCCGAGGTCGTCGTCAGCGAGCACGACATCCTCGATGGGATCGCCCTATCCGTCGCATAGCGGGCACCTATCGAGCCCTCCGGCGACACCCCGTCGGGAAAGGTTCGTGAAGTTCTTCACAAGGAAAAGGGCCCTGATGGCGTCCAAGGAGGGTCTTTAGGCCCTCCGGGGGGTGCCTCGGGGCCCTTTCGCAGGTCCCGGGCCCACTTCGCTCGCTGTTTCCATCGTGTGAACGCACCTCGCCTCATGGGGTTACGGAGGGCTCTCCAGACCAGGCCACGAGGGGTGAACAACGTTCGCGACCGCACCTCGGTTCCTTTGCGGGACCATGACCTGGATCACGTGGGCGGCGGAGTGTAGCAGAGGTGTGCAGAGACCTTGTGAAGGGGCGCACGAGCACCCCCCTCGGGCGGGGTGGATACTCGATCTCATGAGCACCACGGAGCGTCCCAGGATCCTCGTAGTAGGCGGCGGGTACGTAGGCCTGTACGCAGCTCGGCGCATCCTCAAGAAGATGCGCTACGCGGAAGCGACCGTCACGGTCGTCGACCCGCGGTCGTACATGACCTACCAGCCCTTCCTGCCCGAAGCCGCCGCCGGCAGCATCTCGCCGCGTCACGTCGTCGTCCCGCTGCGACGCGTCGTCCGCGGAGCGGAGGTGCTCACCGGCCGGGTCACCACCATCGACCAGGACCGCAAGGTCGCCACGATCGCGCCGCTCGTCGGCGAGGCGTACGAGCTGCCGTTCGACTACCTGGTCATCTCGATGGGCGCGGTCTCCCGCACCTTCCCGATCCCCGGCCTCGCCGAGCAGGGCATCGGCATGAAGGGCATCGAGGAGGCCATCGGCCTGCGCAACCACGTCCTCGAGCAGCTCGACAAGGCCGACTCGACCACCGACGAGGAGGTCCGCCGCAAGGCGCTGACCTTCGTCTTCGTCGGCGGTGGCTTCGCCGGCGCCGAGACGATCGGCGAGGTCGAGGACATGGCGCGCGACGCCGCGAAGTACTACACGAACGTGTCCCGCGAGGACATGCGCTTCGTGCTGGTCGACGCGGCCGACAAGATCCTCCCCGAGGTGGGCCCCAAGCTCGGCCAGTACGGCAAGGAGCACCTGGAGTCCCGCGGGATCGAGATCTACCTGCAGACGTCCATGGACTCCTGCGTCGACGGCCACGTCGTGCTGAAGAACGGCCTCGAGGTCGACTCCAACACGATCGTCTGGACCGCCGGTGTGAAGCCGAACCCGGCGCTCTCCCGCTTCGGTCTGCCGCTCGGCCCCCGCGGCCACGTGGACTGCAACGAGAAGCTCCAGGTCAACGGCATGGACTACGTCTGGGCCGCGGGCGACAACGCCCAGGTCCCGGACCTGGCCGCGATCAAGGCCGGCGTCCCGGCCGAGCGCGCCTGGTGCCCGCCGAACGCCCAGCACGCCCTGCGTCAGGCCAAGGTCCTCGGCGACAACGTCGTGGCCGGCATGCGCGGCTTCCCGCAGAAGGACTACAGCCACGCCAACAAGGGCGCGGTGGCCGGTCTCGGTCTGCACAAGGGCGTCGCCATGATCGTCATGGGCAAGATGAAGATCAAGCTCAAGGGCCGTCTCGCCTGGTACATGCACCGTGGCTACCACGGCATGGCGATGCCGACCTTCAACCGCAAGATCCGCGTCTTCGCCGACTGGACCCTCGGCATGTTCCTCAAGCGCGAGGTCGTCTCGCTCGGCGCCATGGAGACGCCGCGCGAGGAGTTCTACGAGGCCGCCAAGCCCGCTCCCGCCCCGGCCGCGCCGGCGCAGGAGAAGGCCAAGGCCTCCTGAACACCGGGCCGTAGCACCCCGCGACACCTCGTCACACCCGCAGTGCCCAGCAGTACCCAGCAGTACACGCAAGGCCGTAAAAGGGCCGTCCGCCATCCGTGGTGCGGACGGCCCTTCGCGTGTTTTCCGGCGGGAGCCGCCACGCGTCGCGCTGCGCCGGGAAGGGAATCCTCCACGGAGGGTGTTCCCCTGGTGACGAGCATTTCTGGGGCACGAGATCACGGAGGTGTGCATCATGGCCGACGCCGCGTCGCGGCTGACGACTCTCGCCGGGGAGCTCCTCGGCGGACCGCTCCCGGTGCGACTGCGGGCCTGGGACGGCAGCGAGGCCGGGCCGCCCGGGGCCCCGGTCCTGATCGTCCGCGACCGCCGCGCCCTGCGGAGGCTGATCTGGAAGCCCGGCGAACTCGGCCTCGCCCGTGCCTGGGTGGCCGGCGAGATCGACGTCGAAGGCGATCTGTACGAGGTCCTCGACCGCCTGTCGGGCGTCCTCTGGGAGCGCCCGGGGGAGACCAGGAGCCGCCTCGCGGCCGTCCGGGAATCGCTGGCCGACCCCCGGATCCGTACCGCCGTCCGCACCCTGTTCCGGCTCGCCGGACCCCTGCCGCCCCCGCCGCCGCCCGCCGAGGAGGTGCGCGGCCGCACCGGCAGCCGCCACACCCGCCGCCGCGACAAGCAGGCGATCAGTCACCACTACGACGTGGGCAACGACTTCTACGAGATCGTCCTCGGCCCCTCCATGGTCTACAGCTGCGCGTACTGGACGCGGGACGGGACCCTGGAGGAGGCCCAGCACGACAAGCTCGACCTCATCGCCCGCAAGCTGAACCTCTCCGAGGGCGACCGGCTCCTCGACGTCGGCTGCGGCTGGGGCTCCATGGCGATCCACGCGGCCCGCGCCCACGGCGCCCGGGTCGTCGGCGTCACCCTCTCCCGCGAACAGGCCGCCTACGCCCGCAAGCGCGTCGCCGACGAGGGCCTCACCGACCTCGTCGAGATCCGCGTCCAGGACTACCGGGACGTCGACGACGGCCCGTACGACGCGATCTCCTCGATCGGCATGGCCGAGCACGTCGGCGAGGCGAAGTACCGGGAGTACGCGGACACGCTGTACGGGCTCCTCAAGCCCGGCGGGCGGCTCCTGAACCACCAGATCTCGCGCCGCCCCGAGCCCGACGAGTCGGCCTACGCGATCGACCCGTTCATCGACGCGTACGTGTTCCCCGACGGCGAGCTCGCCCCCATGGGCCGCACCCTCTCCACCCTGGAGGCCGCCGGATTCGAGGTCCGCGACGTCGAGGCGATCCGCGAGCACTACGCGCTCACGCTCCGCCGCTGGGTCGCCAACCTGGAGGCCGACTGGGCCCGCGCGGTCCGGCTCACCTCGCCCGGCCGGGCCCGGATCTGGCGGCTCTACATGGCGGCCTCGGCCGTCTCCTTCGAGCGGAACCGGATCGGCGTGAACCAGTTCCTCGCCGTGAGGACCCCGGTGTCGGGGACGAGCGGGACGGCGCTGCGGCCGAGGGTGTGGAACGAGAAGGTGTGAGACATGGCGAAGGGCCGTGTTCCCGCGGGAACACGGCCCTTCGGCGTCGTACGGGGTACTACTCGGCCTTGATCGCGGAGAGCATGTTCAGCTTCGCCGCGCTCCGGGCCGGCCACAGGGAGGCGAGGACGCCGACCACGGCGGCCAGGACCAGGAAGAGGCCGATCCGGTCCCAGGGCAGGACCAGCGCGTAGCCCGGCAGGCTGTTCTTGAAGGTCTCGCCGATGGCCCAGCCGAGGAAGGCGCCGAGACCGATGCCGACGACCGCGCCGAAGACCGAGATGACGACGGCCTCCAGGCGGACCATCCGCTTCACGCGGCGGCGGTCGAGACCGATCGCGCGGAGCATGCCGATCTCCTGCTGGCGCTCGAAGACGGACATCGCCAGGGTGTTGACGACGCCGAGGACGGCGATGAGCAGGGCCATCGCGAGGAGCCCGTACACGATGTTCAGGAGCATGTTGATCTGGCCGCCGAAGGTGTCGCGGATCTCCTTGTGGTCCATGACCGAGATCGCCGGGTTGTCACCCATGGCCTTCGACAGGGCCCGCTCGCCGGCCGTGCTCGCGCCGCCGTCCATCTTCACGAAGACCTGCGGGATGTAGACCTCGGAGTCGTGGGCGCTCAGGATCGCGCGGTCGATCAGGACGGGCGAGACGAACTCGGTGCCCTCGAAGGTCGCGCCGACGGTCAGCTTGTCCTTCTTCTTGTCGAGGTACTCGACCGGGACGGTGTCGCCGACCTTGATGCCGCGCTTCTCGGCGGTTCCCCGCTCGACGGCGATCTGGCCCTTGCCCAGGGAGGCCAGGGAGCCGTTCACGACGTCCAGCTTGAGGACCTGCTCGACGTCGCCGGGGGTGACGCCGGAGGCGGAGGTGTACGTCCCCTTGATGTCGAGCGAGCCGGCCTGCTGCGGGGAGACCGCGGCGACGCCGGGGGCCTTCTCCAGGGCGGTGACGGCGTCCTCGCCGAGACCGGTGCCGCTCGCCATGGAGATCATGTAGTCGGCCTTGATCTGGTCGACGGTCATCTTGTCCAGGGCGGTGCCGACGGTCGAGCCGAGCACGGAGAGGCCGGTGACCAGGGTGAGGCCGATGGCGAGCGCGGAGGCGGTGGCGCCGGTGCGGCGCGGGTTGCGGACCGCGTTGAGCCCGGCGAGCTTGCCGGAGACCCCGAAGGCCTTCACGAAGAAGGGGCGGATCACGGCGATCACGGGCCGCGACAGGAACGGGATCAGGACGATCACGCCGAGGAGGGTGAGGAAGGCGCCGCCCGCGATCAGCATGCGGCCGTCGTCGCCGCCCTGGCCCGCACCGGCGACGATGCCGACCGCGCCCAGCGCGGTGAACACGGCGCCGATGGAGTTCCGGACGACGAGGGACTTGGTGCTGGCGGTGGCGTGGACGCTGCTCATCGCGGCGACCGGCGGGATCTTCGCGGCCCGGCGGCCGGGCAGCCAGGCGGCGAGCATGGTGATGAGGACGCCGACGCCGAAGGCGGCGATCGCGGGGGTGGCGCCGATGACGAGCTCGCCGTCCGGGACCTTCATGCCGAAGGCGCTCATGCCGGAGCGGAGGCCGGCCGCGAGGCCGATGCCGAGGACGTAGCCGACGGCGGCGGCGACGAGGCCGACGACACCGGCCTCGACGAGGACGGAGCGGGTGATCTGCTTGCGCGAGGCACCGACCGCGCGCATCAGGGCCAGTTCCTTGGTGCGCTGGGCGACGAGCATCGTGAAGGTGTTGGAGATCAGGAAGACGCCGACGAAGAGGGCGATGCCGGCGAAGGCGAGGAGCACCTGGTTGAGGGCGCCGAGGCCGTCCTCGATCTGGCGGGCCTCCTGGGCGGCGAGGTCGGCGCCGGTCTGGGCGGTGGCCGCCTTCGGGACGACCGTGAGGACCTCGTCGCGCAGCTTGTCCGCGTCGGTGCCGGGGGTGGCGGTGACGTTGAGGTTCTGGAAGTAGCCCGGCTTCAGGTAGAGCTTCTGGGCGACGGGGGTGTCGAAGACGACGAGGCTGCCGCCGGCGTTGACGGCGCCGTCCTCGGTCGTGAAGACGCCGGAGAGGGTGTACTCCTTCACCGGGCCGTTGGTCGCGACGCGGACGGTGTCGCCGACCTTGTAGCCGCCCTTGTCGGCGGTCTCCTTGTCGAGCGCGATCTGCGAGTCGCGCGCCGGACCGTCGCCCGCGGTGAAGACGAACGCGCGGTCCTTGCCGTCGGTGCCCGGGGCGAAGTTGACGCCCTTGTTGGACCAGCCGCTGCCGAGGAGCTTGCCGTCCTTGCCGGGGACGCCGGCGAAGCCGGAGACGCGCGGGGAGACGGAGGCGACGCCGTCGAGTGCGGCGACCTTGTCGACGACGGCCTGCGAGAGGCCGGGGGTCTTCTGGGCCTCCTCGGCGTTCGGCGACATGTCGACGGCGACGGCGACGTCGTCGTAGCTCTTCGCCGCCTGGCCGCGGAAGGCGTTCGAGAGGGTGTCGGTGAAGACGAGGGTGCCGGAGACGAAGGCCACGCCGAGCATGACGGCGAGGACGGTCATCAGCAGCCTCGCCTTGTGCGCGAGCACGTTGCGCAGGGCGGTACGGAACATGGGTGAGGTCCTGGGTCCTGGGAGCTGGGGAAGGGCGGGGTACGGGAGCGGGGAGGGCGGGGTGCCCTCAGGTCCGCGTCAGCTCGTACGGCCCTTGGCGTCGAAGGCCTTCATGCGGTCGAGGACGCCGTCCGCCGTCGGGCGCAGCATCTCGTCGACGATCCGGCCGTCGGCGAGGAAGATGACGCGGTCCGCGTAGGAGGCGGCGACGGCGTCGTGGGTGACCATGACGACGGTCTGGCCGAGCTCGCGGACCGAGTTGCGGAGGAATCCGAGGACCTCGGCGCCGGAGCGGGAGTCCAGGTTTCCGGTGGGCTCGTCGCCGAAGATGATCTCGGGGCGGGAGGCGAGGGCGCGGGCCACGGCCACGCGCTGCTGCTGGCCGCCGGAGAGCTCGGAGGGGCGGTGGGAGAGGCGGCCGGAGAGGCCGAGCATGTCGATGACCTGCTGGACCCACTGCTTGTCCGGCTTGCGGCCCGCGATGTCCATCGGCAGCGTGATGTTCTCCAGCGCCGTCAGGGTCGGCAGCAGGTTGAACGCCTGGAAGATGAAGCCGATCTTGTCCCGGCGGAGCTGGGTGAGCTGCTTGTCCTTGAGGGTGGAGAGCTCGGTCTCGCCGATCCGCACGGAGCCGGAGGAGAAGGAGTCCAGGCCGGCGACGCAGTGCATGAGCGTGGACTTGCCGGAGCCCGAGGGGCCCATGATCGCGGTGAACTCGCCCTGCCGGAAGTCGACGGTGACGTGGTCGAGCGCGACCACCTGCGTCTCGCCCTGTCCGTAGACCTTGGAGAGGTCGGTGGCGCGGGCGGCCACCGCGGTGGCGCGGGGCACGGTGGGGGTGGTGGTCACGAGGAGGACTCCTGTCGCTGCGGGCTGCTGGGAACTCCTCCATCGTCTCGGCCGTTCCGCCGCGAGACGTCCCTCCACGTGCCCGTTCCCGGGACAGTCTGGAGTCGGACCAGGGGGTCTCGCCGTCCTCCTGAGGTATGACGCCGCCCCTGACGCGACCGTGTCGCGGGGCTCCCCGTGGAGGTGACAGACCTGCGACGAGTTTTCGTCATTCCCAGGGGTGTGGCTTTGCGCCTGCGAGCCCCGTCACAGTTCGGGGAAAACGCCTCCACCTGCACTGACGCACCCTCAGACGTCAATAAAATAAGACAACATCGGGCCGATGTTCCGCTGAACGGGGGAAGGGCCCCGATAGGCTCCTGTGCCAACGCGGAGGTCTCGCGGCGGGCCCGGATGGTGGAATTTGGCAGACACCGCGAGCTTAAACCTCGCTGACCCTCGGGTCGTACCGGTTCGAATCCGGTTCCGGGCACCACCGGGCCGCAGGCGAGTGCCTGGGGCCCGGGCACGTCCCTCGTCCTCTCCGCTCCCGCTCGGGAAAAAGATCCTCCCCGAGCACTAGGGAGTTTCCTTTGCCTACGCATTACTCTTGACGCAAGGCCGCGCCGTGCGGTCTGCCATGGAGGAGTGAGATGAGGAGCAGCAACCCGGTCTTCTCGCGACGGGGGTTCAGCCGCGACAACGGCCACGTGGGCGTGACCGCGCAGCAGCCGCAGGCCGGGGGCCCCGCCGTCGGAGCCAACCCGTACGCGACGGGCAACCCGTACGCCGAGGGCGCGACCACCAACCCGTACGCGACCAACCCGTACGCCCCGCAGGACGCCGCGCTCGGCGCCCCCCAGCAGGCCCGCGGCAACGTGATGACGATCGACGACGTCGTGAGCCGTACGGCCATGACGCTCGGCACGGTCGTGCTCACCGCCGTCCTGTCCTGGTTCCTCCTGCCGGTCGACGAGGCCAACCTGGGCAAGTCCTACGGCATCGCCATCGGCGCCGCCCTGGTCGCCTTCGTCCTGGCGATGGTGCAGTCCTTCAAGCGCAAGCCGTCCCCGGCCCTGATCCTGGGCTACGCGGCCTTCGAGGGCGTCTTCCTCGGCGTCATCTCGGCCGCCGTCTCGACGTACATCGCCGACGGCGTGGTCATCCAGGCGGTCCTGGGCACGATGGCGGTCTTCGCCGGCGTCCTGATCGCCTACAAGATGGGCTGGATCCGGGTCAACCGCCGCTTCTACGGCTTCGTGATGGCCGCCGCCATGGGCTTCATGCTGCTCATGCTGGTGAACCTGCTGTTCCAGGTCTTCGCCGGCGGTGACGGCCTCGGCTTCCGCAGCGGTGGCCTCGGCATCCTCTTCGGTGTCATCGGCGTCATCCTGGGCGCCTGCTTCCTCGCCCTCGACTTCAAGCAGGTCGAGGACGGCGTGACCTACGGCGCGCCGCGCGAGGAGGCCTGGCTGGCCGCCTTCGGTCTGACCATGACGCTGGTCTGGATCTACCTGGAGATGCTGCGTCTCCTGTCGATCCTCCAGGGCGACGACTGACCCACCCCGTAACGGGGCCCCCGACTCGGGGGAAGGGCCCGTCCGGCTTCGTGCCGGGCGGGCCCTTTCGCGTACCCGCTACGCCGTGGCGGCGTCGAGGAGGACCCGGGCCGCGGCCTTGGCCTGGCCGGCCGGTTCGGGGGAACCGGTGATCCCGGCGACGGCCATGGCGCCGTTGGCGAGCAGGGCCAGCTGGTCGGCGAGGGCGGGCGGGGCGCCGAGGGCGTCGGTCTGGGCCGCGAAGTAGGACCGCAGGGCCTCCTTGTGGTCGCGGGCGATCGTGGCGACCGCCGGGGCGACCCCGCCGAGCTCCCCGAAGGTGTTGATGAACGCGCACCCGCGGAAGTCGGGCTCCGCGAACCACTCGGCGAGCCAGTCGAAGACGGCCAGGGCGCGCTCGTACGGCCCGTCGGCGGCCTGGGAGCCATGGGAGGCCACGGCGGCCCGTACGGCCTCGTCGCGGCGCCTCAGGACCGCTTCCACGAGCAGCTCCTTGGACGGGAAGACCTGGTAGAGCCGTTTGAGCGAGACGCCGGACGCCGTGCGGATCGCGTCCATGCCGACCGACTGCACCCCCCGCTCGTCGAAGAGTCGCTCCGCCGTGTCGAGCAGCTTCAGCTCGGCGGTTTCCGCATCCATTCCCGACCACCCCTTGCGTGGAGAACCATCGTTCTCGTAGTCTACAGGGCATCGGGAGAACGGTCGTTCTCTCGACCGGGAAACCGAAATGGGGAGTCAGTCATGTCCGCCTTCGCCCAGCGCACCCACACCGTCGCCATCGACGGGCTCGACGTCTTCTACCGGGAGGCCGGCGACCCGGCCAACCCCACCCTCGTCCTGCTGCACGGCTTCCCGTCCAGCTCGCACATGTACCGGAACCTGATCGCCGAGCTGGCGGACTCGTACCACCTGATCGCCCCCGACCACATCGGCTTCGGCGCCTCCGCCGCACCGGCCGTCGCGGACTTCGCGTACAGCTTCGAGAAGCTGACCGAGATCACCCTGAAGCTCCTCGACCACCTCGGCGTCGACCGCTTCGCGCTCTACATCCAGGACTACGGGGCCCCGATCGGCCTGAAGATCGCCTCCCGGAACCCCGAGCGCGTCACCGCGATCGTCACCCAGAGCGGCAACGCCTACCTGGAGGGCTTCACGCCCTTCTGGGACGTCCTCTTCGCCCACGCCAAGGACCGCGAGGCCAACGAGGCGGGCGTGCGCGAGCTGCTCACGGCCGAGGCGACCCACTGGCAGTACACCCACGGCGTCCCCGCCGACCGGCTCGACCGGCTCGCGCCCGAGGCCTGGACCCTCGACCAGGCCGGCCTCGACCGGCCCGGCAACAAGGAGATCCAGCTCCAGCTGTTCTGGGACTACCAGTTCAACCTGGACGGCTACCCGGCCTTCCAGGAGTACTTCCGCACCCACCGCCCGCCGCTCCTCGCGGCCTGGGGGCGCGGCGACGAGATCTTCGGACCGGCCGGCGCGGAGGCCTTCGCCCGGGACCTCCCGGACGCGGAGATCCACCTCCTCGACGCGGGCCACTTCGCCCTGGAGACCCACGGCGAGGAGATCGCGGAGCTGGTCAGGGACTTCCTCGGCCGGCACGCGAAGTGAGGACCGCGCCTCGTGCCGTAGGGTCACGGCGTGAGTGATACGAGTGAACTGACCGTCGCCGTCGAGCGCTTCGCCGACCGGCTGCGGGCCGCCCCGCAGAGCCGGCTCCAGCGCGGGGCGGCGGCCGAGGGGCTCGCCCTCGCCCGGGAGCTCGCGGCGCGCGCCCAGCGCGCCGAGGACCCGGACCGCGAGCCCCTGACGATGCCGGACGCGGGCGTCTTCACCGTCGCCGACCAGCTCGTCGTCGCCGGGAACGACCTGGCCGAGATCCTGCGAACGGCCCCGGCCGGCTCCCACGGGGGGGAGCTGGACGAGGCCGTTCGGCTCGTACGGGAGGCGCAGGGGCGCTCGGGGCTCTGAGGCCCCTCGGAGCCCGTCCGGGCTCAGAGGGAGGCGATCACCCGGTCCGCGAGGATGTAGACGTTCTCCTCGTCCGTGTCGCCGTACGAGAAGGTCAGCGCGAAGGCGCCCGAGACGCCCGAACCGCCGAGCAGGACCGGGGTCCGGCCGGAGCGCAGGGCCTCGGCGAGGCGCTCCGCGGTCTCGCGGTGGCCGGGGGTCATGCAGAGCGTGGTGCCGTCGGCGAAGACGTACACGTCCAGGGTGCCGAGCGGGCCGGGGCGCACGTCCGTCAGGGCCGTCCGCGTGTCCGCGAGCTCCTCCAGGCGGGCGACGGTCCGCTCGTGGTCGGTGACGACCGGGGTCTGCACCGGCACGAAGTCCGGGTGCGAGGGGTGGCGGCGGCGGGCCGCGGCCAGCTCGGCCGAGTCCTCGGGGAACTCGTCCAGGGCGTCCGCGAAGTCGTTCAGGCTGTCGGCGCCGTCGAGCGCGGCGGCCTCGGCCTCCATCGCCTCCAGGGCCATCGCCTCCAGGCCGGCGAAGTCGGCCTGGCGCGGGACGAAGAAGGGGCCGTCCTCGACCGGGCCGCCGAGCCCGCCGAGGAGGGACGGGGCGTCGGCCGCGTCCCGGGCCTCCTGCGCGGCCCAGAAGGCCCGCGCCTCCGCGAGCTCGCGCTCGCGCTCCTCCGCCAGCGCCTCCGTGACCGCGGCCCGTATCTCCGCGGCCGGAGTGGCGCGGGCCGCGGGGACCGCGGCGCCGTGGCCCGTCGCGAGCTCGCCGCGCAGGGCGGTGACCTCCTTGCGGAGACCGTGGACGGCGTGCAGGGCAGCAGCGCCCACGGCCGTGGCAGCGGCCGTGGTCAGCAGCAGGGCAAGAGACATGGCGCTCACTGACGTACTCCCGATTCCGAGTCGATCCCCCGACTTCCTACATCAGCTTGTCGTGAGGCGGTACGAGCTGTCAGTGCATTACGTCACGAATTGGACAGGTATTTCTGCCTGGCGTTTAGTCCCGAAACGGCTCTGACCTGCGAAAACAAACCTCCCCCGGGACGTAGGTCACATCCTGGGGGAGATTAGGTCACGGCTCTAACACGGGACGGTTAGAGGGTGCGGGGTCAGGACAGGCGCTCGATCACCATGGCCATGCCCTGGCCGCCGCCCACGCACATCGTCTCCAGGCCGAACTGCTTGTCGTGGAACTGGAGGCTGTTGATCAGCGTGGTCGTGATGCGGGCGCCCGTCATGCCGAAGGGGTGGCCGACGGCGATGGCGCCACCGTTGACGTTCACCTTGTCCAGGTCGAGGCCGAGCTCCTGGTACGAGGGGATGACCTGGGCCGCGAAGGCCTCGTTCAGCTCCGCCAGGTCGATGTCGCCGATCGTCAGGCCGGCGCGCTTCAGGGCCTGCTTCGACGCCTCGACCGGGCCGAGGCCCATGATCTCGGGGGAGAGGCCGGAGACGCCGGTGGAGACGATCCGGGCCAGCGGGGTCAGGCCGAGTTCGCGGGCCTTCGTGTCCGACATGATCACGAGCGCGGCGGCGCCGTCGTTCAGCGGGCAGCAGTTGCCGGCGGTGACCAGGCCGTCGGGGCGGAAGACCGGCTTGAGGCCCTCCACGCCCTCCAGGGTGACGCCCGCGCGCGGGCCGTCGTCCGTCGAGACGACCGTGCCGTCCGGCAGCGTCACCGGGGTGATCTCGCGCTCCCAGAAGCCGTTCTTGATGGCCTGCTCGGCGAGGTTCTGCGACCGTACGCCGAACTCGTCCATCTCCCGGCGGCTGATGCCCTTGAGGCGGGCCAGGTTCTCCGCGGTCTGGCCCATCGCGATGTAGGCGTCCGGGACGACGCCGTCCTCGCGCGGGTCGTGCCAGGTCGAGCCCTCGGACTCGGCGACGGCCTTGGTGCGGGCCTCGGCCTCGGCGAAGAACGGGTTGTGCGTGTCCGGCAGGGAGTCCGAGTTGCCCTTGGTGAAGCGGGAGACCATCTCGACACCGGCCGAGATGAACACGTCGCCCTCGCCGGCCTTGATGGCGTGCAGCGCCATGCGGGAGGTCTGGAGCGAGGAGGAGCAGTAACGGGTGATCGTGCAGCCCGGCAGGTGGTCCATGCCCATCCGCACGGAAACGATCCTGCCCAGGTTGTTGCCCTGCTCGCCGCCCGGCAGGCCGCAGCCCAGCATCAGGTCGTCGATGTCCCGCGGGTCCAGCTCGGGCACCTTCGCCAGGGCGGCCTGGACGATGGTCGCGGTGAGGTCGTCCGGCCGCAGGTCCTTGAGGGAGCCCTTGAAGGCCCGGCCGATGGGCGAACGGGCGGTCGAGACGATCACGGCTTCGGGCATCACGGCTCCATGAGGGTGCGGAGTGAGCGGACAGAAAGGGAAGTTACCCGTACGTACCGCACGGGTCACCGGCGCGAAGGTGTGACACGGGCCTCTTTTCTAAGCGGGCGCTCAGCCGGGCGCTGAGTCGGGCGCTCAGCCGCCCGCCCGCCCGGGCGGGCGCGGGGACGCCCGGGCGGACACCTACCCACGGGGCTGGGGCCGGGTCTGCAGACCCTCCGGCGCCGCGGCCGGCGGCTCCGGGGCCGCCGACTCCGCGGCCGGCGACTCCGCGGCAGCCGACTCCGGGGCCGCCGACTCCGGGGCCGCCGACTCCGGGGCCTCCGCCGCCGTCAGGTGCCGACGACGCCGGTGCTTGAGCAGCGCCCACGGCGCCCGGACCGCCGTGACCTCCGTGCCCGCCCGCTTCGCCGCCGCCGCGGCCGCCTTCGCCACCGGCAGCACGCCCTCCCGCCGGGCCGGCTCCACCCGGTCCGTCTCCGGCCAGACGCCGAGCGCCGCGCACAGCGTCGGCAGCACCGCCATCGCCGCCGTCGCGTACCCCTCCGCCGAGGGGTGGTAGTTGTCCACGCCGAACATCTCGCGCGGGTTCTCCGCGAACTCGGGACCCAGCAGGTCGCCCAGCGACACCGTCCGCCCGCCCTGCTCCACCACCACGATCGTCTGCGCCGCCGCCAGCTGCCGGGACACCCGCCGGGCCAGCCAGCGCAGCGGCTGGTAGACCGGCTCGATCGTCCCCAGGTCCGGGCAGGTCCCGACCACGACCTCCGCGCCCGCCGTCCGCAGCCGCCGGACCGCCGCCGCCAGGAGCCGGACCGACTCCGTCGGCGACATCCGGTGCGTCACGTCGTTCGCCCCGATCATGATCACGCACACGTCCGGGGGACCCGAGGGCTGCGCGAGCAGCAGCGACACCTGCCGCTCCAGGTCGTCCGAGCGCGCCCCCGACAGCGCCACGTTCCGCAGCACCACCGGCCGCTCCGCCACGGCGGACAGCCCCGAGGCGAGCAGCGCCCCCGGCGTCTGCCCCGTCCGCCGGACTCCCTGGCCCGCCGCCGTGGAATCACCCAGAAGGGCCAGCCGCAGCGGGTTCTCCGTACCGAAGGAACGGCCGTACAGACCGTCCGCCACGGGCGGCAGCGGCGCCGTCCCGTTCCCCACCGACCTCTTCGCCAGGTGCATCTCGGTCAGCAGGAGACCGACCGCCGCCACCCCGAGGAGACCGATGCTCCCACCGCCGTACGCCGCACCCGCGGCGATCCTCCGCGCCACCCGCGCCCTCGACATGGGGCCGTCACCTCCTTCGCGTCGTTCAAGCCGTTCAGGGTCTAACTGCCCCGTAAGGAGCTCCGACTACGCATACGCTGGCCACACCATTACGGAGACCCCGGAGATTACGGTGCAATTCCACGACTCGATGATCAGCCTCGTCGGCAACACCCCGCTGGTGAAGCTCAACAACGTCACAGCGGGCATTCAGGCGACCGTTCTGGCCAAGGTCGAGTACTTCAACCCCGGCGGTTCGGTCAAGGACCGCATCGCCGTGCGCATGATCGAGGCCGCCGAGGCGAGCGGCGAGCTCAAGCCGGGCGGCACCATCGTCGAGCCCACGTCCGGCAACACCGGCGTCGGCCTGGCGATCGTGGCCCAGCAGAAGGGCTACAAGTGCATCTTCGTCTGCCCCGACAAGGTGTCGCTCGACAAGATCAACGTGCTGCGCGCGTACGGCGCCGAGGTCGTGGTCTGCCCGACGGCGGTCGACCCCGAGCACCCGGACTCGTACTACAACGTCTCGGACCGCCTGGTCCGTGAGACGCCCGGCGCCTGGAAGCCCGACCAGTACTCCAACCCGAACAACCCGCGCTCCCACTACGAGACCACCGGTCCCGAGCTCTGGGAGCAGACGGACGGCCGCATCACCCACTTCGTGGCGGGCGTCGGCACCGGCGGCACCATCTCCGGCACCGGCAACTACCTCAAGGAGGCCAGCGGCGGGAAGGTCAAGGTCATCGGCGCCGACCCGGAGGGCTCCGTCTACTCCGGCGGCTCCGGCCGCCCGTACCTCGTCGAGGGCGTCGGCGAGGACTTCTGGCCGACCGCCTACGACCGGAACGTCACCGACCGGATCGTGGCCGTCTCCGACAAGGACTCGTTCCAGATGACCCGCCGCCTCGCCAAGGAGGAGGGCCTCCTCGTCGGCGGCTCCTGCGGCATGGCCGTCGTCGCGGCCCTGGAGGTCGCCCGCGAACTCGGCCCCGACGACGTCGTGGTGGTCCTGCTGCCGGACTCGGGTCGCGGGTACATGTCCAAGATCTTCAGTGATGAATGGATGGCAGGCCACGGCTTCCTGGAGGACACCTCCACCGCCACCGTCGCCGACGTCCTGCGGCACAAGGAGGGCGTCATGCCCTCGCTCGTCCACATGCACCCGGACGAGACCGTCGGCCAGGCCATCGAGGTCCTGCGCGAGTACGGCGTCTCCCAGATGCCCATCGTGAAGCCCGGCGCCGGCCACCCCGACGTCATGGCAGCCGAGGTCGTCGGCTCGGTCGTCGAGAAGGAGCTCCTCGACCACCTCTTCACGAAGCAGGCCTCTCTGGAGGACCCGCTGGAGCAGCACATGAGCGCCCCGCTGCCGCAGGTCGGCTCCGGCGAGCCCGCCGCGGCCCTCATGGCCGTCCTCGGCAGGTCCGACGCGGCGATCGTGCTCGTCGAGGGCAAGCCGACCGGCGTCGTCAGCCGCCAGGACCTGCTGGCCTTCCTGGCCGGCGGCGGCAAGTAGGACCCGTGGGGCCCGCCGACCGGCGGGCCCTTTCGCGCGAGGGGCGGGCCCTTCGCGCAACCGGTACGTACGCGACACGTTCGCGCAGCACCCGCTTAACACGAGTCCGGCACATTGGTGGGTGTCGGCGTCACGGACTTCCGGAGCGGCTCCCGGGTTTCCTCAGACGTCGCGGACGTGGAGGCCGGCCCTGACCCGGGCCCGCGTCCCTCGCGGGGACCGCCGTCGTCCCGCCCCCCTTCCAGGGGGTGCGGCGGTCCCCGCGCTACTCCCTCGCGCCGCTCTTCCCTTTCCCTCCCGTCACCGCTCTGCATATCCTTATGCAGGGTTTCTGGCGGCTGAATAGGTGAGGGGACGGCATGAGCGACAGCCCGGCCGGGCGGCTGCAGGCGCTGTTCGAGGGGCATCGGCTGACGCCGACCCAGCGGCGGATCGCGCACTGCATGGTGCGGCGGGCCGCCGACGTGCCGTTCCTGTCGAGCGTGGAGCTGGCCGAGCTCGCCGGGGTCAGCCAGCCGTCCGTCACGCGGTTCGCCGTCGCGCTCGGCTTCGACGGGTATCCCGCGCTCCGCAAGCACCTGCGGGAGGTCGCGCCGCCCGAGGCCGAACCGCAGGAGGCGCAGGAGAACGAGTACCAGCAGGCCGTGCTGGCCGAGATCGAGAACCTCCGACACCTCGCCGGGCTGCTCGCCGATCCCGCGCCCGTCGAGCGCGCCGGGCGGCTGCTCGCCGGTTCGCGGCCGCTGCTCGTGCTCGGCCTGCGGGCCGCCTCCTCGCAGGCGCGCGGCTTCGCCTACTTCGCCGCCAAGGTCCACCCGGACGTCCGGCTCCTCGACGAGGGCGGATCGATGCTCACGGACCGCGTCGACGCGGCCGTGCGGGCCGGGGCGACGGCGCTGCTCTGTTTCGCGCTGCCCCGGCACCCCAGGGAGGTCGTCGAGGCCCTGGAGTACGCGCGGGCGGCGGGGCTCCAGGTCGTCGCCGTCGCCGACTCGGCCTTCGCGCCCGTCGCCGCCCACAGTGACGTGCTGATCCCGGCCGCCGTCGGCACCGGGCTCGCCTTCGACACCGCCTGCGCGCCGATGATGCTCGGGCGCGTCCTCCTGGAGGCGATGGCCGACGAACTCCCCGACGCGCAGGCGCGCCTGGAGGAGTTCGATGCCAAGGCGGTGGCTCGGGGGTTGTTCGTCGAATAGGCCCGACGGGGGCCCGGCGGACGGGGCCCGGCGGACGGGGCCCGTCAGACCTCGAGTTCGGTCTCGATCCTCTTCAGCTGGTGGCGGGCCATCGCCAGGTTGGCCCGTTCCTTGTCGAGGGCCAGATAGAGGAAGAGGCCGTTGGTGTTGCGTCCCTTGAGCAGCCGGATCAGGTGGTAGTGCTTGCCGAGGGTGATGAGGATGTCCTCGATCTCGTCGTTCAGGCCGAGGTGTTCCATCGCCTTGACCTTGGCGCGTACGACGTCGGTGTTGGCCGCCGCCGCCACGTTCAGGTCGAGCTCCTTGCCGCCGCCGATCGTGCCGAGCGCCATGCCGCTGGTGTAGTCGACGAGGGCCGCGCCGATCGCGCCGTCGATGGTGGAGGCTTCCTTGAGGGACGTCTCGGTGTTCGCCATGGTGTCGTCTTCCTTCTCGGTCTTTTCCGTGTGCCGGTTTTCGGTGGGCAGGTGATCAGAGGCGGTTCAGGTCCAGTGCGCCGTCCACCAGCTCGCCTATCCGCGCGCTGGATCTGCGCGCCTCCAGGTGGAGCCGGCCGACGTTGATCCGGGGTTCGGCGAGCAGGGTCAGGACGGCGGAGCCGCCGGCCGCGTACGTCGCCACGTAGCCGTTCTCGCCGCGGACGAGGAGTTCGCGGAAGCGGCCCTGGCCGGTGGTGTCGGTCAGCCGCTGGCCGACGCCGAGCGCCGCCGCCGTGAGGGCGGCCACGCTCTCCGCCTCGCCGTCGGCGGTGTCGTGGGCGAGGACGAGGCCGTCGGCGCTGGCGGCGAGCGCCCCGGTCAGCTGGGGAAGCCGCGCGCGCAGTCGTCTGAGTTCGCCGAGTACCTCGGTTTCTGCCGTCATGAGCTGTTTCCTTTCGGCGCGCAGGCGCAGGGCACGCCTCATCACAGGTGTGCCTCCAGGGCGTCACGGAGCCGGCGCAGCAGCGCGATGTCGGGGTCCGTCGCCCGCGCGTACTCCGGGGGCAGGTGGGTGGGTACGGGCGCGGGTGCGGCCTCGGGTGCGGGCGGGGTCTCGACGAGTCCGGCCGCGGCGAGCCGCCGGACGTCGAGGAGCGTGTGGAAGGCGGGGCGGCCGAGCAGGCGGGCGAGTTCGGCCGGGGTGCGTTCCCCGTCGGCGGCGGCGAGCAGGGCGCGCTGGCGGGAGCCGACGGTCTGGCCGGGGGCGGCGGGGCGCGGGACGACCGGGGCGGTGTCGACGGAGGCGTACGGCCAGACGGCGTCGAGGAGTTCGCGGCGGCGGACGGTCTCGCGCTCGACGGCCTCGGCGGAGACGGGGCGGACGGTGCCGAACCAGTGCCCGACCCCGTAGCGGAAGCGGGTGGGTCCGCTGGTGGGGGAGAGGGCGAAGAAGGCGGCGTCGAAGACGGCGCCGAGGTGGCAGATCTCCAGTTCGCCGTCGTGGAGGCGGCCGCTGTCGACGAGGAAGCGGCCGACGGCGCGGTGGGCGCCGGCGCGGTCGACGGCCTCGTCCCAGTTCTCGCGGGGGAGGCGTCCGCCGGTGGTGAGGAGGACGTCGACGCCGGGGGCGGCGGGGGATTCGGCGTGCACGACGCGGCCGTCGACGAGGTAGAGCGTGCCGTGGTCGCGGAGCAGGGCGCCGGTGGCCCTCTCGGCGGCGAGGCGGACCAGCATCGGGGAGACCGGTGTGGCGGGGGCGGTGGCCGTGGTGGCGGTGGCGTTGGTGGCTATGGCGGTGCCGTTCATCCGAGGACCAGCCTTTCGGCGAGGTCCTGGAGGCGTATCCGGGCGAGGGCGAGGTTGCCGGTGTCGCGGTCGAGCCAGAGGTGGAGGAAGACGCTGCTGTCGAAGGAGGTCTCGACGAAGCGGAGGACGTGGTAGCCGCCGCGGGTGGTGACGATGAGGTCCTCGACGGGTGGTCCGGGGTCTCCGTCGCCCTTGGTGAAGGAGTCGAACTCGGCTGCGGAGCGGGCAAGTTCGGCGGTCTCCGCGGCGGTCGTCTCGTGGTCGCCGACCGGTGACTCGCCCGCCGTGCCGAGGGCGAGTCCGCTGGTCCAGTCGACCAGGGAGGCTCCTCGGGCACCGGGCAGGGTCATGGCCTCCATCAGGCACTCGTCGATTCCGGGCATGCGGACTCCCCTCCCGATGCGGCGCGCGGACGAACGGCGGTGTCCGTGACGTTACTCAACGCATTGGTGTTCGGGGGGTGTTCTGGCATTTTCCATCGGAACATGCCGACGGACGCCAGGAATTGACCGAGGTCGTTCGCTCAGGCGCGCGATTCGACGGCGTTCGCGATCTCGGACAGGTCCTTCGTGAGCGCTTTCGCGACCGCTTTCGCTCCGAAGCGGGCGAGCAGCCGGGCGGCGAAGCCGGGGGCGCGGCCGCCGGCGGGCCGGGCGGAGAACGTCATCCGCAGGCGGGTGGCGCCCTCGCCCGCGGGGGTGAGGGTGAGCTCGGAGACGTACCGCATGCCGTGCGACTCGGCGACGGTCACGTACCGGTCGGGCGGCTCGCACTCGGTCACCGTCATCTCCTCGGTGGCCTCCTTGCCGAGCATCCGCCGGGTCTCGCGCCAGCGGGTTCCGACGTCGAAGCCGCCGGGGGTGAGGACCTCGACGCGCTGGACGCCGGAGAGGACGCGAGGCATGTCCCGGAGGTCGGTGATCGCCTCCCAGACGCGCCCGGGGGAGGCGGCGACCCGGCGCTCGACGACGACGGAGGTGGTGGAGCCCGTACCCGTACTGGTCATGTTGTCATCGAAGCCGGGGCGCCCGTCTCCCGCTACCGGAGGAGGGCGTCCGCCTCTGCGCCGCCCGCCTCCTGGACGAGCTCGTCGAGGGTCTGCGCCCTGCGGACGGTCGAGAAGGCCACGGCCCCGTCCTCGCCGAGGGTGAAGCCGTGGACCGCGGGGCGGGGGAGGGTGTTGTAGGCGTAGTGGTGGGCGAAGTAGTACGCGCCGGTGTCGGGGACGGCGACGACGTCGCCGGGGCGCAGGAGCGGCAGCGCGCGGCCGGTGGCGAGGAGGTCGCCGGCGAAGCAGGCGGGGCCGGCCACGTCCTGGACGGTGGTCTCGCCGGCGCGGGGGCGGCCCTCGGCGTCGTACGCGAGGATCCGCAGCGGCCAGGAGTCGGGGGCGTAGACGGTACGGGTGGCGAGCTGGACGCCCGCGTGGGTGACGGCGATGGGGCGTCCGCCGGAGGTCTTCGTGTACTCCACCCGGGCGAGGACCGTGCCGTGCTTGGCGAGCAGGGAGCGGCCGAACTCGGTGACGAGGCGGTAGCGGCCGTCGAGGAGTCCGGGGGCGGTGTCGGCGAGCAGCCGGGCGTACTCGGCGTAGGTGGGGGTCTCCTCGTCGGAGTCGAAGTTGACCGGGAGGCCGCCGCCGATGTCGATCGTGTCGATCTGCTGCCGTCCCGCCTTGCGGTTGATCTCCTCGGCGAGGGCGTACGTCTCCGCGACGCCCTCGGCCATCAGGGCGAGGGGGACGCCCTGGGAGCCGGTGTGGGTGTGCAGGCGGGTGAGCCAGGGGCGGTCGAGGAAGGCGCGGACGACGGTGTCGCGGGCGCCGTCGTCGCGGAGGGCGACGCCGAACTTGGAGGTGGCGGTCGCGGTGGAGAGCGCGCCGATGGAGCCGGCTCCGACCTGCGGGTTCACTCTCAGGCCGAGGCGGGAGGCGGTGGGGGCGGAGGCCATGAGGGCGTCGAGGCGGCCGAGCTCCTGGAGGTTGTCGGCGTTGACGGCGATGCCGAGGGCGAGGGCCTGGCGGAGGTCGGCGGGGGTCTTGGCGGGGGAGTCGAGGACGGTGTGGGTGGGCGGGATCCCGGCGGCGCGGGCGAGGGCGAGCTCGCCGGGGCTGGCGACCTCGACGCCGAGTCCGGCGTCGTGGAGGAGGCGCAGGACCGGGACGAGCGGGGCGGCCTTGACGGCGAAGGCGTGGAGGACGGTGGCATCGGTGACGGCGGCGAAAGCGCTGGTCAGGGCGGCGGCGGAGGCGCGGATGCCGGTGGTGTCGAGGAGCGCGACGACGGGCTCGGTGGGGGAGAGGAGTCCTTGGTCGACGGAGGCTCGGACGGCGAGATCACGACGGTAGGAGGCCATGGGGGCCATCCCATCACCCGGGCTCACCGGTTCGGGTGAAGCGGCCCCTGTTGACTACAGATATTCATCGCGTCAGGATGTGAATATCTGAACGACATTCGAGGAGGCACCCCCATGTCAGGACCCCGCCCCGTACGAGCCGCGCGTGGTACGGAACTGAGCGCCCTGGGATGGCAGCAGGAAGCCGCCCTCCGGATGCTCCAGAACAACCTCGACCCCGAGGTCGCCGAGCACCCCGACAAGCTCGTCGTCTACGGCGGCACCGGCAAGGCCGCCCGCGACTGGCGCTCCTTCGACGCCATGGTCCGCACCCTGCGCACCCTCAAGCAGGACGAGACGATGCTCGTCCAGTCCGGCCGCCCCGTCGGCGTCATGCAGACGCACGAGTGGGCCCCGCGCGTCCTCCTCGCCAACTCCAACCTGGTCGGCGACTGGGCCAACTGGGAGGAGTTCCGCCGCCTGGAGCACCTCGGCCTCACCATGTACGGCCAGATGACGGCCGGCTCCTGGATCTACATCGGCACCCAGGGCATCCTCCAGGGCACGTACGAGACCTTCGCCGCCGTCGCCGCGAAGAAGTTCAACGGCACCCTCGCCGGCACCATCACCCTCACCGCCGGCCTCGGCGGCATGGGCGGCGCCCAGCCCCTCGCCGTGACGATGAACGACGGCGTCGCCATCTGCGTCGACGTCGACCCGCGCGCCATCGAGCGCCGCATCGAGCACCGCTACCTGGACGTGAAGGCCGACAACCTCGCCCACGCCCTCCAGCTCGCCGTCGAGGCCCGCGACGCCCGCCGCCCGCTCTCCATCGGCCTCCTCGGCAACGCCGCCGAGCTGCTCCCGCAGATGCTCGCCGAGGGCGCCCCGATCGACATCGTGACGGACCAGACCTCCGCCCACGACCCGCTGTCCTACCTTCCGATCGGCGTCGCCTTCGACGACATGGCCGACGCGGCGGCGAAGGACCCGGCGGGCTTCACCACGCGCTCCCGCGAGTCGATGGCCAAGCACGTCGAGGCCATGGTCGGCTTCATGGACGCGGGCGCCGAGGTCTTCGACTACGGCAACTCGATCCGCGGCGAGGCCCAGCTCGCCGGCTACGACCGCGCCTTCGCCTTCCCCGGCTTCGTCCCCGCCTACATCCGCCCCCTCTTCTGCGAGGGCAAGGGCCCGTTCCGCTGGGCGGCCCTCTCCGGCGAGGCGAGCGACATCCACAAGACGGACAAGGCGATCCTCGACCTCTTCCCGGAGAACGAGTCGCTGCACCGCTGGATCAAGATGGCCGGCGAGCGCGTCCACTTCCAGGGCCTGCCCGCCCGCATCTGCTGGCTCGGCCAGGGCGAGCGCGACAAGGCCGGCGACATGTTCAACGACATGGTCGGCAACGGCACCCTCGCCGCCCCGCTCGCGATCGGCCGCGACCACCTCGACTGCGGCTCGGTGGCCTCCCCGTACCGCGAGACCGAGGCCATGCTCGACGGCTCCGACGCCATCGCCGACTGGCCGCTGCTCAACGCCATGGTGAACGTCGCCTCCGGCGCCTCCTGGGTCTCCATCCACCACGGCGGCGGCGTCGGCATGGGCCGCTCCATCCACGCCGGCCAGGTCTCCGTCGCCGACGGCACCAAGCTCGCCGGCGAGAAGATCCGCCGCGTGCTCACCAACGACCCGGGCATGGGCGTCATCCGCCACGTCGACGCGGGCTACGACATCGCCGAGCGCGTCGCCGACGAGAAGGGCGTCCGCGTCCCGATGCGCGAGGGTGACTCCGCGTGACCCCGGCCCCCGACGGCACGGACGGCACGGCCGGGGAGACCACCTCCCCGGCCGTGCCGGTCGCCCCCTCCTCCCCGTCCTTCCACGCCATGTGGCGCAGCCTCGCCCCCATCGGCCGCAACGCCGACTCCGGCGGCTACCGCCGCTACGCCTGGACCGCCGCCGACGCCGACTGCCGGCTCTGGTTCCGGATGCAGGCCGAGGCCCGCCGCATGGACGTCGAGACCGACCGCAACGGCAACCAGTGGGCCTGGCTCGGCGACCCCGCCGCGGGCGACGCCGTCGTCACCGGCTCCCACCTGGACTCCGTCCCCGACGGCGGCGCCTTCGACGGCCCCCTCGGCGTCGTCTCCGCCTTCGCCGCCCTCGACGAGCTCCGCAAGCGCGGCGTCTCCTTCAGGCGGCCCCTCGCCATCGTCAACTTCGGCGACGAGGAGGGCGCCCGCTTCGGCCTCGCCTGCGTCGGCTCCCGCCTCACCGCCGGACGCCTGACGAAGGAGCAGGCGTACGAGCTCCGCGACGCGGACGGCATCACCCTGCCGCAGGCCATGGAGGCGGCCGGCCACGACCCGTCGGCGATCGGCCCGGACCCCGAGCGGCTCGCCCGCGTCGGCGCCTTCGTCGAGCTGCACGTCGAGCAGGGCCGCGCCCTCGACCTCTCCGGCGACGCCGTCGGTCTCGCCTCGGCGATCTGGCCGCACGGCCGCTGGCGGTACGACTTCGCCGGCGAGGCCAACCACGCCGGAACCACCCGGCTCGTCGACCGCCGCGACCCGATGCTCACCTACGCGGAGACCGTCCTCGCCGCCCGCCGCGAGGCCGAACTCGCCGGTGCCGTCGCCACCTTCGGCAAGATCGCCGTCGAGCCGAACGGCGTCAACGCGATCCCGTCGATGGTCCGCGGCTGGCTCGACGCCCGCGCCGCCGACCAGGGCTCCCTCGACAAGGTCATCGCCGGCGTCGAGGCCGCGGCCCGCGACTACGCCGACCGCCACGGCATCGACCTCGCCGTGACCCGGGAGTCCTTCACCCCCGTCGTGGACTTCTCGCACACCCTGCGCGACGAGCTCTCCCGCATCCTGGGCGACTCCGGAGCCTCCGGCCGCCCCTGGGGCACGACCGGCAAGGTCCCCGTCCTCGGCACGGGCGCGGGACACGACGCCGGAATCCTCTCCGAGTCGATCCCGACCGCCATGCTGTTCGTACGCAACCCCACGGGCGTCTCGCACTCCCCGGCCGAATCCGCGGCCGAGGACGACTGCGTCGCCGGGGTCATCGCACTCGCCGACGTACTGGAGGGCCTGGCGTGCCGCTGACGACGTACTGGCTGGAGCACGCCTGGCTCGACACGAACGTCGAGCCGGGCGTGGTCCTCGACGTGACCGAGGACGGCCGGATCGGCGCCGTCCGCACGGGGACGGAGACCCCGCCCCCGGGCGCCGTCGTCCTCCGCGGCCTCACGATCCCCGGCCTCGCCAACGCCCACTCGCACGCCTTCCACCGGGCCCTGCGCGGCACCGTCCAGGTCGGCTCGGGCACCTTCTGGACCTGGCGCGAGGTGATGTACACCGTCGCCCAACGCCTCACCCCCGACAGCTACTTCGCCCTCGCCCGCGCGGTGTACGCGGAGATGGCGCTCGCCGGCATCACCTCCGTCGGCGAGTTCCACTACCTCCACCACGCCCCCGGCGGCAGCCCGTACGCCGACCCCAACGCCATGGGCGAGGCCCTCATCGCGGCCGCCACCGAGGCCGGCATCCGCATCACCCTCCTCGACACCGCCTACCTCTCCTCCGGCTTCGGCGCCGCACCCGAGCGCCACCAGCTCCGCTTCACCGACGGCACCGCCGAGGCCTGGGCCGAGCGGGTCTCCGCCCTCAAGGAGCGCGACGGCGTCCGTGTCGGCGCGGCGATCCACTCCGTCCGCGCGGTCCCCGCCGACCAGCTGTCCACCGTCGCCCGGTGGGCCGCCGAGCGGAACGCGCCCCTGCACGTCCACCTCTCGGAGCAGACCGCCGAGAACGACGCCTGCCTCGCCGCCCACGGCATGACCCCGACCCAGCTCCTCGCCGAGCACGGCGTCCTCGGCCCCCGCACCACGGGCGTCCACAACACCCACATGACGGACGCGGACATCGCCCTCGTCGGCTCGTCAGCCACCGGCACCTGCATGTGCCCCACGACCGAACGCGACCTCGCCGACGGCATCGGCCCCGCCGTCGCCCTCCAGCGCGCCGGCTCCCCCCTCTCGCTCGGCAGCGACAGCCACGCCGTCGTCGACCTCCTCGAGGAGGCACGCGCCATGGAGCTGAACGAGCGCCTGCGCACCCGCACCCGCGGCCACTGGACCGCCGCCGCGCTGCTCCGCGCGGCCACGGCCGACGGTCACGCGGCGCTCGGCTGGGCCGACGCGGGCACCCTGGAGACCGGGGCGCTCGCCGACTTCACGACGATCGCCCTCGACACGGTCAGGACAGCGGGACCGGTGCCGCGTCTGGCAGCCGAGACGGCGGTATTCGCAGCGTCGGCCGCGGACGTCCGGCACACGGTCGTCGGTGGCCGGCACGTCGTGCGGGACGGGGTCCACCACTCCGTACCGGACGCCGGGCAGGCCCTGCAGGACTCGATCGCCGCCCTGCGCGGCTGAAGGAGACACCCCTCATGAACACCGGCCCCGCGACGACGAACAGCACCGCCGCGACCTCCGGCCCCACGAGCGCGAACAGCGCCGTGGCGACGACGGCCACCGCCATCGTCAACATCGCCAGCCTCGTCACCAACGACCCCTCCCTCGGTGATGGTTCGCCTCTCGGACTGATCCAGGACGCGGCCGTCGTCATCGACGGCGACCGCGTCGTCTGGGTCGGTGAATCCAGCAAAGCACCCGCCACTGACAACCGGGTCGACGCCGCCGGACGGGCCGTGATCCCCGGCTTCGTCGACTCCCACTCGCACCTCGTCTTCGCGGGCGACCGCACCGCCGAGTTCAACGCCCGCATGTCCGGCCAGCCCTACAAGGCCGGCGGCATCCGCACCACCGTCGCCGCCACCCGCGCCGCCACCGACGAGGCCCTCTCCGCCAACGTGGCCCGCTACATGGCGGAGGCCCTCGCCCAGGGCACCACCACCTTCGAGACCAAGTCCGGCTACGGCCTCACCGTCGAGGACGAGGCCCGCGCCCTGCGCATCGCCGCCGAGCACACCGACGAGGTCACCTACCTCGGCGCCCACATCGTCTCCCCGGACTACGCCGACGACCCGGCCGCGTACGTGGAGCTCGTCACCGGCGAGATGCTCGACGCCTGCGCCCCGTACGCCCGCTGGGTCGACGTCTTCTGCGAGAAGGGCGCCTTCGACGGCGACCAGGCCCGCGCGATCCTCACCGCCGGCAAGGCCAGGGGCCTGCACCCCCGCGTCCACGCCAACCAGCTGACGTACGGCCCCGGCGTCCAGCTCGCCGTCGAGCTCGACGCGGCCAGCGCAGACCACTGCACCCACCTCACGGACGCGGACGTCGACGCCCTCGCCTCGGGCAACACGGTCGCCACGCTCCTCCCCGGCGCCGAGTTCTCCACCCGCGCCCAGTGGCCGAACGCCCGCCGCCTCCTCGACGCGGGCGTGACCGTGGCCCTGTCCACGGACTGCAACCCCGGCTCGTCCTTCACCTCCTCCGTCCCCTTCTGCGTCGCCCTCGCGGTACGGGACATGGGCATGACCCCCGACGAGGCGATCTGGTCCGCCACGGCGGGCGGCGCCGCCGCCCTGCGCCGTACCGACGTCGGCCGCGTCGCCCCCGGCGCCCGCGCCGACCTCACCGTCCTGAACGCCCCCTCCCACGTCCACCTGGCGTACCGCCCGGGCGTGCCGCTCGTCGCGGAGGTCTGGCGCGCGGGCACCCGGGTCGCGTAGGACACGCGCGAGGGCCGGTCCGTCCCGGGGGACGTACCGGCCCTTCGCCGTGAACGGGCGTCAGAAGGTCAGGGTCCAGCCGATGATGGATCCCGCTCCGTCCGCCGCCGTGTCGGTGGCGCGCAGCTTCCACGTGCCCCGCGTCGGCGACGCGCTCGCGTCGACCACGTACGTCTCGTGGATCTCGGTGCCGCTGTCCTTCGGCGCCGCCGCCCGCAGCAGGTAGGCCCGGCCGTCCGGAGCGACGAGCTCCAGCTTCAGGTCACCTCGCCACACGTGGTGGACGTCGACGACGACCCGGGTGTTCGTGGGGGCGTTGCCGCCGAGCTTGCTGCCGACGACCACCGGGGACTCGGCCGAGCCGAGGTCGGCGATCGGACGCTCGGTCCAGTCGGCGAACCAGGGGAAGTGCAGGGTCCATCCGACGATGTGACCGCTGGAGCCGGCCGACTTGTCGTTGACGCGGAGCTTCCAGATGCCCTTGGCCTGGTGGGCGCTCGCGTCGACCTCGTACGTCTGGTAGATCTCGCCGACGTTGTCGGTGGCGGAGGCGCGGCGCAGTGGCGTGGTGGCGCCGTCCGGGTAGACGAGGTCGATGTCGAGGTCACCGGTCCACGAGTGGCTGACGTCGACCTCCACCAGGAGCCGGGCCGGGGCGAGGCGGTCGCGGGTGACCTCGATCGACGACTCGGCGACGCCGGGGTCCGGGATCGGGACCGTGTTCCAGTTGTCCCAGTTGGGGAGCGCCGGGTCGGGCTGCGGGGCGACGGTGCCGCCGGTCACGGCGGCGTTGACGTCGATGCGCGGGGTGGTCGCGCCGGTGTACGTGATCGGGGTCCCGCTCGACTTCAGCAGGGTCTCCAGCTCCGCGACCGTCTTGGTCGGGTGGGCCTGGCGGAGGACGGCGAGGGCGCCCGCGACGTGCGGGGCGGCCATCGAGGTGCCGTTCTTGCTGCCGTACGCGCCGCCGGGGACGGAGGAGACGATGCTCGTGCCGGGTGCGAGGACGTCGAGGAGCGGGCCCCGGTTGGAGAAGGAGGACAGCTGGTCGTCGTCGGTGGTGGAGCCGACGGTGATCGCGGAGGAGACGCAGCCGGGGGCGGCGACGGCGTCGGTGAAGCCGCTGTTCCCGGCGGCGACGACGGTCGCGACGCCCTCGGAGAGCAGGCTGTCGATGACCGGCTTGCGCGGGTCGGCGGCGCAGGCGGCGGTGTAACGCCCGGCTCCGAGGCTCATGTTGGCGGCGACCACGTTCGTGCCGGCCCTCTTCAGGGCCTGGACCTTCTCCAGGGCCTTGATCTGGGAGCTGGTGAAGCTGAGGACGCAGGGGGCGTTGCCCGCGCCGCAGTACTCCTCGTTGTCGACCTTCGAGAAGACCTGGAGGGCGATGATCTGGGCGCCGGGGGCGACGCCCCGGGTGGGCGACCCGGTGATCCCCGTGCCGTTTCCGGCGACGATGCCGGCGACGTGGGTGCCGTGCGAGCAGGCGGTCCCCAGGGTCGCGCAGGGGCCGGCGTCGGCGTCGGCGCTGCCCGCGCCCTCCTGGACGTTCGCGCCGTTGGGGCAGAGGCTGGTGGCGTTGTAGGTGTCGTCGTTGACGGAGAAGCAGGCCTCGGTGGTGACGCGGTTGCCGAGGAAGGGGTGGTGGGTCGCGACGCCGGTGTCGAGGACGGCGACGGCGGTCCCGGCCCCGGTCTTCCCGGCGGCGGCGGTCTTGTCGCTGCCTATCTTGACGGTCGACTCGTTCAGGCTGGGCGGCGAGGGGACGTCCTCGGTGACGCGGACGACGCCGGCCTTGGCGTTGAGCTCCTGGAGTCCCGCGGTGGTGACGCGCAGGGTGACCATCGGGAGCGTGTCGTACGAGACGACGGTCGTGCCCGCGTCGTCGGCGGAGGCGAGGTCGGTGCGCGCTTGCGTCACGACGTTGACGCGTACGGTCCCGTCGGCGGCGGCCTGGTCGAAGAGGGCCGCGGGGACCGGTCCGTCGGCGGTCGGCGTGAGGTCGTCGGCGAGGGCGGTGGTGGCGGGTGTGGCGGCGAGGAGGAGGGCTGCCGCGGCACCGAGGGCCGCTCTCCATGCGGGACTTTTCATGACTTGTCTCCCAAGTGGGCAAAAGAATGGGGGCGGTTGGCGGCATGTCAGTCATGCGTCTCGCCTTCCGCCCCCGGATTCCTTACTGCGGGGGTGTGGTGCTGCCTGCGATCAGGTCGCGTAGGCACCGTTCTTCGCGCGGCCGATGACCGCTACGAAGCCGTAGTAGACGTTCGCGATCTTGCGGCAGGCGCCGGTGGTCCAGTACTTCGGGCAGGTCTTGTTGTAGAGCAGGTTCCAGAACTCGGCGTCGGCCTGCCAGCCCTTGTACTTGTCCAGGTAGTAGCGGTAGCCCTTGTAGGCGTTGCCGATCGTGCCGTAGCCGTAGTCGTGCGAGTCGCAGGCCGCGCGGAAGTCGTAGCCGAGCGGCTTGTCGGGCGCGGTGGTGCAGTGGTCGTAGTAGATGCCGCGGACCGAGGTGCCGGTCGGCGTCTTGGTCCAGAAGGGGTTGCGCCAGCCGTAGTGCGCGACCTTCGTCGAGCAGCCGGAGCGCGAGTAGCGCATCCAGGTGTAGGCGGTGGAGCACTGGCTCGGGTACGCGTACGGGTCGTTGATCTCGGAGCCGGAGAAGTCCTCGGCCGCCGGGGCGACGCCCTCGGGCTGGTCCTGGCTCGGCGATCCGGTGGCCGTGCTGCCGGGCACCGGGACCGTGCCCGTGGTCTCGGTCGCGCTCGGTGCGACCGCCTCGCCGGCGTAGGCCAGCTCCCAGCGGGCGCCGTCCTCGGAGGTGAGGGAGGTGACGCGGTCGATGCCGTCGTACGTGTAGGTGTTGAGGTCCGCGCCGGCGGCCGGGTTGCTGACCTTCGTCAGGAGGCCCGCGCCGTCGTACGAGTACCGGGCGAGGGTCTCGACGGTCGCGCCGGAGGTGACGCTGATGTCCTTGACCTGGCCGGCCACGTCGCCGAGGGTGCTGCCGGAGGCGGTGGTGACGGTCGCGTAGGTGACCTTCACCGTCTGGGCGGCGGTCTCGCCGCGGGCGGGCTCGTTGATCTGCTTGACGCGGCCCGCGGTGTCGTAGGAGACCGTGCTCATCTTGGTCGCCGTGGAACCGACGCCGCTCACGCGCCAGTTGTCGGCGCCGGTGCCGACCTGCTTCCAGGTGACCTTCGGCTTGAGGTCGGCGGCGGCGTACGCGGTGCCGGCGGCGGTGACCGGCGCGTCGTCGCCGGTGGGGGCCACGGTGAGGTCGACGTTCTGCGTCTCGGTGGCCGTCGTGGCCATCTGGCCGAGGAGGTCGTCCCAGACGCTGTTCACGACGATCGTGGAGCCGTCGGCGGCGGTGTACGTGGTGGTGCTGCCCCCGTCGGGGCGAGCGAGGGAGTCGGTCAGGTTGTACCGGACCGAGTCGTTGAGGTCGAGGTCCTTGGTGGTGACGAAGCCGGAGCCCTGCGACAGCTGGCGGTTGAGCTGGCCGCCGAGGAACTGGGCCTGCCAGCTCGGACCGAAGACGCCGAGGTCGCTGCGGGTGGTCGGCGCGTCCAGGGCCTGCGCCACCCCGGCGCCGGCGCCGGAGACGATGTGGGTGCGGCCCATGAGGCTGATCGGGACGTCGTTCTCGGTGAGCTGGAACTGGTCGTCGTCCGACTGGTACGTACCCGGGCCGACCTCGCTGATGACGCCCGTGGTCTGCGGCTGGGCCGGCGGTTCCTCCGTGGCCGAGGCCGTGGGGGCCTGGGGGAGCAGGAGCGCCAGTGACACGGCGGCGACTACAGGGACAACACTTCTTCGCACGGTTTCTCTCCCGTCTGGACCGATCCGTTGTGATCGATTGCCCGGACTTTATGGACGCCGTGACAAGCCCTGCAATGCCCCCGATGACCACTCAGGGGCCCCTAGGCGCAAGGGTGTTACCCCCGTAGGGGGGTGACTTGAGTACCCGTACTCATGTGGCCGTCGGAGGCCGCCGAACAGGATGAGGGCATGAGAATCCACCGCATCACCACCGCCCTCGCCGCCGCCGGCCTCGCCTCTCTCGCCCTGGTCGGGTGCGGTTCCCAGACGACCGGTACGGGCGCGACGCCGGGCTCCGCGGGAGGCACCGTCCGTCCGGTCGGCGCCACGGCGAGCCCGAGCGCCACGGCCACCGCGCAGGACACCGCCTCCCTCAGGCGCTTCACCAAGGTCGTCCGTGCGATCAACAACGAGTGCCGGGTGACCCCGCCCGGCCGCCCGTCGGAGTTCCCCGAGTCCGACGCGGAGCTCGTGGACGGCGGCTACGGCCCCGACAATCCGCCGCCCACCCAGGACGGCATCGGCCCCGACCCGGACTCGTCCGAGGGGCCTCCCGTGGACTACAACTCCCCGCTCGAACCACGCGACTACACGGAGGTCCCGCTCGACGCCGAGATCCGGTGCATCACCGGCAGGCACGCGGACCGCATCCGGGAGGGCCTGGGCGGCAAGGGCGTCGCCGACGCGCAGGCGCTGCGCGCCGCGCTCCTGAAGCTGGACTACCCGGCCTCCCGCGTCCACGCCATGCCCGCCCGGGGAGGCGCCCCCGTCGTTCGCGTGGACCTGCGGATCGACTCCCAGGCGGCCCTGGAGATCGTCGGCGGCCCCGAAGGGCCGGTGATCGAGCCCTTCGGGGCGGTGGCCGACCCGGACCTGCGGATCACGGAGGTCAAGCGCGGCTAGGGCGTGTCCGGCGGATCAGGGTCGGACAGGCCCCAGGTCACTCCTCGACGGTGAGTCCCCGGCGGAGCCGGGCCAGGGTGCGGGAGAGCAGCCGGGAGACGTGCATCTGGGAGATGCCGAGCTCGGCGCCGATCTCGGACTGGGTCATCCCGGAGACGAAGCGAAGGGAGAGGATCAGCCGTTCGCGGGCGGGCAGCGAGGCGATCATCGGCTTGAGGGAGGCGATGTACTCGATCCCGGTGAGGCCGTGGTCCTCGTAGCCGATCCGGTCGGCGAGCGCCCGCTCGCCGTTGCCGGTGTCGTCCTCGTCGGTCGTGGCGTCGAGCGAGGCCGCGGTGTACGCGTTCCCCGCGGCCATGCCCTCGACGACCTCGTCCGGGGTGATCCCGAGCTCCTCCGCCAGTTCGGCGACGGTCGGGGCGCGGTCGAGGCGCTGGGTCAGCGTGTCACCCGCCTTGGCCAGGTCGATCCGCAGCTCCTGGAGCCTGCGGGGCACGTGCACGGACCAGGAGGTGTCCCGGAAGAAGCGCTTGATCTCGCCGATGATCGTCGGCATCGCGAAGGTGGGGAACTCGACCCCGCGGGACAGCTCGAACCGGTCGATGGACTTGATGAGCCCGATCGTGCCGACCTGGACGATGTCCTCCATCGGCTCGCTGCGGCTGCGGAACCGGGCGGCGGCGAACCTCACCAGGGCCAGGTTGAGTTCGACGAGGGTGTTGCGGACGTACGCGTGTTCGTGGGTGCCCTCCTCCAGTACGGCGAGGCGGGCGAAGAGCTCCTTGGAGAGCGCCCGCGCGTCGTCGGGTCCGGGGGCGGTCCCGTCCGGCCCCGTCAGGGGGAGGGACGGGGTCGTCGGGGGGAGGTGCGGGATCGTCGACGGCGCGTGGGGGGTGTGCGGGGCGTCGAGCCGGGGTGACATGGTTCGTCTCCTTCGTGGTGCTTCCGCTGCGGTGTGCGGCGCCTCCGAGGCCGGTCGTGTCGGACGCGCTGTGGGGGGTCCAGCGCGGTGTTCCCTTCTAGCCCTACCTGGTCAACGGCGATGGTTGCAAGTACCAATATTCCGCTTTGGGATGGTTTGTGGGGGACGGCATGTGCGCCGAGGCGGGCCCCGCTTGTAGGGTCGGGACGCGTCAGTCGGCATCCGTGAGAGCGAGGGAGAGGGACGTCCATGGACCGCGAGCACATCGACAGCGGGCAGCCCGCGCGGCTGCGGGTCGAGGCCAGGACCCTGGACGCGGAGAGCGAACTCCTCGTACCGGCGGGTGAGCTCGACCACCACACCGCGGCGCTCCTGCGGACACCCCTGGAGGCCGCGCTCGACGCGGGCCGCTCGCGGCTCGTCGTCGACTGCTCGGCGCTCGACTTCTGCGACTCGACCGGACTCAACGTGCTGCTCGGCGCCCGGCTGCGGGCCGACGCCGCGGGCGGCGGGGTCCATCTCGTCGGGATGCGCCCCGCGGTCGCCCGGGTCTTCCGGATCACCGGCGCGGACGCCGTCTTCACGCTGCACGAGACGCTCGCGACGGCGCTCCCGCCCGGCTGACGAGGGCCGCGTCCGGACGGGCACCCCCGCCCGCGCCCTCTCCGCGCTCCGCGAGCCCCCCGGGGCCCGCACCCCCAGGACCCACACGTCCGCCCCCTCTGTCTCGTCGATCGGTGAGGTGAAGCGCTGATGGACCATCCTTCCGACGCCCGTACGCTCGCCCTCGGCGAGACCAGCGGCACCGTCCCGCTCGCCCGCGACTTCACGCGCTCGGCGCTGCACGAGTGGGGCTGGCTCCCGGCGGCCACCGCCGACCGCAGGGCGGCCGCCGAGGACGTCCTGCTCGTCGTCTCCGAACTCGTCACCAACGCCTGCCTGCACGCCGAGGGGCCCGAGAGCCTTCGCGTCGTACGGAGGCACCAGGTCGTCCGTCTCGAAGTCACCGACCGGGGGGCGGGGAACCCCGCGCCCCGCACCCCGCACCGGGCCGGACGGCCCGGCGGGCACGGCATGTTCATCGTGCGGCGGCTCTGCCTCGACTGGGGCATCGAGCGGGTCCCGGGTGCCCCCGGCAAGACCGTCTGGGCCGAACTGGCCGCACCCGTATAGGACTTTCACAACTTCACCCGCTCCACCGGCTTCCCTCCTCAGGGCCCCCGGCGTACCTTGACGGCCAATCTGAAAGACCGTCAGTTATGTTGCGGTGAGGGGTGTTCGGGGTGTCCAAGGTGACGAACCGGGGGAGAACGACCGCCGGCCTCGCGGCCGCGGCCGCGGTGGCGGGCGCGACCGTGCTGATCGGGGCGCCGGGAGCGCACGCGGCCGTGGTCGACGTGAGCTACGCCTGCGAGACGAAGATCGGGCCCAACAGCGCCGTCTCGCCCGTCGACGTCAAGGCCGTCAAGAGCGGCAGCGGCTACACGATCACGATGTCCTTCGAGAAGGGCGTCTCGGGAAGCCCGATCGAGCTGGCCAAGGGCGTCATGAAGCCGCGCGCCGAACTCGTGCTCGGCGGCGCCGACTCGGGCAGGCTCAAGGTCACCGGCGTGCCGAACAGCGCCGCCATCCCGAAGGACACCCCGATCAAGATCGGGACCCTCACCGGCACGTACACGCCGAAGAAGAACGGCAAGGTCACCTTCACGGCCGGCGTCCTCACGGTCAACGCCCTCGGCATGGACGCGGCCGTCTGCACACCGAAGAACAACCCCAAGCCCTCGCTCGAACTCGACGTGACCGGCGTCGCGGGCGGCGGCTCGGGCTCGGGCAGCGGGTCCGGTTCCGGGAGCGGCTCCGGTTCGGGCAGCGGGTCCGGTTCGGGCAGCGGGTCCGGTTCGGGCTCGGGCTCGAACGAGCTCCCCAAGACCGGCCCGCTGGACTCCGCCATGGCCCTCGGGACCCTCGGCGGCACCGTCGTGCTGACCGGCGCCGCCGGAGTCCTCTGGCTCACGCGGCGCACGGCACGCTGATGCGCGCGGCTGCGACCCGCCCGGGGCCCGGGCGGAGGGCGCGGTTCCCGGCCCACGCCCTCGCCGCCGTCGCGGCCGCCCTCCTGGGCGCGGTCGCGGCGGCGCCCCCCGCCGCTCGGGCGTGGACGGCGGAGCCCGCCGCCGGACGGCCGTACGCCTACCTGGAGGGCCCCGTGGGCAGCGTCCTCCAGGACACGCTGTCCCTGTCCAACCCCGGCGCGGCCCCGCTCACCGTCCGCCTCACGGGCCACGGCACCCCGGTGGCCTTCGCCGCGCGGACGGTGACCGTGCCCGCCAGGACCCGCGCCGACGTGCCCTTCGCCGTGACCGTCACCGCGGACACCCCGCCCGGCGACCACGAGGGCACCGTCCGCGCGGCTGCCGACGGCCGCGAGGTGAGCGTCTCGCTGCGCCTGCGGGTCAGCGGCCCGCGCCTGGCCGCGCTCACCGTCGAGGACGTGAGCGTCGACCGGGCCGCCCGCGCCCTCCGCTACACCCTGGTCAACCGCGGCAGCACCGTCCTCGCCTCGCCGACCCTCGCGGTCCGCGCCGAGGGCCTCCTCGGCACGGTCCTCGACCGCCCCGAGCGCGCCCTGCCCCTCACCCTGCGCCCCGGCGAGCGCGCGACCCGTACCGAACCCTGGCCCGACCCGCCCGCCCTCGACTCCGTCACCGTCCTGCTGACCGCCGCCGCCCCCGGCGCCACCCCCGCCACAGCCCGCGCCGAGGCCGCCTTCGCCTCCGGCCCGGCGCTCGCGGGCACGGCCGGGGTGCTCCTCGCGGCGGCCGGGGCCGGGGCGTACGGGGTACGGGCGCGGCGTGGCAGGGCCCGTACCCAGCGAGCGTCGGCGGGAGCGAGAACATGAGGCGGACGAGGCGGACGAGGCCGGTGACGCGGCCGACGTGGACGACGCGGACGGGGTGGTCACGGACGGGGTGGCCGCGGACGGCCGCGGCCCTGATCGCCGTGCTCGCCCTCGCCCTGCTGCCCGCGGTCCCCGCGACAGCGGCCCCCGGGCCCGTCGTCGAGCTCTCCGCGACCGAGGGCGGCAAGGGCGGCACGCTCACCGTCAGCGGCAGCGGCTGGAAGCCCGGCGCGCTCCTGATGCTCCTGGTCTGCGGCCAGGCGACCCCCGAGGCCGGCGTCATCGGCGGCACCAACGCCTGCGCCAACGGCGACGGACGGGCCGCCACGGTCGACTCCCGGGGCGGCTTCAGCGCGAAGCTCCCCGTCTCCGAACCGCCCAAGCCCTGTCCGTGCGTGGTGCACGTCGCCGGACTCACCGGCCAGCAGGACGCCGTCGACAAGGCCTTCGTGGTCGCCGGGCACCCCACCGCCCCCCTCCCCGAGGTCTCCGGCAACGGCCGCCTCGCCGTCCTCGCCGCCGTCCGGCTCGACGGCTCCAGCGGCCTCCTCGTCTGGTTCGGCGCGCCCCCGCGCCGGGAGATCGTCTTCACCGTCGGCAACCTCGGCTCGGCGCCCGTCAAGGACCCGGTCTTCGAGGTCGGCACGAGCCACGGCGTCTTCGCGCCGCAGTACGAGGAACGCCAGTGGACCGGCACGATCGCCCCCGGCAAGAAGGCGCTCGTCCGGCTCCCCGCCGAACTCTCCGCGGGCGCCCACGGCGACTACCAGGTCTCCGTCCGCTACGCGGGCAAGGTCCTGGTCGAGCAGCCGTGGGGGGTCGGCAGGCCCTGGGGCGTGACGCTCTTCTGGCTGCTGCTCGCCGTGGTCGTCCCGGCCGCCCTGTTCCGCATCGGCATGGCCGTCGTGGACCGGGTCAGACCCGCGACCGGCGCCCGTACGCGCACGCGTGCCCGCACTCGTACCCGTGCCCGCACCTCCACCCGTACCCGTGCACGGACCCGTGCACGTCCGTCCGTGTCCGCCCTTCCCGCCGCCGCCCCGGCGGCCGGGGGAGTCCCGGCGGACCCGGACGGCGAACCGACCACGGTCCTGCCGTGGTTCAGCCCTGACTCCGCACCGTCAGCGCCAGAGAGCAGCAGCCCGACGACGAAAGGACAGGCGTGAGTACGCAACGGAGGATGAGCGCGGCCGGCGTCGCGCTGATGCTCGGCGGCGCGGGAATCCTGTATGCCGCCGGCCCCGCGCAGGCCGCCGAGGTCTCGTACAAGACGGAGTGCGTCCCGCCGCCGATCGCCCAGCTTCCGCCCATCGAGGGCACGACGAAGGTGGAGCTCACGGCGCCGGCGGAGGCGAAGGTCGGCGACGAGGTCGAGGTCGTCTGGAAGATGATCCAGGGCGCGTCGAAGAACCCCGACAAGCTCGACCTCAAGGCGGACAGCGTGCAGCCGACCGGCGTCGTGACGCTGGGCGGCGCGGCGAGCGGCACCGTCGAGATGGTGGGGCCGCGCAAGAACCCGCCTGTGCCGAAGAACAGCCCGATGCCGCTGTCCGAGATGCGCGGCAAGGTGAAGCTGACCAAGGCGGGCGAGGTCACCCTGACGCCAGGGGCGTACAACATCAACGTCAACTGGCCGATCTCGACGGACACGAAGTGCACGCCGAAGGAGCAGGTCCCGGTCGCCGCGAAGATCAAGGTCACGGACGGCACGGGCTCGACCTCGGGCGGCACGACGACCTCGGGCGGTACGACGACCTCGGGCGGTACGACGACCTCGGGCGGTACGACGACGACCTCGGGCGGTACGAGCACGACGACCACGTCGGGGGGTACGAGCACGACCTCGGGCGGTACGAGCACGACGACGTCCGGCGGCTCGGCGGGCAGCAGCACGACCACCACCTCCGGCGGCTCGGCGAGCAGCACCACCACGACGTCCGGCGGCTCGGCGACCGGCACGGGCAGCACGGGCGGGTCGACGAGCAGCTCGGGGAGCGCCACGAGCACCTCCGGAGGCGGCTCCACGGCCACCGCGGGCGGCACCGCGACCGGCGGCGGCAGCGGCGGCCGGACCGACTTCCCGGGCAAGGAGGTCGTCGTCACCTACGGCTGCACGATGGGCACCTCGGGCGACATCAAGTCCAAGGTGACGATCAACGCCAAGAAGAACGGCGGTGTCTACGACCTCACCGTGAAGACCGGCAAGGGCGTCATGGACAGCCCGGCCGACCTCGACAAGGGCGCCCTCACGCCCTCGATGGCGATCACGGTCGGCGGGGCGGACAGCGGCACGGTCACGGTCACGGGCAAGCCCAACGGCACCGCGCTCAAGACGGGCGCCCCGGTCAACCTGGAGGACATGACGGGGACGTACCGCCCCGGCGCGACCGGGAAGGCGACGCTCTCACCCGGGACCCTGACCATCACGGTCAACCTCGCGGGGCAGGAGCTCAAGGTCCCCTGCACCGTCAAGGGCACAGCCCCCGTCTCCCTGACGCTCGACACGAGCAAGCAGGCGGGCGGCACGACCGGCGCCACCACGACCGGCTCCACGACCACCCAGGGCAGCACCACCGGCTCGGGCGGCACCACCGGCTCCGGCGGGTCCTCCGACACCGGCGGGAACCTCGCCGAGACCGGCAGCTCCGGCGGTGACGGCGCCCTGCGCGCCCTCGCCCTCGTCGCGGGCACGGTCATCCTGCTCGGCGGCGCGGTGTTCACCTTCACCCCGTGGGCGCGCCTGCGGCGGTAAGGGCCGCGGAAACGGCGAAGGCCGCCGCACCGAACCGGTGCGGCGGCCTTCGCGCGTGTCACACGGGCGTCAGTGGACGCTGCCCATGAGCGACTGGACCTTCTTGCGGTACATGAAGACCGCGAAGCCCGCGAGGACCGCCAAGCCGGCTTCCATCGCGATGATCCCTGTGCCGTTGAGGTCGACACCGGCGAGGGAGAGCAGACCGGTCGTGCAGTCACCGGCGGTGACGGCGAGGAACCAGACGCCCATCATCTGGGAGGCGTACTTCTGCGGCGCCATCTTCGTGGTGACCGAGAGGCCGACCGGGGAGAGGCACAGCTCACCGATGGTCTGGATCATGTAGATCGAGACCAGCCACATCGGGGAGACCTTCGTGCCGTCGCCGGCCATGTTCATCGGGACGATGAAGACGAAGAAGGACGCGCCGACGAGGACCAGGCCCATCGCGAACTTCACGATGGTGTTCGGCTCCTGGTTCTTGCGGGCGAGCCACAGCCACAGCCACGCGAAGACCGGCGCGAGCGCCATCACGAAGAGCGGGTTCAGCGACTGGTACCAGGTGGCCGGGAAGCCGAAGCCGAAGACGGTGTCGGCGGTCTTGCCGTCGGCGAAGAGCGACAGGGTCGAGCCACCCTGGTCGTAGATCATCCAGAAGACGGCGGCGGCGACGAAGAACCAGATGTAGCCGGTCATCTTCGACTGCTCGGTCTTGTCGAGGTCCTTGTCGCGCTTGATGCGGACGAGAACGGCGACCGGGATGATCAGACCCGCGAGGGTGATCGGGACGAGCGCCCAGTTCAGGGTGTACATGCCCAGGGCCACGACGACGCCGTAGAAGGCGGCGGCGAGGACGGCGACGAGCGAGACCTTGACCAGGATGCTCTTGCGCTCGGCCGGGGAGAGCGGGTTCGGGACGACGTTGCTCTTCGGGCTGAGGTTCTTGGTGCCCAGGAGGAACTGGAGGAGACCGAGGCCCATGCCGACCGCGGCGAGCGCGAAGCCGAGGTGCCAGTTGACCTTCTCGCCGACGGTGCCGACGACGAAGGGCGCGACGAAGGCACCGAGGTTGATGCCGATGTAGAAGAGCGTGAAGCCACCGTCACGGCGCGGGTCGTCCGGGCCGTCGTAGAGGTGGCCGACCATCGTGGAGATGTTGGCCTTGAGGAGACCGGAGCCGGCCGCGACGAGCGCGAGACCGACGAAGAACATCGCCTGGCCGGGGATCGCGAGCGAGAAGTGACCCGCCATGATCACGAAACCGGCGATGGCGACGGTCTTGCGGGCGCCCCAGACGCGGTCGCCGAACCAGCCGCCGGGCATGGCCATGAGGTAGACCATCGACACGTACACGGAGTAGATCGCCGTGGCCGTGGCCGCGGTCATCGCCAGGCCGCCGCCCTGGGTGCCGGTGGCCGCGTCCGCGCCGCCGGAGACCAGGTAGAGCACCAGAAGGGCCCGCATGCCGTAGTAGGAGAAGCGCTCCCACATCTCGGTCATGAAGAGGGTGGCCAGACCACGGGGGTGGCCGAAGAACGTCTTCTCAGAACCGGACCCAGGGGTTCCGGTCGAAGCCGTCGTCAGGCTGGACGCCATGTCGATCCTTGCTCTGTCGGGACGCTCGCCTTGTGAGCGTGATGCGCCCGGTGGGGGAGGCCGGCACCGGAGGAGCCGTCGGACTCCACCGGGATCCACGCCCCGGGAATCGCGTCATCGCGTCCCGGAACCCGGCCCACAGGTCGTTCACCGTCTTCAAGGTTCGGCGATGCCGACCTCACGCAGAAAGAGGACCTCGGCGCACGAAGCAGGCCATAGGTCCCCGATTACCGCTACAGACGTCTCGACACCATACGACACGACAGTGCCGGATATGGAAGGACTTGAGAGATGGATCACAGGTAACAACGCAACCACGGAAGGGCATTCGAAGGTCATGAGCAGGATGCCCACAAGATCCCCAGGGGTCACCCGGCAGTCCGCGGCGGAGGCGGTGCCCCGGGCGCCGCCGCCGGGGAACCCGCCCCGGCCCGCCACCCGTGCGGACTACCATCACCCCATGACCCGTGTACTGCTCGCCGAGGACGACGCATCCATCTCGGAGCCGCTGGCCCGCGCCCTGCGGAGAGAGGGATACGAGGTCGAGGTCCGCGAGGACGGCCCCACCGCCCTCGACACCGGCCTCCAGGGCGGGGTGGACCTGGTCGTCCTCGACCTGGGCCTGCCCGGCATGGACGGCCTGGAGGTCGCCCGGCGGCTGCGCGCCGAAGGCCACACGGTCCCGATCCTGGTCCTGACCGCCCGGGCCGACGAGGTCGACACGGTCGTCGGACTCGACGCGGGCGCCGACGACTACGTCACCAAGCCCTTCCGTCTCGCCGAACTCCTCGCCCGCGTCCGGGCCCTCCTCCGGCGCGGCTCCACCGAGCCGGTCGTCGCCCCCTCCACCCACGGCGTGCGGATCGACGTCGAGTCGCACCGCGCGTGGATGGGCGACGAGGAGCTCCAGCTCACGGCGAAGGAGTTCGACCTGCTCCGGGTCCTCGTCCGGGACGCCGGCCGGGTCGTCACCCGCGACCAGCTGATGCGCGAGGTCTGGGACACCACCTGGTGGTCCTCCACCAAGACCCTCGACATGCACATCTCCTGGCTCCGCAAGAAGCTCGGGGACGACGCCGCCAACCCCCGCTACATCGCCACCGTGCGGGGAGTCGGCTTCCGCTTCGAGAAGAGCTGAGCCCCTCTTCCTCCGCCCCCCCACTTGCCGGTAGGTCCCCCACCATGCGCCGCCGCCTGATCAACTCCACGCTCGCCGTGGTGCTCGTCGTCATCGCCGTCTTCGGCGTCTCCCTCGTCATCGTGGAGACCCGCACGATCTCCAGCAGCGCCCGGGAGAGCGTGGACTCGGAGGCGGTGCGGATCGTCTCCATCGTGGACAGCCGCCTCATCGGCGGGGAGCCGGTCAACCCGGACATCCTCGCCGAGCAGAGCGGCGCCAAGCGGTACGCGCGCATCATGATCCCCGGCCGGGACCCGATCGAGATCGGCACCCGCCCCACCGGCGAGGTCATCAGCGGCGAGGCCGTCGGCGAGCGCGGCGAGACGGTGATCGTCGAGGAGCCCCGCTCCGCGATCATGGCCGAGGTCGGCCGCACCCTCCTGATCATCGGCGCCGTGGCGCTCCTCGCCGTCGTCGCCGCCGTGCTCCTCGCCGTACGCCAGGCGGACAAGCTGGCCTCGCCGCTCACCGACCTCGCGGAGACCGCCGAACGGCTCGGCTCCGGAGACCCCCGGCCCCGGCACAAGCGGTACGGGGTCCCCGAGCTCGACCGCGTCGCCGACGTCCTCGACGCCTCCGCCGAGCGCATCGGCCGGATGCTCACCGCCGAGCGCCGCCTCGCCGCCGACGCCTCCCACCAGCTCCGTACGCCCCTGACCGCGCTCTCCATGCGCCTGGAGGAGGTCGCGCTCGCCGACGACCTGGAGACGGTCAAGGAGGAGGCGACGATCGCGCTCACGCAGGTCGAGCGGCTCACCGACGTCGTCGAGCGGCTCCTCACGAACTCCCGCGACCCCCGGACGGGCTCCGCCGTCGCCTTCGACCTCGACGAGGTCGTCAAGCAGCAGCTGGAGGAGTGGCGCCCGGCCTACCGCAGCGCGGGCCGCGCCATCGTCCGCTCCGGCAAGCAGGGCATGCGGGCCGTCGGCACCCCGGGCGCGGTCGCCCAGGTGCTGGCCGCCCTGATCGAGAACTCGCTCATGCACGGCGGCGGCACGGTCGCGGTACGGACCCGGGTCACCGGCAACCAGTCGGTGATCGAGGTCACCGACGAGGGCCCGGGCGTCCCGGCCGACCTCGGCGCGCGGATCTTCGAACGGGCGGTGAGCGGCCGCAGCTCCACCGGCATCGGCCTCGCGGTCGCCCGCGACCTCGCGGAGGCGGACGGCGGGCGCCTGGAACTGCTCCAGCAGCAGCCGCCGGTCTTCGCGCTCTTCCTGAGCCGCGAGGTCAGGGGAGTGACGGAGCGGGAACGGCCCGTGCGCTGAGGCTCCGGACCAGACGGGTTCGAGCCGGATCAGACGGGTTCGAGCCGGATCAGACGGGTTCGAGCCGGATCAGACGGGTTCGAGCCGGATCAGACGGGTTCGAGCCGGATCAGACCGGGTCGGGCTGGCGGTCGACCGCGGCCCGCGTCGCCTGCCGGGGCGGCTGCTCAAGGAACGATTCGGCGGCCTGTACGGCCTCCGGCACGGGTGCGGTGCGGAAGACCCAGGTGCGGTACGACCAGAAGCGGAACAGGGTCGCGATGCCGATGCCGAAGAACTTGAAGAAGTTGCTCGCCAGCGGCCCGTCGAGACCGAGACCGTACGTCGCCGCGTACAGCAGACCGTTCTGGATCACCAGGCCGATCAGGCTGAACAGCAGGAACAGCGACATCTCCTTGCCGCGGCCGCTCTTGTCCCGGTCGCGGTACGTGAAGTACCGGAACCCGACGTAGTTGAAGACGATCGCGACCAGCGTGGCGACGATGCTCGCGCGCACGACCGGCAGCTCCGTGAAGTGCCGCACGAGGTTGAACACCCCGAGGTCGACCAGGACACCGACAGCCCCCACTGCCCCGAACTTGGCGACCTCACGGAAAAGCCCGTTCAGTCGCGTGCGCAGCGCACCGGGTTCGCTCATGGTGGTGGGTCGTCCCGTCCGGATGGGTGACGTCCGGGCGACGTCAACCCAACCATGCTAACCAGCCCCCCTGTCACCCGCCCGGGTACCTCGTAAACCATGGGGAAACCCCGCCACCGCCTCCGTTGTCTTGTGCCAAACCACAGCCGGACGAGTGTTCCCCGATGGTGCGGATACCCTAAGAGGGTGACGTTCCCGGTAGTCGGTATGGTCGGCGGCGGTCAGCTCGCCCGCATGACCCACGAGGCGGGCATTCCCCTCGGTATCAAGTTCAAGCTGCTCAGTGACACCCCGCAGGACTCGGCGGCCCAGGTGGTGAGCGAGGTCGTCATCGGCGACTATCGCGACCTGGACACGCTGCGTGACTTCGCGCGCGGCTGCGACGTGATCACCTTCGATCACGAGCACGTCCCCACGGAGCACCTGCGGGCCCTCGAAGCGGACGGCATCCCCGTCCGCCCGGGGCCGGACGCGCTCGTGCACGCGCAGGACAAGGGGGTCATGCGCGCGAAGCTCGACGAGATCGGCGCGCCCAGCCCCCGGCACCGCATCGTCGCCGACGCGGCCGACGCGGACGCCTTCGCGGCCGAGGTCGGCGGGTACCCGATCATCCTCAAGACCGTGCGCGGCGGCTACGACGGCAAGGGCGTCTGGTTCGTCCGCACGCCCGAGGACGCGCACGACCCGTTCCGCGCCGGCGTCCCCGTCCTCGCCGAGGAGAAGGTCGACTTCGTCCGCGAGCTCGCGGCGAACATCGTCCGCTCCCCGCACGGCCAGGCCGTCGCCTACCCCGTCGTGGAGTCCCGCCAGGTCGACGGCGTCTGCGACACGGTGATCGCGCCCGCGCCCGACCTCGACGAGGAGCTCGCCGGGCAGGCGCAGGAGCTGGCGCTCCGCATCGCCAAGGAGCTCGGCGTCGTCGGCCACCTCGCCGTGGAGCTGTTCCAGACCACGGACGGCCGCATCCTCGTCAACGAGCTGGCGATGCGCCCGCACAACTCCGGGCACTGGACCCAGGACGGCGCGATCACCTCGCAGTTCGCCAACCACGTCCGCGCGGTCCTCGACCTCCCCCTCGGCGATCCGCGCCCGCGCGCCCGGTGGACCGTGATGTGCAATGTCCTGGGCGGCGACTACCCGGACATGTACTCCGCGTACCTGCACTGCATGGCACGGGACCCGCAGCTCAAGATCCACATGTATGGCAAGGACGTGAAGCCCGGCCGCAAGGTGGGCCACGTCAACACCTACGGCGACGACCTGGACGACGTGCTGGAGCGCGCCAACCACGCCGCCGGATACCTGCGAGGAACGATCACCGAGTGAGCAGCACGAGCAACGCCACCGAGCCCGTCGTCGGCATCGTCATGGGCTCCGACTCCGACTGGCCCGTCATGGAGGCCGCGGCCCAGGCCCTCGACGAGTTCGAGATCCCCTACGAGGTCGACGTCGTCTCCGCGCACCGGATGCCGCGCGAGATGATCGCGTACGGCGAGCAGGCGGCGGGCCGCGGGCTCAAGGCGATCATCGCGGGCGCGGGCGGCGCCGCCCACCTGCCCGGCATGCTCGCCTCGGTCACCCCGCTCCCGGTCATCGGCGTCCCCGTGCCGCTGAAGTACCTCGACGGAGTCGACTCGCTCTACTCGATCGTGCAGATGCCGGCCGGCATCCCGGTCGCGACGGTCTCCGTCGCCGGCGCGCGGAACGCGGGCCTGCTCGCGGTCCGCATGCTCGCCGCGCACGACCCCGAACTCCTCGCCCGTATGGACGAGTTCCTCCAGGACCTCAACGCCCAGGCGACCGAGAAGGGCAAGCGCCTGCGCGCGAAGGTCGAGGGCGCCGAGTCGTTCGGCTTCGCCAAGTGAGCACGGGCCGGCTGGGCACGGCGGCGGCGGACCGTCTGGAGGAGGCCCGCGAGCTGCTCGCGGGCCACCCCGTCGTCGACGGCCACAACGACCTCCCGTGGGCCCTGCGCCAGCACGTCCGCTACGACCTGGACCGCCTCGACATCGGCGCGGACCAGACCGGCGTGCTCCACACCGACCTCGCCCGGCTCCGGGCCGGCGCGGTCGGCGCCCAGTTCTGGTCGGTGTACGTGCCCTGCGCCCTCACCGGCGACAACGCGGTCAGCGCCACCCTGGAACAGATCGACATCGTCGACCAGCTCCTGGAGCGGTACGGCTCCGAGCTCGCCCCCGCGCTGACGGCGGCCGACATGGAGGCGGCCCGCGGCCAGGGCCGCATCGCCTCGCTCAAGGGCGCCGAGGGCGGCCACTCGATCAACAACTCCCTCGCCACCCTGCGGGCGTTCCACGCCCTGGGCGTCCGCTACATGACGCTCACGCACAACGACAACAACGACTGGGCGGACTCGGCCACCGACGAGCCCGGCGTCGGCGGACTCTCGGCCTTCGGCCGCGAGGTCGTCCGCGAGATGAACCGCTGCGGCATGCTCGTCGACCTCTCGCACGTCGCCGCCACCACCATGCGGGACGCGCTCGACGCCACGACCGCGCCGGTGATCTTCTCGCACTCCTCGTCCCGCGCGGTCTGCGACCACCCGCGGAACATCCCGGACGACGTCCTGGAGCGGCTGCCCGCCAACGGCGGCGTCGCGATGGCGACCTTCGTGCCGAAGTTCATCCTCCCCGCCGCCGTCGAGTGGACGGCACGGGCGGACGACAACCTCCGGGCGCACGGCTTCGACCACCTCGACACCACCGCCGAGGCGATGAGGCTGCACCGCGCCTTCGAGGCGGAGAACCCGCGCCCGATCGCCACCGTCGCCACGGTCGCCGACCACCTCGACCACATGCGCGAGGTCGCCGGCGTCGACCACATCGGCATCGGCGGCGACTACGACGGCACGGCCTTCTCCCCGGCCGGGCTCGACGACGTCGCCGGCTACCCGAACCTGATCGCGGAGCTCCTGCACCGCGGCTGGTCCCGCCCCGACCTCGCCAAGCTGACCTGGTCCAACGCGGTCCGCGTCCTCGGCGACGCGGAGGCGGTCTCCCGTGACCTGCGGAGCCGTACGGCCCCGTCGAACGCGACGATCGACGTCCTCGACGCGTAGATCGTCCGCGGACCCTCCGTAACGGAGCCGTCACCCGAACGGTCGACTCCACCGCGCCCCGGCCCCCGGCCGCTGGCACGGTGGACGGTACTGCCCCGCCGCTCTCGGCGGGGCGGTACTGCATCACCGAGTTCGGAGTAAGACCATGGCAGATCTCGACGATCATCCCCCCCTCTCTGCCGCCCCCGCCGCCGTCGGCGCGCTCGATCGCCCCGTCGCCGTCGCCCCGGCCGACCCCCGGGAAGCCCCCGGCATCCCGCCCCCGCTCGACACCCCGCCTCCGCTCGACGAACTGACCCGCGCCCGCGCCCTGCTGGCCGCGCAGCCCGTCGTCGAGGGCCACACCGATCTGCCGCCGTCCCTCGACCCCGAGGACCTGCCACCCGCCCGGGCGCCGGAGGCCGGGGCACAGTTCTGGTCCCTCCACGTGGACGCCGACGAGGGGGTCATCGGCACCCTGCGCCGGATCGACACGATCCGCGCCCTCGTCGCCGCCTGCCCCGAGGACCTGCGGCTGGTCCACACGACCTCGGAGATGGCCCACGCCGGGAACTGCGGCCGGGTCGCCGCCCTGCTCGGCCCGGTCGGCTGGCCCGCCCTCGGCGGCTCGGCGGCCACCCTGCGGGCGTACCACGCACTCGGCGTCCGGGCCGTGAACCTCCCGCGCTTCGACCGCTTCGCCCGCGAGGCGATACGCGAGATGAACCGGCTCGGCCTGGCCGTGGACCTCTCGGGAGCCGACCAGGACACGGTCCGCCGCGCCCTCGCCGTCACCCGGGCCCCGGCCCTGCTGACCAGGGCGACGCCGGAGCACCTGCCGGACGACGTCCTCGGACTGCTCGGCGAGAACGGCGCCGTCCTCATGGTCACGGTCACCGGGGACCCGGCCGAGGCGGCCGACGTCCTCGACCGCGTGCGGACGGAGGCGGGCCCGGGCTGTACGGGCATCTCGCACACCACCGCACGGGCCGCCGGCTACGCGCCGCTCTTCGCCGAGCTGCTCCGCAGGGGCTGGCCGGCCCGTGACCTGGTCGGCCTCGCCCACGCCAACGCCACCCGGGCGCTGCGCGAGACGGAGTTCCTGGCGCGGGCGAACCGCATCCGTCCGGCCGCGGCCTGACGGTACGACGGAGGGAGGGGGCCGCTCTTCACGAGCGGCCCCCTCCCTCCGTCACGACCCGTCTCAGGCGCGCGGGCGGCCCATGGCCCGGTACGTCCACCCGGCCTTCCGCCACAGCGCCCCGTCCAGGGCGTTGCGCCCGTCGAGGATCACCGGCGAGGCGACGACCGGGGCGAGCTCCGCCGGGTCGAGCTCGCGGAACTCGCGCCACTCGGTGAGGTGCAGCACGACGTCCGCGCCGCGCACCGCCTCGACGGCGGTGTCCGCGTACCCGAGGGTCGGGAAGAGGCGCCGGGCGTTCTCCATGCCCTTGGGGTCGTAGACCGTGACCTGGCCGCCCTGGAGGTGTATCTGGCCGGCCACGTTCAGCGCGGGGGAGTCGCGGACGTCGTCCGAGTCCGGCTTGAAGGTGGCGCCGAGGACGGCGACCCGGCGGCCGAGGAAGGAGCTCCCGCCGAGGACCTCGCGGGCCATCTCGACCATCTGGCCGCGCCGCCGCATGTTGATCGAGTCGATCTCGCGGAGGAAGGTCAGCGCCTGGTCGGCGCCGAGCTCGCCCGCGCGGGCCATGAAGGCGCGGATGTCCTTGGGCAGGCAGCCGCCGCCGAAGCCGATGCCGGCCCGCAGGAACTTGCTGCCGATCCGCTCGTCGTAGCCGATCGCCTCGGCCAGCTTGGCGACGTCGCCGCCGGCGGCCTCGCAGACCTCGGCCATCGCGTTGATGAAGGAGATCTTGGTGGCGAGGAAGGAGTTGGCGGCGGTCTTCACCAGCTCGGCCGTCGGGAAGTCGGTCACGACGAACGGCGAGCCCTCGGCGACGGGTACGGCGTACACCTCGCGCAGCAGCCGCTCGGCGCGCTCCTCGCGCACGCCGACCACGAGCCGGTCCGGGTGCAGGGTGTCCTGCACGGCGAAGCCCTCCCGCAGGAACTCCGGGTTCCAGGCGAGGTCGACGCCCGCGGGCAGCAGGGTCGCCAGCCGCTCGGCCGAGCCGACCGGGACGGTCGACTTGCCGACGACGAGGGCGCCCTCGCGGACGACCTCGGCGAGGGAGGAGAAGGCGGCGTCGACGTAGCTCATGTCGCAGGCGTACTCGCCGTGCTTCTGGGGGGTGTTGACGCAGACGAAGTGCACGTCGCCGAAGGCGCCGACCTCCTCCCAGGAGGTGGTGAAGCGCAGCCGGCCGGTCGACCCCTCGATGCCGGCGACGTGCTTCGCGAGCAGCTCCTCCAGACCCGGCTCGTACATCGGGACGCGTCCGGAGGACAGCAGCTCGATCTTCTCGGGCACGATGTCGAACCCGAGCACCTCGAAGCCCAGCTCCGCCATGGCCGCGGCGTGGGTGGCGCCGAGGTAGCCGGTGCCGATCACGGTGATCTTGAGGGCCATGCGGGACTCCAGGGAGGTCGGGCGGAATGCCTGCCCGAGCATAGTCGGGCGGGGCGCCGACCCCGAGCCGGGCGGCGGATCAGCGGTTCGACTCGACGGTGACCTTCTCGTCGTTCCGGATCTGCTCGACCAGCTGCTTCACCTTCGGCATGTCCCAGGAGAGCGAGCCCTGCGGAGCGCTGCCCGCGATCGGCATGTTCATGGACTTGCCGTCGCCGCCCTGGACGCTCTTCATGGCGAAGAACATCTGGCCCAGGTCGTACAGCGACATGTCCTTGTCCACGATCAGCGTGTCCAGACCGGCGCCGAGCACCGGGTACAGCGTGAACGGGTTGAGGATCGTGCCCGGGGTCGCCGCCTGGTTGGCCAGGGCGGAGAGGAACTTCTGCTGGTTCTTCGTCCGCTGGAGGTCGGACTCGGCGAAGGCGTACCGGGTACGGACGAAGGCCAGGGCCTGCTCGCCGTTGAGGGTCTGCGTGCCGGCCTCGAAGTTCGCGCCGGAGTTCTTGTCCTTGAACCCCTTCTCGATGTTGAGCTCGACGCCGCCGAGCGAGTCCACGATGTTCGCGAAGCCGGCGAAGCCGATCTCCGCGTAGTGGTCGATGCGCAGGCCGGTGTTGAACTCGACGGTCCGCACGAGCAGTTCGGGGCCGTCCATGGCGTACGCGGCGTTCAGCTTGGAGCCGCCGCGGGCCGGGTACTGCTTGCCCGACTCGGAGCCGACGAAGGAGGGGATCGTCACCCAGGAGTCGCGGGGGAGCGAGATCATCGTGTTCCCGCTGGAGCAGGCCGCGAGGATCATCATCGAGTCGGTCCGCTTGCCGGCGGCGGAGCCGGTGTGCAGCTTCTTCTTCTCCTCGGAGGACATGCCCTCGCGGCTGTCCGAGCCGACGATCAGGTACGTCGTGCAGTCGCCCTCGGAGGGCCGCTCGATGACCTTGGAGAGGTCGACCTCGTTCCGCATCTGTGAGCTCGCCCACGCGTAGGTGCCGATGCCCCAGGCGAGGACGCCGACGACGAGGACGATGGAGCCGATCTTGGCGCGCTTGCGCCAGTCCGGCGCGGGGCGGCGGGGGCCCTGCGGCGCGTAGCCGGGCTCGGAGCCGCCGCCGTGACCGCCGCCCTGCTGGCCGCCGTAGACCTGCCCGGTGTTGTAGCCGGAGTCGTAGCCGGAGCCCTGGGCCTGCGTGAAGTTCGGGTTGTACGACTGGTCCTGGCCGTACTGCTGGCCCTGGCCGTACTGCTGCCGCCCCTGGCCCTGCCCGTACTGCTGCCGGCCGTACCCCTGGTCGCCGTACTGGGGAGGCTGCTGCTGCGGGCGCTGCTGGGGGCGCTGCACGTGGGGCATCCGGCGGGCACCCTCGGGCTGGGAGTTCGCGTTGCCGCGGCCGTATCCGCCGTCTTCGGGCCAGTCATTCATGCGGACCAGTGTGCCCGTCCGGGGTTTCCCCAGGACAGGCCGGGTGGAAAATCACATCGGTCCTGTTGCCAAGCTGATGCAAACCGGACAGGCCCGCGACCGGGCATATGGTGGAGGGCATGACAGAACAGGGCGATATCCCGGGCAAGCCCACCTCGGCCTCCCGCACGACTCTCAGCCACATCATGACCAGCCACGACACCAACCTCCTGGGTACGGTGCACGGTGGCGTGATCATGAAGCTGGTCGACGACGCGGCGGGCGCGGTGGCGGGCCGCCACTCGGGAGGCCCGGCCGTGACCGCCTCGATGGACGAGATGGCCTTCCTGGAGCCCGTACGCGTCGGGGACCTGCTGCACGTGAAGGCGCAGGTGAACTGGACGGGCCGCTCCTCGATGGAGGTCGGCGTCCGGGTCATGGCGGAGCGCTGGAACGACACGACCCCGGCGACGCAGGTCGGCTCGGCGTACCTGGTCTTCGCGGCGGTGGATGCCGACGGCAAGCCCCGCCGGGTCCCCCAGGTCGTCCCCGAGACGGAACAGGACAAGCGCCGCCACCAGGAGGCCCAGATCCGCCGCACCCACCGCCTCGCCCGCCGCCAGGCCATCAAGGACCTCCGCGAACGCCGGGCGGCCGAGGGCTACGAGGACTGACCGGTTTCGTACGGGGCCACCAGCGGATACGTACGGGGCTACCAGCGGACTCGTACGGGGCTACGGGCAGACCACCTGGTCCCCGGTGACCGCCTCGAACGGTCCGCCCCGGGGCGCCTCCTCGGCCCGGACCGGCGTCACGCCCCGGTAGTCCCCGCCCACGATCACCCGCAGCGTCCCGCCCCGCCCGGCCACCGCCCGCAGCTCCGACCCCGGCAGGGCCGCGGCCAGGGACTTCGCCGAGCGGTCCCAGCGCGGGTCGTACTCGACGACCGTCCGCGCGTGCTCCTGCCCGGCACCCGTCATCGGCTCCCTGGTCGTGTCGAAGCCGGTGGCGCGCAGGGCGTCGTCCACCTTCCTGCCGAGCCCGTCGGTCCTGGTCCCGTTGTGGACCTGGACGCGGATGGTCTTGGGCGGCACGTCCACGACGACGGTCCTCGGCGCGGAGCTCTTCGCCGCGGGCTTCTGCGGGGAGAGCGGCCGGTCCTCCCGCAGCGCCTGGAACAGCTTCTGCGCCTTCGCCGCGTCCCACTTCACGGTCGACCCGATCCCCTTCACGGGGAAGCTCATGTCGCCGATCGGCACGGAGACGAACTCCGACGAGGCCGGGGTGAAGCCCCGCATCGCCTTGGCGAGCGCCAGCATCTGATCCGTACCGAACCCCTCGTCGGCCCGCACGGACCCGAGCATGGCCGTGGCCATCCCCCGGAACCGCACGGGGTTGAGGAGCACTCCGCCGCTCGTCGCCCGGTCGATCAGCGCGGCCAGGAACCGCTGCTGCCGCTGCATGCGCCCGATGTCCGCGGCCCCGTCGATGTGCCGGGAGCGCACGTACTGCAGGGCGGCCCCGCCGTCCAGGTCGTGCGTGCCGGCGGCCAGGTCGAGCCCGGTGTACGAGTCCTTCAGCGGCCGGGTCGTACAGATCTGCACCCCGCCCACCGCGTCGACGGTCCGCATGAAGCTGGTGAAGTCGACCTCCACGTAGTGGTCGATCTTGACGCCGGTCATGGACTCGACGGTCCGCACGGTCAGCGAGGGCCCGCCCTCGGCATAGGCGGCGTTCAGCTTCACGGGGTGGGACCGGTGCTTCCTGCCGCTGTTCACGTCGACGTGCTCGGGCATCTCGGCGTACGAGTCCCGGGGCAGGCTGACGACGCTGGCCCGCTCCCGGTCCTCCGAGATGTGGACGAGCATCACGGTGTCGGTGCAGTGGCAGGGGGCGCCGCCGAGCCGGTACTTCTCCTTCTCCTCCTGCGTGATCCGGTCACGGCCGTCGGTGCCGACGACGAGGACGTTCATGCCGTGCCCGGCCTGCGGGCGGTTCTTCATGTCCTTGAAGGGGTCGACCCGGGTGATCCCGGTGTCGAGCCCGGTCACCACCGCGTGCCCGATCCCGCCCGCCGCGAGGACGACGACGGACAGCGCGGTCGCCATCCGCATGCCCCACCGGGGCCGCCGCCGGCGCACCGGCACGGGCCGGGCGGGCCGGCGCCGCTGAGCGGTGTGGAGGGGGCGGGGCGTGCGGGGCGGTGTGGGCACGGACGGACACCTCCGCGGGCGGGACGACGGGGACCGTGAGCACGGTAGGCCCATACGATCAGCGGAAGGGCCCACCACCCATGCGGCGCGCACCGCTGTCCCCCGTTCGCGGTAACGTGGCGGGCAATGAACGCCATGCCCCCCGTTTCTGTGATCATGCCGGTCCTCAATGAGGAGCGGCACCTGCGCGACTCGGTCCGCCACATCCTGGAGCAGGAGTACGACGGCGAGATGGAGGTGGTGATCGCCCTCGGTCCGTCCACGGACCGCACGGACGAGATCGCCGCCGAGCTCGTACGCGAGACCGCGTCCGACCCCCGCGTCCGCGTCCACACGGTGCCGAACCCCACCGGCCGCACCCCCGCCGCCCTCAACGCGGCGATCAAGGCCTCCCGGCACCCGATCGTGGTCCGCGTCGACGGACACGGCATGCTCTCCCCGAACTACATCGCGACGGCCGTCCGTCTCCTGGAGGAGACGGGCGCGATGAACGTCGGCGGCATCATGCACGCCGAGGGCGAGAACGCCTGGGAGGACGCGGTCGCCGCCGCGATGACCTCCAGGATCGGCGTCGGCAACGCGGCCTTCCACACGGGCGGCGAGGCCGGCCCGGCGGAGACGGTCTACCTCGGCGTCTTCCGCCGCGAGGCGCTGGAGCGGCAGGACGGCTACAACGTGGAGTTCATCCGCGCCCAGGACTGGGAGCTGAACTTCCGCATCCGCGAGGCCGGCGGCCTCATCTGGTTCTCGCCGGAGCTCCGCGTCCAGTACCGCCCGCGCCCCTCGGTGAAGGCGCTGGCGAAGCAGTACAAGGACTACGGCCGCTGGCGGCACGTGGTGGCCCGCTACCACCAGGGCTCCATCAACCTCCGCTACCTGGCCCCGCCGACGGCGGTCTGCGCGATCGCCGCGGGCCTCGTGGCCGGCGCGACCCTCACCCCCCTCGGCTTCGTGATCCCGGCCGGCTACCTCGCCGCCATCACCGCCGGCTCCCTCCCCGCCGGCAAGGGCCTCTCCCTGAAGGCCCGCCTCCAGATCCCGGTGGCCCTCGCGACGATGCACATGTCCTGGGGCTACGGCTTCCTCACCAGCCCCCGCTCCCTCGCGAAGAAGGTCATCGCGAGCCGCCGCCCGGCGATCCGGCAGGGCGAGACCGAGACGGTCTGAGAGACCCCTCGACTCCTTCGCGTACGGCGACGGCCGGGCCCCCTTTCCGGGGCCCGGCCGTCGCCGCGTACGGAGGAGGGGGGGTCAGCTCACGCCGTCCCAGCGGTAGACGGAGTAGATGTCCATGCAGGACGTCTTGTCGTCGGCGCCGTCCGGAAGGTCACCGGTGGCCGGCTTGGGCTTCGTGTAGACGGTGCCCTCGCGCCAGTCGGAGCCGACGATCAGGGTGATGCCCGTCGCCTTGGCGTCGGCCCGCGCGGCCGAGTCGGGCAGCCCGAGCGCCTTCGTCACGGAGAGCGCGTTCGCCTTGCCCTGCTCGGCGTCCGCCTTCGGGTAGGTGACGACCGTGTCCTTGCGGCTCCCGGAATCCTGCGAGGAGGCGGCCTGCGTGAAGCCCTTCGCCTTGAGGGCGTCGGCCATGCCGCGGGCCCGGCCCTCGACGGCCGGCTGGCCGTCGCCGTTGGTGCCGTTGACGACGGTCACGGCGAAGGAGCCGGGATCGGCGGCCTTCGGCTTCGGCTTGGGCGTCGTGGAGGCCGTCGGCTTCGGCTTGGCCGGGCCCTTGTCGCCGTTCTTGTCCATCGCGACGTCGTCGCGGAGCATCGCCCACATCTTGTCGGCGGCGGAGGTGCGCAGCTGGAGCCACGCCGCGGCGTTCGGCGGGTAGGGGTCCGTCGGGACCGTGGCGGTCGTCAGCCGGTCGACCTTCACGTTCTTCAGCTGCATCGACAGGTCGAAGAGCTTCGCCACGGTGTCCAGGTCGTCGGAGACCTGGAGGGCCCTCGTGGCGGTCTCGGCCAGACCCGTCAGCTGGGCGGTGTCGGTCCAGGCGTTCCGCGACTGGAGCTTCTTCAGCATGCCGTTCAGGTACATGTGCTGGGCCTTGGCACGGTTCTGGTCGCTGCCGAACGCGTGCCGGGTGCGCAGCCACTGGAGCGCCTGCACGCCCTTGACCTCGGTCGTGCCCTTCGGCAGCTTGAGCCCGGAGCCGCCCTTCTGCTTCTTGGTCGACTTGTCGTACACACCCGTCTTGACGCAGACGGGGACGCCGCCGACCTCGTCCGCCATGGCCACCACACCGGCGAAGTCGACCATCAGCCAGTGGTCGATGTAGACCCCGGTCAGGGTCTCCCAGGTGGTGAGGGTGCAGCCGGGGCCGCCGCGCTGGAGCGACTCGTTGATGGGCCGGTTGTCGGTGGCCGGGTACGACGTGCCGTCCTTGTCCTTGCACTCGGGTATGCGGACCACCGTGTCGCGCGGGATCGAGATGAGGGAGGCGTTCTGCCGGTCCGCCGAGACGTGGAGCAGCATCTGCACGTCGGCGAGGGGCTTGCGGTCCTTGTCGTTCCGGCCGCCGCCGAGGGCGATGTTCTTCTCGTCCGCCCGGCTGTCGGAGCCTATGAGCAGGATGTTCAGCGGGGTGTCGCCGAGCGCGTTCGGCGCGGCCTTCTGCACGCCGCTCTCGCCACCCGCGCGCCCCCCGCTGCGGATGTTGCCGTTGAGGTGCTCGTAGTACAGGTAACCGGCGCCGGCCGTCCCGACTATGAGCGTGGCCGTGCCGATCGCCGCCCACTTCAGCGCCTTCTGCCTGCCGCTCTTCGGCCGGCGGCGCGAGCCGCCGCCCCGGCGGTGGCCCGAAGGAGCCTCGGGGCCGCCTCCGTTCGTCCCCCCGCCCTGCGAGGCACCGCGGCGGCGCTCGGCGCGCGTGGCGCCGGACGCCGGCGCGGGCACGCTCGCCGTGGACGTACCGCGGCCCCCCGCTCCCGTCGCCTCGCCCGCCCCGTACAGGTCGTCGTCCCAGCCCAGGTCATGCGGCTGCGGAACGCTTCCGCGCGTTCCCTCCCCACGTACGCCGTTCTGTCCCACCCCAGGTCCCCTCGTCAGTCAGCGGTACGCCGAGCGTCGCCCCTGCCGGGTCAACTGGCGCACACCTTCTTGTCCGCTTGTACCTTGTCGACGTCCGGCGCCTTCGCCGGCGTCTTGACGGGCACCCCCGCGCCCTTGAAGTCGGCGCCGAGGACGAGCTGCATGGGCTCGCGCTCCCCGGCCGCCGTGGTGCCAGGCTTGAGGGCCGTGGCCGCCAGACCCATCATGTCCGCGAGCTTGCGGGCCTGATCGGCCTGGTTCGGTGCGTAGGTCAGTGTGGTCTTCGCCGCCTTCTCGGGGGCGTTGCTCTTGTTGGTCGAGAGGGTCACGCCCTGCGTGTTCTGCAGCCAGTTGATGGTCGACTGGGCCGCCCCCTGGATCCCGCTGCCGTTGTAGACGTCGACGCGGACGGCGGCGGCGGCGGCCCGCGGCCCTTCGAGGAGCTTCGCCTGCGCCTGCGACTTGGCCTTCTTCTCGTCCTTCTCCTTGCGCTTCACCTCGGTGAAGGAGACGTCGTCCTGGATCATCGAGAAGACCTGCGGCGCCTTGGCCGGGTCGAGCACGACGGTCGCCCGCTTGTTCGGCGGCTCGTCGGGGTTGTCGACGACGGGAACGGTCATGAAGGTGATGTTCTTGAGGTCGACCTTCCCGATCTCCTTGGCCAGGCTCGTCAGCTTCAGCGCGCTGGCGATCCCGCTGTCCACCGTGAGCGCCTCGGTCGCGGCCTTGGCGACGTCCAGCAGCTGCGTCGGGCTGTTCAGGGTGTCTTCCTTCAGCTGCCGCATCATCGACGCGACGAACTGCTGCTGCATCTTGATGCGGTCGAGGTCGCTCTCGTTGCCGAGACCGTGCCGGTTGCGCAGGAAGGCCAGCGCCTCCTCGCCCTGGAGCTTGTGCGTGCCCGCGTCCAGGTTGAGCTTGGAGTACTTCTTGTCGCGGATGGGCTTGTTGAGGCACACCTCGACGCCGCCGACGGCCGCCGACAGCGTCTTGACCGCGTTGAAGTCGACCATCATGAAGTGGTTGATGCCGAGCCCGGTCATCTGCGTGACCGTGCGCATGGTGCAGCCGGGGTCGCGCCCGTCCACGCCGAAGGACTCGTTGAACCGGGTCTTCCCGACCGAGCCGGGGATGACCTTCGTCGTGTCGCCCTGCTTCGTCGGGCAGTCCGGGATCTCGGTCTTGAGGTCACGGGGGATGCTCAGGACCGTCGCGTTGGTGCGGTCGTCGGAGACGTGCATGAGCAGGGTCGTGTCGGCGTGGCCGGTGACGTTGCTCTTGTTGCCGTAGCTCTCGTTCCCGGCGCCGGTGCGGACGTCGTTGCCGATGATGAGGATGTTCAGCGGCCCGTCCATGCCGGGCGTCTGCACGGCCGCGTTACCGACGTCGACGCTGCCGATGTTGCCGTCGAGCTCGCTGTATATGGCGTACGCGCCGACGGCCCCGCCCACCAGGACGAAGGCCATCGTGCCGCCGGTCCACAGCAGCACCTTCTTCTTGCGGGACGCGCCGGCCTTCGGCCGACGGCGGCTCGCGGGCGGCTGCGGCGCGGTGTCGCCGGGCTCGGAGACGCGGCGGCGGCGCTGGCCGGGCACCGGCGCCTCGGTGGCCGTGCCGGCCCCGGGAGCGCCGGACGGGGCCCCCACCTGCCGCAGGGGCTGCGTCTGTCCGACCGACTGTCCGGCGGGCTGTCCGACGGTCTGCCCGGCCGACGCCCCCGACAGCTGCCCCGACTGCCCTGCGGAGTGGTCCAGTCGCAGTTCGTAGTTGCCGGTCTGCGGGTTGAGAACCCACTGGTCGGCGGGGTCGATCTCGTCCGCCCGTCCACGGCTGTGCGCGTCCACGGTTACTCGAGTCCTCCGTCGGTGCCACGCGAGGCGCCTCCCCCGAAGGGCGCCGCTCTCTCGTCGTTCGATCCTTGGTGAGTGCGACGACCACACGGTCGGGGTGCACCGGATCGCGTCACACTATCCGCCCAGTTCAGCGTGGAGCGACGTGAGTGACAAATTCCACGCCTCTTACAACCGGGCAATTTGCCCAAACCTCATCGGTCCCTGCCTCGCCCTTGGGGCGCCCTTTACCCGGGGCATTCGAGGAGTTACGGCGCGCAGACCCCTTCGGCCGCGTTCCGGCCCGTGAAGGTGGGCGTCGCGGAGGGCACGGGGGTGTCCGCGTCGTCGGGCTTCCCGTCGGTACCGCCGGCCTTGTCCTCCGCGGTGTGCGGTGTGACCGCGACCGGCTTGTCCTGCCGCAGCTGCGCGAAGAGTTGACTGGCCGCCGGTTGTACCAGTTCGTCCCGATTCGGGTCGTACGTGTACGGGCGCCGCGGCACGGTCAGGAACTGCACCTTCTCCGTGGGGATGGCCCGCATCGTGCGCGCGAGGTCGTACAGGTCCCGCAGGGAGTCGAGACCGGGGTCGGTGGTGATCGCCTTGGTCGCCGCGTCCAGGACCGGGTAGAGCTTGGTCGGGTTGAGCAGCACCCCGTCGCTCTGCACCTTGTTGACGAGCGCTCCGAGGAACTGCTGCTGGCGGTCCATGCGTTCGGTGTCGCTGCCGTCGCCGATCGACTTGCGGGCCCGTACGAAGCCGAGCGCCTGCTCGCCGCGGAGGGTCTGGCGGCCGGCGGGCAGCTTCAGCTTGGCGTCGCGGTCGTCGACGGGCTCCTTGAGGCAGACCTCCACCCCGTCCACGGCGTCGACCATCTTCTTGAACCCCCGGAAGTCGATCACCATGTGGTGGTCGACGCGGATCCCGGTCAGCTTCTCGACGGTGCGGATCGTGCAGGCCGTGCCGCCGAACTCGAAGGCCCAGTTGAACTGCGCGAACTGCTCCCGCGTCCGCGTCCCGTCGGGCTTGCGGCAGGACGGGATCGTCACCATCAGGTCGCGGGGGAGGGAGACGGCCGTCGCGCTCGACCGCCCGGCCGACAGGTGCAGCAGGATCGTCGTGTCGGACCGCTGGGTGCCCTTGTCCTTGCCGTACTTGCGGTTGCCCTCGCCGGTACGGGTGTCGGAACCGATCAGCAGGATGTTCTGCGCGGCCGTCGCGCCCGCGGTCGGGCGCTCCTTCTCGTACCGCTGGAGCTCGTCGGCGGCCGTCGTGTCCGTGGTGATGTTGCCGTCGAGCTTGCGGTAGAACCACCAGCCGACCGCCGCCGCGACCAGGACGACGACCGAGACCCCGAGGCACCCCCACCGCAGCCACCGCCGCCAGTGCCGCGGGGCCGTCCCGCTCGGCCCCGTCGGCCCGGCCGGCTCCGTCGGCTCCTCGGGCGCCGCGTCCTTCGCTGCCGTCACGTCTGGGTCCGTCCTTCGAGGCGGGCTGGTGCGGAAGGAGGTACTCCCCCCGCGCCGATCATGTACCGGACTCGGCGCGGGGACCCGGGGACTCGGCGCGGTGCTACGCCGAACGGGGGCAGAGATCGGAGAAGCGCGGCAGCGGCAGCGGACAGGGGGGGTGTCAGTGCACGGGCGTCAGAGAACGGTGTGCGTCACCCGCTCGCTCTCCACCCGCTTCTCCAGCCCCTCGGGCGAGAGCTCGCCCAGGTTCCGGCACAGCACCACCGAGCCGCCGGCCGCGAGCGGCGCGTACAGACCGGCCGCGAGCCCCTCCCACCCGTCGTACCCGAGCCCGGACAGCAGCCGGGAGCCGGGTGCGAGCCCGAGCGTCGCCGCCTCCACGCGGGCCTGCTCGACGAGCTGCGCGCCGCTGCGTTCCGTACCGTCGACGACGAGGGCGGGCGCCTCGGGATCGACCGGCACGAACGGCGCGAACCGGTCGCCCTGGCTCGGCACCTCGACCGCGTAGTCCGCGTACCCGGCGGGTGCGGCGGGGAAGCGGCGGCCCAGCGGCGCCAGGGAGAGCGCGATCCGCTCACCGGAGCAGGCGAGACCGGCCTCCAGCGTGTCGGGTCCGGCGACGACCAGGTCGGCGTCGCCCGGATCGCCGCCGATCTCCGCCGTCACCCCGACGGAGGCGCAGGCGAGCAGCCAGACGGCGCTCTGCCAGTGCGCGGGCAGCAGCAGGGCGAGCCGGTCGCCGGGGGCGGCGGACAGTTCGCCCTGGAGCAGGTTCGCCGTCTTGGCCACCCAATTGGCGAAGGTGGCGACGGACAATTCCACGCGCTCACCGGTGGCGTCGTCGTAGAAAGTGACCAAGGGGCGGGCGGGGTCCGCGGCGAGCGCGGATCGCAGCAGGTCGGCGGGGGTGCGGTCGCTGGCGTTCACGCCGGACAGCGTACGCGGGCGCTTGCGCGGGTTCCCCCGTACGGTGCCGTCGTCCTCCGATCGGACCGACGGACCGTCAGTTTCCTCGACGGATCCCGGCGCGCGGAACCGCCCCGCGATCCGCACGATCGGCCCATGCGTGCCTCACTCGCCTCCTCGATCGCCGTCACCTGTGCGGCGGTGCTCGCCCTCCCGGTCTCCCTCGCCGCGCCCGCGGCGGCCTCGGTGCCGACGGAGCTCGCCGCGGCGCCACCGGCGGCCGCGCTGCCACCGGGGCCCGAACTGCTGCCCGGGTCCACGCAGTCGCTGCCGCTCGCACCCCTGCGCGGTTCCGTACGCGCCTTCGGCGGCGGCGTCGAGGGCGTCGAGGGGACGGGCGCGGGCGACCGGGGTCTGGCCCGACGGGACGTCAGCCCGTTCTCCCTCGTCGGGGTCGTCTGGGACGACCCGGCGGCCGCCCTCCACGGCACGGTCCAGGTCCGTACGCGGGCGACCGGCGGCGAGGCCTGGTCGGACTGGCAGGACGTCGAGACCCACAACGACGAACACGGCGCTGACCCGGAGACGGCGGAGGCGGCCGGGGGAGCCGACGGACCGACGAAGGGTGCGACGGCGCCGCTGTGGGTCGGCGACTCGGACGGCGTGGAGATCCGGGTACGAGGGGAGGAGACGCTCCCCGAGGGGCTGCGGCTCGAACTGGTCGACCCGGGCGGCGCGGAGCGCCGGGCCACCGCCGCCGCCACTACGGCCACCACCGCCGCCACCGCCACCACTGCTTCCGCCACCACCCGCGCGGCGGCGAGCGCGGCCCACGCGGACCGGGCGGAGTTCGGCGGGGCCTGGATCCCGGCCCTGTCGAAGCAGGCGACGGAGGACGGCACCCCGGCCAGACCGCCGGTGCGGGTGCGCGAGAAGGCCCCGGCCGAGCCGGTGGCCCGGCCCCCGGCCGAGGCGGTGGCCCAGGCGCCGACCCTGGCCCCGCTCCAGAAGATCACCGCGCAGGCGAAGCCGTACATCGGCCCGCGCCCCAAGATCATCACGCGCAAGGGCTGGGGAGCGGACGAGAAGCTGCGGGAGAAGGGCTTCGTCTACACGAAGACGATCAAGGCGGCCTTCGTCCACCACAGCGCGACCGGCAACAACTACACCTGCCGCCAGGCCCCCTCCGTCCTGCGCGGGATCTACCGCTACCACGTGAAGAGCAGCGGGTGGCGGGACTTCGGCTACAACTTCGCCGTCGACAAGTGCGGAAACATCTACGAGGGCCGGGCGGGCGGCGTCGCGAAGCCGGTCCTCGGCGCGCACACGCTCGGCTTCAACACCAACAGCATGGGGATCGCGGTCCTCGGCACGTACAGCAAGTCGGCCCCGCCGGCGGCGGCCGTCACGGCGGTGGCCAAGCTGACCGCGTGGAAGCTCGGGCTGCACGGAGTGAACCCGAAGGGCACGACGACCCTCGTCTCCGGCGGCGGAAACCTCTACGCGAAGGGCAAGTCGGTCAAATTCCGTACGATCGCGGGGCACCGTGACGGATTCGCCACGGAGTGCCCCGGCGCCCGCCTCTACAACAAGCTGAGCACGGCGAGGACGAGCTCGGCGAAGTACCAGGGGAGGCGCTGACGGGCTGATGGGGTCGTCCGGGCAACCGTCCGCATAAACTGACCGGTCATATCGCACGGACGACCGAGGGCGGGCGAGCGGACCGGCCCCGAAGCCTCGTACAGGAAGCAGAGACGACAAGGTGACAGAAGCGATCCTCCTGGTCGGTGGCAAGGGCACGCGGCTGCGACCCCTCACGGTCAACACGCCGAAGCCCATGGTCCCGGCGGCGGGCGTCCCCTTCCTGACGCACCAGCTCGCCCGTGCCCGCGCCGCGGGGGTCGAGCACATCGTGCTCGCCACCTCGTACCTGGCGGAGGTCTTCGAACCGCACTTCGGCGACGGCTCCGACCTGGGCCTGAGCATCGAGTACGTCACCGAGGAGGAGCCCCTCGGCACCGGAGGCGCGATACGCAACGTCGCCTCGCGCCTCCACTCGGGCCCCGACGAGCCGGTCCTGATCTTCAACGGCGACATCCTGACGGGCCTGGACATCGAGGCGCTGGTGGAGACCCACTCCAGCACGGGCGCGGACGTCTCCCTCCACCTCACCCGCGTCGAGGACCCGAGGGCCTTCGGCCTGGTCCCCACCGACGCCACGGGCCGGGTGACGGCCTTCCTGGAGAAGCCCCAGACGCCGGAGGAGATCGTCACGGACCAGATCAACGCGGGCGCGTACGTCTTCCGCCGCTCGGTCATCGACGAGATCCCGACGGGCCGCCCCGTCTCCGTCGAACGCGAGACCTTCCCCGACCTCCTCTCCTCCGGAGCCCACCTCCAGGGCATGGTCGACTCCACCTACTGGCTGGACCTGGGCACTCCGCAGGCCTTCGTACGGGGCTCCGCGGACCTGGTCCTGGGCCGGGCCCCCTCCCCGGCGGTCCCGGGCCGCTGCGGCGACCGCCTGGTCCTCCCGACGGCCCGCGTCTCCCCGGACGCCAAGCTCACGGGCGGTACGGTCGTGGGCGCGGACGCGGTGATCGGCGCGGGCGCCCGCGTGACGGGCTCGACGATCCTGGCGGGCGCGGTGGTGGAACCGGGCGCGGTGATCACCGACTCGCTGGTCGGCGCGGGAGCCCACATCGGCGCGCGCACGGTCCTCACCGGCGCGGTCATAGGCGACGGCGCCCGGGTGGGCGAGGACAACGAACTCCGGGACGGCGTCCGCATCTGGTGCGACGCGACCCTCCCGGCCGGCTCGGTCCGCTTCTCCTCGGACCAGTAACAGGGCACACCCCCAGCCCCGCCGGCGTCTGAGGCGCGGGGCGCGAATTCCAGCCCCGCCGGCGTTTGAGGCGCGGGGTCCGGGGCAGAGCCCCGGTTCCGGGAAGGGGCGGGGTGGGGGAGAAGGCCCGCCGCAGGCGCCCCCCCCCCCCCCCCCCCCCCCCCCCCCCCCCACCCCCCCCCCCCCCCCCCCCCCCCCCCCCCCCCCCCCCCCCCCCCCC
>NZ_JBFADU010000018.1:0-156861 GCF_040641575.1 Streptomyces sp. NPDC020807
GCCGTGCCTACCGCGGGTCCGGGCCCGTCGCCACCGGGCGGGTGGGGTCCGAGGACCATTCCGACCAGGAGCCGGCGTAGAGGGCTGCCGGGATGCCGGCGAGGGTCAGGGCCAGGACCTCGTGGGCGCCGGAGACGCCCGAGCCGCAGTACACGGCCACCGGTGCGGCGTCGGTCGCGCCGAGGGCGGTGAAGCGGGCGCGGAGGGCTTCCGCCGGGAGGAAGCGGCCGTCCGCGTCGACGTTCTCCGTCGTGGGGGCCGAGACCGCGCCGGGGATGTGCCCGCCCACCCGGTCGATCGGCTCCACGTCACCCCGGTAGCGCTCGCCCGCGCGGGCGTCCAGGAGGAGCCCGGTCCGGGCCAGCTCCGCCGCCGCGTCGGCGTCGAGGAGGCCGAGGGCCCCCGGCTCCGGTCGGAAGTCGCCCGGCTCGGGCTCGGGGGTCTTCTCGGAGAGCTCGCCCGTCCAGGCGGCGAGGCCGCCGTCCAGGACCCGCACGTCCGGGTGGCCCGCCCAGCGCAGCAGCCACCAGGCGCGGGCCGCGCCCCAGCCGAGGCCGCCGTCGTAGACGACGACCGGCCGGTCCGCCGAGACGCCCGCACGGCGCATCGCCGCGCCGAAGGCCGCCACGTCGGGCAGCGGGTGGCGTCCACCGGTCCCGGGCGGGCCCGCGAGCTCCTCGTCCAGGTCGACGTAGACGGCTCCGGGGATGTGGCCGGCCTCGTACAGCGGCCGTCCGGGAGGGCCTGCGAGCGTCCACCGGACGTCCAGGACGACGGGCGGCCGGTCGCCCGCCGACTCGCTGAGGAGTTCGCTTGCGGAGATGATGGGCTTCATGGGTGCCATCCTCGCGCAGCCGGCGCGGTCGCGGGGGTACGGACCGGTGCCTCACTCCCGAGTGAGCCGCGGGAGCCGCGAGAACCGCGAGAACGCGCCACTGCCAAGGAGCGTGTAGACGATGACCGAGGCCACTCGGCGCACACCCGGCACACCCTGCTGGGTGAGTCTGATGGTGCACGGACTCGAACCGACGCGGGAGTTCTACAACGCCCTCTTCGACTGGGACTTCGTCCCCGGTCCCCAGCAGCTCGGCCCGTACGTGCGTGCCCTGCTCGACGGCCGCGAGGTGGCCGGCATCGGCCAGCTGCCGCCGGACCGGAACCTGCCCATCGCCTGGACCACCTACCTGGCCACCGACGACGCCGACGAGACGGCCGAGACCATCCGCTGCTGCGGCGGCACCGTCGCGGTGGGCCCGCTCGACGCGGGCGAGGCGGGGCGGCTCGTCATCTGCTCCGACCCGTCCGGCGCGGTCTTCGGCGTCTGGGAGGCGGAGGCCCACCACGGCACGGCGACCGCGGGACCGCCGGGGACCCCCGTGTGGAACGAGCTCCTCACGTACGAGACCTCCTCGGTCGGCAAGTTCTACCGGTCGGTCTTCGGTTACGAGGTGGAGCCCGTCGTCTCCGCCGACCTCGACTACGCCACGCTCCACCTCGGCGGGCGCCCGGTCGCCTCGCTGCACGGCGTCGGCAACGAGCTGCCCCGGGACCGGGGCGCGCACTGGATGACGTACTTCGAGGTCGCCGACACCGACCGGGCGGCCCTGCTCGTCGCCGAGCTCGGCGGCCAGGTGCTCCGGCCGCCCCGGGAGGGCACGGCCGGGCGGCTCGCCCTGGTGGCGGATCCGGAGGGGGCGGTGTTCACCCTGGTCAGGTCCACCGGCCGGTAGTCCGTCTCCGTTCCCGCTCAGTTCCCGCTCAGTTCCTGCGGGCCCTCGCCAGCGTGCGGAGGAAGCGGGGGGCGGGCGCGGGCGCCGCTGTCACCGGGTCGGGGACGGGCTCGTGCCGGGGTTCCGGCTCCGGCGCCGGTTCCGGGTCCGGCAGGCCCGGCAGGTCCAGCTGCCTGAGCCGCAGGGGCGTGAAGTGGTGCGCGATGCCCGGGTCCGTGACGTGTTCCGCGAGGAAGAGCGCGGCCTCCTCGCGGAGTCCCGGGTGGCTCTTGTGCCGCATGCAGTAGCCGACCGCCCGGACGAGCGGCGCGAGCGAGGCGGGGGCCGCGCCGGGGACGGCCGGTTCCCGGCCCTCCTCCAGGTCGGCGACGAGGTGGTCGACGACGGTGAGCGGGATGCGGTTGCTGTTCTCGAAGGGGGTGAGCCGTTCGAGGACCTCGACCGTGCCGACGCGGGCGATCGGGATGCCGTAGTAGACGGCGGCGGTGAGCATCGCCGTGGAGAAGCAGCCGACGACCAGCCGCGGCCGGCAGCGCTCGTAGAAGGTCTCGGCGAGCAGCGGGCCGTCCAGGACCGTGAGCCGTACGCCGAGCGCCTCGGCCTCCTCGTCCAGCGCCTCGAAGTAGCGCACGGGCGCGGTCGGGTGCGGCTTGAAGACGATCGAGCGGTGTCCCGCACCGGCGGCCCCCCGGAGCATCCGGAGGTGCAGCTCCTCTTCCTCCTCGGCGGTGAGCAGGCCCAGCGCGGCCAGGTACTGGCCGAGGAGGAGCGCCGTGGGGCCGGCGGCGGCCGCCCGCGCGAGGGGGGAGTCCTGGGTCTCCGCAGCCCGCGCGGCCTCGGCGATCTCGGCGAGCACGGCGCGGAAGGCGTCGTCGGGTACGAGTTCGGGCTCGACCCCGTACTCGCTGAGGAGCAGCGGGCGCAGGCCCGGCACCAGATCGAGGTGGAGCACCCGGCGGATGCGGATGCCGATCGACTGGGCGAGGTCGGAGCGGGTCGGTCCGTAGCTCATGAGCCCGTCCGCGTACACGTGGACCGTGCTCTCGGGGAGGACCGCGCAGAGCGCCTTGGCCGGGTTGACCTGGATGGACTCGACGACCAGCTCGACGCGGGCGGTGCCGAGGCCCCAGGCGGTCCGCAGCACGCGCTGCCAGAGCGGGGTCTCCTCGGGGCGGGGCGCCCAGGTGGCCGGGTGGTACGGGTGGATCGTCTCGTTCCAGTCGAGGACGCCGTCGAAGCGGGTGGCGATCCGGTCGTACCCGGTCATGGACCGCAGGCGCAGCGAGGTCTCGGGGATCTCGGCGTTGTGCGAGATCAGGAGGAGCCTGCGGGCCTCGTCGCGGGGGCCGAACTGTCCGGCGTCGAGCGCGGCGGCGAGGGTGGCGGCGCCGTAGAGGGTGGAGACCTGGAAGATCTGGACCCGGGGGCGGTCGGGTGCCGTGGCCGAGGCGGAGGTGACGGGGCCCGTGACCGTGGCGGGGTGGGTGTCGGGGGCCATGGTTCAGGCGGTCCTTCCGGTGTCGCGCAGGCCCCGGAGGAGGGTGCTGCGCGGGACGTCCATGGTGGCGAGGGTCTCGTCGAGAACCTCCTGCGGCATGCGGAGCAGCGCGTCGGCGACGTCGGCGCGGAGCTGCGCGGCGACCTCCGGCTCGTACTTCTTCGCCTTGCCCATGTGGAAGGCGATCATCGCGCAGTAGGTGCGGACCGCCTTCGGGAGGAAGCGGTCGGCCTCGGGGTCCCGGGAGACGTCGTCGAGCAGCAGGTCGTACGAGGAGAGGAAGTCGAGCTGCCGGTTGTCGGAGATCTGGGTGAGCGAGGTGGTGACGCCGCGGCGGTAGAAGACGCCGTGCAGGGAAAGCGCGGCGAAGGTGCGCGCCTTCAGGTGGAGGCGCCAGATCCAGAGACGGTCCTCGGCGGTGCGGAGGGAGGTCTCGAATCGCGATTCCCCGTTTTCGAAGAGCTTTCCGCTGTAGATTCCGAAGGGGACGAAGGGGTAGTCGACCATCGTCACCATGCTGGCCGGGGAGATGCCGTCCCGGGGGTCCATCACGGCGTCGCGGACCCGGGCGGGGGCGTACTTGACCTGCCGCTTGCGGCCCTCGGCGAGGACGTGGTCGGTGCGGGCGAAGTCGCAGCCGAGCTCGGAGATCCCGGTGACGGCGGCCCTGAGGTGGCCGGGGGCGTACCAGTCGTCGCCGTCGAGGAAGGTGAGGTACTCGCCGCGCGCCGCGTCGATGCCGGTGTTGCGCGCCTGGGCGACGCCGAGGTTGGTCTCGTGCCGGATGACGGTGGCGTTCGGCAGCCGGTCGCGCCAGTGGTCGAGGATTTCCGGGGTGTCGTCCGTCGAGCAGTCGTCGACCAGGAGGAATTCGAATTCCGGGTCCGCGTTGTTCGCGAGACTGCGCAGGGTGTCGGGCGCGTAGGGCCCGACATTGTGGAACGGGACGACGACGGACAGTTTTGGCACTCGGAATCCCCACACTGAATCGAACAATTAAACGCCGCTACGGCGGGCAGAGTAGTCGCCCGTTTTTCCGCGTGAACGATCCGCGGGTGCACTCCGGGTGAACTCTTGTCGTCCCCGGCGGAAACCCGCGTATCCGACCAGGGTCAGGGCGAGGAGCGCGGCTCCTCCGACGGCCGCTCCGAGACGGAGGCCCGGGGGCCGGAACGCGCAACGGACCTCGGTGTCGCGGCCGTTGAGCGGGACGGCGACGAGTCCCTGGTAGGCGGCGGCGGGTGCGAGGGGCGCGTCGCCCGCGGCGCAGCGCCATCCGGAGATGCGGGGGACGGCGAGGACGGCCAGGCCCGCGCTGCCCGGGGGCAGTTGGGCCGTGAGCGTGTGGCCGCCGGTCTCGACGCGGGTGGCGCCGGTGGCGGTGAGCCGCTGCACGGCGGAGTCCAGCCGTTCCTCCACGAGGCAGCCGACGGGCTGTCGGGGCAGCCTGATCCGGGTCTCGGCCGTCAGGTCGATCCGGACCTCGCCGGTGGCGGGGACGTGACCGAGGCTCCGCATCGGTGCGCTGACGGCGGGCGGGCGGCCGTCGAAGTCGACGAAGCCGTAGCCCGCGAGGGTCGCCGAGCCCTTGAAGTCCGGCGCCCAGAACCAGACTTCGGAGCCCGCGGGGCAGCGGGCGGCGAGGGTGGCGCCCGCCGTGGTGGTGCGGCGGGCCGCCGGCGGCAGCTCGTACACCGAGGCGCCGAGCAGGAGTTCCTGCCGGACGAAGGCGGAGTCCCGGGGCCTCGGATCGCGCTCCGCGCGGGGGCGGACGGTCACGAGGGGCGGGACGGGGGTCGTGGTGGCGGTGACCGCGGCCCGGGGCGGGGCGTCCTTCCGTACGTATTCGGTGGGTTCGGAGCGCAGACGGGTGCCGACGGAGAAGAGGGCGTCGGTCACGGGGTTGTCGAGGGTGACCGGGTGGCGGCCCTTCGCGTAGTAGCCGAAGCCGAGGGAGGTGAGGGTCGACGCGGTCACCTTGGCGGTGAGGCTGCTGTAGTACTCGGCGCCCTGGCCGCCGACGAGCAGGGGCTCGTTGCCGCCGGGCAGCTCACCGGGGTCCGTCCGGTGGCGCGGCCACGCGTCGGCGCGCGCGACCTCGCGGGCCGCGTCGGCGTGCCACGGGCCGATCCGCGGGGACCAGGCGACGTCGTCGCGCTGCCGCTCCTCGATCCGCTTCGCCGTCACGACGGTCTCGCCGGTTTGGGCGGCGACGAAGAGGATGACGGCGAGGGCGGGAAGCAGGCGGGAGCCGTACCGGGAGGATCGGGGCGTGGATCGCGGCGTGGATCGCGGTGCGGATCGCGGCGTGGCCCGTACGGCGAGGAACGCGGCGGCGAGGGTCAGTCCGGCCGCGGTCAGGAACGCCGGGAAGGTCCACGCGTCGGTCTCGGGACTTCCCCGGCCCACCCACGCCCCCGACGCGAGCAGCGCGCCGGCGGCGAGGAGCGCGCCCGGCCGGGGCACGCCCCGGGCGACGGAGAGCCAGGCGGCCATCAGCAGGAGGCCGCAGAGCACGAAGCTCTGGCGGTACGGGATGCCGTTCGGCGAGGCGCCCGCGTGCCAGAGCAGATGGGTGGGCTCCCACTGGAGCGAGAGCGTGACCAGCACGATCGCGGCCGTCCACCCGATCCGTACGCGCGCGGCGACGGCCCGGTTGAAGGGGAGGGTCAGGGCGAGGGCGAGGGCGGGCGTGCCGATGAAGAGGGCGGGGCTGTCGGTGCTCGCGGTGGCCGGCAGGAAGCGGGCGACGAGGTCCGTCCAGGGCGCGCGGGCGAAGGCGGTCTCCGGGGTCGGGTCGGCGGTCCTGGTGCCGAGGAAGACGACGGTGACGAGCGGTGCGGCGAGGCCGATGCCGATGAGGACGGAGCGGGCGGCGCGGAGCGCTCCGGCGATCCGGTGCCGTGCGGGCGCGGCCTCCTCCGTCGCGAGGAGGCGGACGGCGAGGAAGACGGCGGCGCCGAGGGTGGCCATGTAGGCGGTGTAGAAGTTCGCGGTCCAGGCCAGGGCCACGACGAGGGGGCCGAGGACCGGGCGGCGGGCGGTACGGGCCCACTCCCCCACGAGGCAGAGGAGCGGGAACGCGACGAGGCCGTCGAGCCACATCGGGACGGTCGCGCCGAAGTTGAGGGTCCAGCCGCAGAGCGCGTACGCACTGCCGAGCACGGCGGCGAGCGGCCGGGGGCCGGGCCGCAGCCTGAGCAGGAGGAGCGCGGCGGCGGCTCCGGCGGCGGCGGTCTTGGCGACGGTGACGACGTAGAGGGCGAGCTCGATCCGGTCCGCGGGGAAGAGGACGACGAGCAGGTCGAAGGGGCTGCTCAGGTACGTGCCGATGTCGCCGAGGAAGTTGGCGCCGAAGCCGGAGTTCCAGTTGAGGAAGGCGTCGCCGTGGGTGTCACCGAGGAGGAAGGCGCGCCAGTAGGCGTGGAAGGGCAGGTACTGCTGGCCGAGGTCGACGATGTTCCTCGTGACGGGCCCGAAGGGGTACGTGCGGGAGAGCGCCGTCGCGAGGCAGAGCAGCGCGGAGGTGAGGACGGCGGCGGCGAGGGGCGCGACCACGGCCGGGTTCCGGGCCCGGGAGGCCGGGCGGCTTCCGGAATCGCCCCCCGCCTCCTCGCCGTCGACGTCGTCGAGCACGGTCTCGGCGGCGGGGGGCACACGTCCTCCAGAAATGCGTGGGACAGAAGGGAGGGCCCGTTTCCCGTCCTGCGATGTCGTGCGATGCCATGCGCTGTCGGGTGGTGTCGGGTGATGTCGTACGACGACCGCCGGGCCGACCGCCATTACCGCCGAGGCGGGCGACCCGGAGGCGTTCTCCAGGCGGTTTTCCGGTACATCCCGGGTGAACTCCCGGTGCCGCCAACGCGGTTTGCGCTGATCAGGGGGTGGGGACCAGCGCCACGAGCTCGTCGACCGTGCGCGCGACCGTGCCGAAGAGGTCGGAGACCGTCGTCAGGCTCGCGGCCTGGAGGGCCTCCGAGGGGACGACGTTGCCGTCGGGCGCCCTGAGGGAGCGGGTGGCGGTGGCCTCGGCGACCACGGTCGGGCGGTAGCCGAGGTTGAAGGCGCCCTGTGCGGTGAAGAGGACGCACATGTGGGTCATGAACCCGGCGATGACCAGCGAGCCGCCCTCGGCGCCGAGCCCCTTGAGGACTTCCTTCAGGTCCGTGGCGTGGAAGGCGTTGGGGAACCCCTTGACGACGACCTTCTCGCCCTCGACCGGGGCCACTTCGGCGCTGATGGCGCCGATCTCGGCGCGGATGTCGTACGGGGTGCCCTCGCCGCCGTCGTTCATGACGTGCACGACGGGCGCTCCGGCGGCGCGGGCGGCGGCGAGGAGGCGGGCGCCGGCGGCGAGGGCCTCCTCGGCGCCGTCGAGCTCCATGACGCCGGTCCGGTAGGTGTTCTGGAAGTCGATCAGGAGCAGGACCGACTCGCTCAGGCGGGGCAGTCCCTGGGGCAGGCCGCTGAGGTCGCGCAGGGTGGTGGACGCGGTCATGACGGTTCCTCTCGATGGTCGGCGGAGGGTCCGGGGACCCCCGGGTGATTCACACGCTAACACGATCCGTAATCATCGATAACGAGATGCTGTGAGCGCTGTTATCGTGGGGACCATGTCGACGGCACGAGAGCGCATCCTGGAAGCCACCGAGGAACTGCTCGCGACGAAGGACGCCCTGGCGATCTCGACCCGGGCCATCTGCGACCTCGCCAAGGTCGGCATGCCGGAGATCTACCGGCAGTTCGGCGACAAGCAGGGCCTGCTCACGGCGGTCGCCGACATCGGTTTCGCGCGCTTCCTCGAGGCCAAGCGGCGCAACCCCCTCACCGAGGACCCCGTGGCGGACCTGGCCACGGCCTGGGACAGCCACGTCGCCTTCGCGCTCCGCAACCCGTACCTCTACCGCCTGATGGTCACGCCCACCGGCGACGCGAAGCCGCGGGCGATCGTCGAGGCACAGGCGATCCTCCTGGCGGCGGTGGAGCGCTGCCGCGACGCCGGGCGGCTGCGCATGGCGCCCGAGCTCGCCGGGCAGGCGATCCTCTCCGCCAACGTGGGCGTCTGCATGATGGCGCTGTCGTTCCCGGAGCTCTTCGGGGACGCCGGGATCTCGCGGGCGGTACGGGACGCGGTGATCGGCAAGGCCACGGGCGACGAGCGGGAGGACGGCAGGATCGGTACGGCGACGGTCCTGGCGCAGACACTGCTCGGCACGCTCACGGGGACGACGGCGGTCGACGCGGAGGCGCTGGCCGGGCTGACGGGGACCGCGAGCCCGGAGGCGTGACGCTCCCGCGGGGCCGCCCGGAGGCGTGACGCTTCCGCGGGGCCGCCCGCCCGGCCGCCACGCCCTCGGAGCCGCCGCCCGCCCGGAGCCGTCACGCCCGTCGGGGCCGCCCGACCCCCGCCCGCCCGGAGCCTTCACGCCCGTCGGGACCGCCGCGCGCTCGGAGCCGCAACGCCCCGGCCGTGGCCCTCTCCGACTTGACGTCCGAAATCCGCCAGCACGGGCGCGGGGCGGAGAGCAGGGTGATCGAGGGCGGCGACCTTCCCTCGCACGCGCCGCCCACCGGCAAGAAAGGCGGTGGGCCCATGACGGTCCGACCAGCGGGCGATCCGCAGGAGACAGCCCTCGCGTACTACGTGGCCGACCGGCGCACCCCGGCCGAGCGGGTCGGCTCGGCCGACTGGCAGCGGCTCGGCGACGAGCTCGACCTCCACGGCTGTGCGCTGACCCCTCCCCTGCTCACGCCGGAGCAGTGCCGATCGATCAGCGAGCTGTACGAGGACGCCGGACTCTTCCGTTCCACCGTCGACATGGCCCGCCACCGCTTCGGCTCCGGCCAGTACCGGTACTTCGGCCGCCCCTACCCCGAGCTCGTCGCCGAGCTGCGCGAGGCGCTCTACCCACGGCTGCTGCCCGTGGCGCGGGAGTGGGCCGAGCGGCTGCGCCGGCCCGCACCCTGGCCGGACACGCTGGAGGAGTGGACGGCCATGTGCCACGCGGCCGGCCAGAACCGGTCCACGGCGATCCTGCTCCGCTACCGCGAGGGCGACTGGAACGCGCTCCACCGGGACCTGTACGGGGACCTCGTCTTCCCGCTCCAGGTGGTCATCGGCCTCGACGAGCCGGGCGTCGACTACACGGGCGGCGAGTTCCTCCTCGTCGAGCAGCGGCCGCGGGCGCAGTCCCGGGGCACGACGGTCACCCTGGCGCAGGGTCACGGACTCGTGTTCACGACCCGGGACCGGCCGGTGCGTTCGGTGCGGGGCTGGTCGCAGGGGCCGGTGCGGCACGGCGTCAGTACGGTGAGGTCCGGGCTGCGGCACGCGCTCGGCCTGGTCTTCCACGATGCCGAGTGAGCGGCGGGGCGGAGCCTCCGGGGAGATCCCGCTGGACGCTGCTGGGCCGGGACGGCCTGCCGTACCGCAGCGCGACGCCGGGGACGCTGGGCGGATACCGCCGCGGCCGGACCCGCATCTACGGGCTCCTGGACTGCCGTTCGGCGCTGCGGGCCATCGCGGCCGGCGGATACGTCCGGCACCGGGTGTTCTTCCCGGACGAGGGCGTGGCCGTGGCGGCGGGGTTCCGGCCGTGCGCCGTCTGCCTGCCGGAGCCGTACGCGCGGTGGAAGAACGGAACCGCGGCGGGCGGCACCGGCGGTGAGGGCGCGGGCGGGGCCGACCTGCGGGAACCAGATGTTGGCGAACCGTTTACTCCCGATCGTCCGGATGGCCGGGGCGTCAACCGGAGGAACGAGGCGTTACCCAAGGGATCCACCCCGCCACGGATCGTGACCGGGGCGTGAGTTCCCGCCCCGTCTCACCTGGCGAGATCTCGCCGCCTCGTGCGCCTGTAAGTCATGCGCATGACAGCACTCCGTGATCGCCACGCCGCGCGGACGGCCGGAACCACCCATTCACCGTCACGCAAGGTGAAAAGCGGAATCCGGGCGGGAGAAGGTCCCAATTGCGCCACCGTTCGCAAACCGTCCGGTACGTGCAATTCCATGCCGCCTACAGACACCAATGAGAAAGCCCACGTCCACCCATCAGTGCGCCACGCAGAACCCTTGTCCAGTGATCGGCCGTGTGATCTACTCTGGCTTCGAAACGGGGGTAGCGCGGAAAAGCAAAGGTTTCTCGAGTCTTCTCGGGCTTCCTTTTCCGCGTCTTTGCATGGTGAGCGAATCACTCGCTACACATCTATTCGCGCCACTGGATTCCTAAATGAGGGAAGGCCGTGCAAAGCAAGATTGCAGACCAGTCGGAGCCTGTCGGCACCGTAAACAAATTCGATGACATCCTCCCTGTCGGCACCGCGCCGCTCGACATGAACAGGCTGCTGCTCGCCTCCCTTCGGGCGAGCGCGGCGGAAGTCGCCCGGATGTCGACCGCGATCGGCGAGACCGTCGCCGCCGTGACCGAGCACTCTCCCTCGGCCGGGCGCCTCGCGGGCTCCCTGGCCCAGAACCTCGTACCGCGCTGGCACTTCGCGATGCTCAACGACATCGAGCGGAACGAAGCCCTGGCCACCGCGATCGAGCGCCAGGTCAAACCCGGCGACCACGTCCTCGACATCGGCGCCGGCACCGGGCTGCTCGCCATGCTCGCCGCCCGCGCCGGGGCCGCCCGGGTCATCAGCTGCGAGGCCAACCCGGTCATGGCGGAGATCGCCACCCAGGTCGTCGCCTCGCACGGGCTGTCCGACGTCATCCAGGTCGTCCCGCGCATGTCGTCGGACCTGGTCGTCGGGCGCGACCTGGAACGGCCGGCCGACGTGATCGTCTCCGAGATCGTCGACTGCGGCCTGATCGGCGAGGGCATCATGCCCACGATGCGGCACGCCCGCGCCCATCTGCTCGCCCCCGGCGGCGTACTGATGCCGCCGTCGGCACGGGTCTACGGCACGCTCGTGCAGAGTCCCGTGATCGCCAACCTCAACCGCGCCGACCGGGCCGCGGGCTTCGACATCGGCCTGATCAACGCGATGTCCACGGTCGGCCACTTCCCGGTCCGCCTGCACACCTGGCCCCACACGACGCTCTCCGCCACCACGGAACTCGTCGCGTACGACTTCGTCGACGGCTCACTCGACGACGGCGGCACGAAGGTGGACCTGCCGGTGACCGCGGACGGCACCGCCCACGGGATCGCCGCCTGGTTCGAGATGGACCTGGGCGCCGGCGTGACCCTGCGCAACGCGCCGGACAACGTCAGCTCGCACTGGATGCAGGCGTTCATCCCGTTCGACACGCCGATCCCGGTCGTCGAGGGCCAGGACCTCGCGCTCGAACTGCGCTGGCAGGACGGCCGGTTCACGGTCGCCTGACAACGCCCCGCACCACCGCAATTCCGCACGACTCGAAATGCCGCACATCTCGAAAAAGGTGAGGAATGAGCCACGCCCTTCCGGCCCACAAGCCGTTCGAGCTGACCCCGGAGCAGCTCAAGGAATACGTCGTCCAGTACGCGACGAATCCCATTTACCTCGACAACGAGGAATGGGAGAACGACGACAACCCGTACCACCGGCAACTGCGGCCGCAGGTCCTCCCCTATCTCGATTTCAGCCGCGTCCTTCCGCGCAAGGAAATCCTGCATTACGAGGGACTCGCCGCGCAGCGCATTCTCACCAGCATCTACGAAGCCGACCTGATGTTCCTCCCCAAGGGCGGCCTCAAGGAGAAGTGGAACGACTTCAAGGCGTACTACAACCCGAGCAACCGTGTGCTCGGTGAGATCATCCGGCCGTCCCTGGAGAAGTTCGCCTTCGGCTTCCTCGACGAGGAGGTCGAGGTCTCCGGTCAGTGGACCAAGGCCGACCTGGAGACGTACCTGCGGGCGCTCCAGGACAAGGACCTCACGCAGCCCTCGCTCTCCGAGACCGCGATCAAGAAGTCGGCGGACCCGGTCCGCGCCGCGAAGATGTGGCTCATCCAGTTCGCGCCGGACTTCCTCTCGGAAGCCTCGCCGATGCTGCGCAACGTCCTCGGCTACTACGGTGCCGCGCAGTCCGAGTGGTTCAAGATCATCATCGACGAGTACGGCTACGGCGTCCACGACACCAAGCACAGCCACCTCTTCGAGCGGACCATGGAGTCCGTCGGCCTGCGCACGGACGTTCACCACTACTGGCAGTACTACCTGAACAGCAGCCTCATGGTGAACAACTACTTCCACTACCTGGGGAAGAACCACGAGCTGTTCTTCCGCTACATCGGGGCGCTCTACTACACGGAGACCGCTCTGGTGGACTGGTGCCGCCGCGCCGCCGACCTGCTCACCGAGGTCTTCGGCCCCGACGTCGACGTCGAGTACTTCACCGAGCACGTCGGCATAGACCTGCACCACGGCAAGATGGCGCTGGAGAAGCTCATCCTCCCGCTGGTGGAGGAGCACGGCGAGGTGATCATCCCCGAGATCGTGCGCGGCTACGAGGAGTTCCAGCTCATCTCGGACATCGCCGACCGCGACTTCGCGACGCAGATCGCGTGGATGGACGACGGCCCGAAGAACAAGGAGCTGCACGCCCCCGTCTGGGACGCCATCTCCAGCGGCCGCGTCACGGCCCCGGTCGCGAACATCGTGGAGCCGTACCGCGAGCTGTCCAACACCCACTGCCACGACGGCGACGAGCTGTGCCACATCGTCTCCGGAACCATGAAGTTCGTCGCCGGCTTCGAGTCGTACCAGATCCTGGAGGCGGGCGAGGGCACGGTCATCGAGCGCAACCGGCTGCACGGCGCGATCATCGATTCCGAGGAGTGCGTCTACGAGATCCACTCCGTGGGGGACTACCGCGCATGCCTGTAGTCACCTTCGCGGTCGAGGGCCGCGACAACTGCGTCGTCCTCGGTGACGACAGCTACGTCTACGCCCGCACCGAGCACGGCTCGTTCGTGCTCGCGACCAAGTGCCCGCACCGGGGAGGCCCGCTCAACCTGGCCTCGTTCGAGGAGGGCGGGCGCGGCAACCGGCTCGTCTGCCCCTGGCACGAGCGCGCCACCTCGGTCACCAAGGCGATCCGGGCGGGGATCCCGGCCGTGCGCCACGGCGACCGGGTGACGGCCGTCCTGCCGGAGCCCGGGCAGGGCTCGTACGAGCTCCAGCACCGGCCGCTCTCCCCCGCGCTGCGCGCAGACGTCTGACGCACCACCGGCCGGCGGGCCGGGCGACGCACACCGCCCGGCCCGCCGGTCCGCCACCCCGCACCACGCATTTCCAGGAGACCTCGATGACGACCCACCCTCACCCGACCGGCGAGGACGCCGACAAGCCGCTGATCATCCTCGTCAGCAGCGGCTACCACCTCTACCGCGAGTACCTGCTCGACCTGGTGTCGGGGGCGGGGCGCGTCTGGCTGTTCCTGACCCAGGAGCCGACCTGGGAGAAGCGGTACATCGTCGGCCACACCGTGGTCGACACCCTCGACGTCGCGGCCATGACCGCCGCCGCCAAGGACCTCGACGGCCGGCACGCGGTCTCCGGCGTGCTGTGCTGGGACGAGGTGCGGATGGTCCAGACGGCCGAGCTCCAGCAGGCCCTGGGCCTGCCGGGCACCCTCCCGGAGGCCGTCGGCCGCTGCCGGGACAAGCACCGCACCCGTACCGCCCTCGCCGCGTCCGGCGTCCCGCAGGCCGCGTCCGTCCTGGTCTCCTCCCTGGAGGAGGCGCGCGAGGCGGCGGCCGGCATCGGCTACCCCGTCATCCTCAAGCCCCGTGCCCTGGGCGCCAGTTTCGGCGTGAACGCGGTCGCCGACGAGGCCGGGCTCGAAGCCGGGTACGCGGAGGCGCGCGGCGCCGAGGAGGACGGCGTGCCGTTCTACGAGGCCGGGGTCCTGGTGGAGGAGTACCTCGTCGGCGACGAGATCAGCGTGGACGCGGCCCTCGTCGACGGCGAGCTGCTGCCGCTCTTCGTGGCCCGCAAGATCAGCGGCTTCGACCCGTACTTCGAGGAGACCGGCCACACGGTCGACGCGGCCGACCCTCTGCTCACCGACCCGGCCCTCCTCGACGTCCTGACGCGGGCGCACGCGGCGACCGGCTACACCACGGGCATCACCCACACCGAGGTGCGGCTCACCGCGGACGGCCCGAAGATCATCGAGATCAACGCCCGGCTCGGCGGCGACCTCATCCCGTACGTCGGCTCGGTGGCCACGGGCGTCGACCCCGGCCGGGTCGCGGTCGAGGTGGCCTGCGGGAAGCGCCCCGACGTCGCCGGCACGCAGCGCCGGGTGGCGGCCGTGCACTTCCTCTACCCGGAGGCGGACTGCGTGGTGAGCGAGGTCGTCGTCGACGAGCCCGCGCTCGCCGCCGCGACGAACGCCTCGGGCGTCCTGGCCGGGCCCGGGCAGGAGCTGCTGCTCCCGCCGGCGGGGCACGTCACGAGCCGGTACGGATACGTGGTCGTCGAGGGCGCGTCGGCGGCCGAGTGCGACGCGGCGGCGGAGACGGCGCGGCAGGCCATGAGCGTGCGGGCGGCGGCGACCTCATGACCTCCGCACCCGACGCGGGCGCCCTGCCCGAGGCGGAGGTCCCGCCCAACGCGCCCACCGCCAAGCGGGACTTCGCGCTGCTGTGGACCGGGCAGTCGGTCAGCCTCTTCGGCGACCAGTTCATGACGCTGGCCCTGCCGCTGCTCGCGGTCACGACGCTCGGCGCCTCGCCCGCGCAGGCCGCCCTGCTCAAGTTCGCGCTCTTCCTGCCGTTCCTGCTGCTCGGGCTCCAGGCCGGTGCGATCGTCGACCGGCTGCCCCGGCTCGCGACGATGATCGGCGCGAACACCATCCAGTTCTTCTCCTTCGGCGCGATCTGGCTGCTCGCCGCGGTCGACTCGCTGTCGTTCGTCACGCTGTTCGCGCTCATCACGGTCAGCGGCGTGGCGGTCGTGTTCTTCCAGGTCGCCTACACCTCGTACCTGCCCGACCTGTTCAAGAACACCAAGGACCTGCACCGGGGCAACGCCCGTCTCGCGCTGTCCGAGTCGACCTCCCAGGCGGTCGGCCCGATGGTGGGCGCCCCGGTCATCGCCTTCCTCGGCCTGGTCGGCGCCGTCGCGGCCAACACCGTCGGCTTCGCCGTCTCCGTCGTGACGCTCGCGATGATGAAGCACAAGGAGCCGCCGCGCGCGAAGACCGAGCGCGAGCGCGGCTGGATGCGGAAGGCCATCGGCGAGGGCCTGACCTTCGTGCGCAGCCACCCGATCCTCCAGCCGATCATGCTGTGCGGCACGACCTACACGCTGTTCCTGACCATGGTGACGACCAGCCTCGTCCTGTACTGCAAGATCGAGCTGGGCCTGTCCACGCAGTGGATCGGCGTCGTGGTCGGCGCGGCGGCGGCCGGCTACCCGATCGGCAACATGATCTCGGCCAGGCTCGGCGAGCGGATCGGCTACGAGAAGGCGCTGTTCATCTCGGCGAGCATCTCCGTGACCGGCATCCTGCTGATGCCCGCCTTCGGCTCGCTCGGCGGCATCCCCGGAACCATCGGCCTGATCTTCGGCTCCATCTTCCACTGCGTCGGCGAGGGCTCGTACTCGCCCACTTCTCTGACGCTCCGTCAAATGGTCACGCCCTCCGAGCTCCTGGGCCGCGTCGGCTCCGTCCAGCGGTTCCTGATCTGGGGCATGATCTCGCTCGGCAGCCTCCTCGCCTCCATCGCGACGGCCCTGGTCGGCCTCACGGGAGCGATGTGGATCGGCGCCGTCGGCACCGTCCTGTGCCTGCCCGCACTCCTCCGGCGCGGCATGCGTGCCGCCGTCCTCAACACCGCAGAATCCAAGGGAGATCGATGATGTACGCGCCGGGTATCGAGGAGTTCGTCTCGCGCAGCAACGCGGCGATGCCGCCGGACTTCTACCTGAAGCCGGTCGAGGAGCAGCGCGCGCTCTACCTGGGGCTCGGTGAGGAGTTCCCGTACGAGCTGCCCGAGGGCGTGGACATCAGCGACGACGCCGTCGAGCACGAGGGGCTGCGGGTCCCGGTCCGGGTCTACCGACCGGCCGAGCGCAAGGGCCGGGGCGTGCTGCTCTACATCCGGGGCGGCGGCTTCGTCGTCGGCTCGCTGGACACGCACAACACGGTCGCCGCCGAACTGGCCGCGAACTCCGGTCTCGTCACGGTCGCCGTCGACTTCCGCATGTCCCCCGAGAACCCCTTCCCGGCCTGCCTGGAGGACTGCTACGCCGCGCTGTGCGGCGTGGTGGCCGAAGCGGACCGCTTCGACGTCGACCCGGAGAAGGTCGTCATCTGCGGGGACAGCTCCGGCGGCAACATGTCCGTCGTCCTCTGCATGATGTCCCGCGACCGCCAGGGCCCGAAGATCGCCGGCCAGGCCCCGATCAGCCCGGTCCTGGACTTCTCCCGCTGGCGCGAGGGAGGCGACGACGCCCCGCTGCTGACCGGCGGCGAGATGGAGTACTACACCGCCTGCTACTGCCCGGACGCCTCCGACGTCCTGGACCCGTACGTCTCGCCGCTGGTCCGCGGCGAGTTCCACGGGCTCCCGCCGGCGTACATCATGGGCGCCGAGCTGGACTCCCTCGTCGTCGACTCCACGACCTACGCCGACCTGCTGCGCGAGAACGGCACCGAGGTGGAGCTCGTCGTCGAGCCGGGCCTCGTGCACGCGGCCGTACGCGCCCGGCAGCTCTCCCCGAACGTGATGGACGCCTGGCTGCGGTACTGCGCCGCCGCCGCCCGCCTGACAGGAGTCGACGCGTGACCCTCTCGAACCCCACGGGCCCGGCGGTCATCGTCGACCCCTTCTCCTCCGGCGGCATGTACGCGCCCGCCTTCAAGGAGGCCGGGGTCCCGGTCGTGGCCGTCCTCTCGGGCCCCGACATGCCGGAGGTCTACCGCGCCTCCTTCCACCCCGAGGACTTCCCCGAGGTGATCGTCTTCGACGGTGACCTCGACGCGGTCACGGCCCGGCTGCGGGAGCTCGCACCCCGCTGCGTCCTGCCGGGCGCCGAGTCCGGCGTCGAGCTCGCCGACCTCCTCGCCGAGCGGGTCACCGAGGACCTCGCCAACGTCCCCGAGCTGCGCCTCGCGCGCCGCCACAAGGGCGAGATGGCGGCGGCGGCCCGCCGGGCCGGGCTGCCGGTGATCCGGCAGATCTGCACGGCCGACCCGGAGGAGGTCGCCGCCTGGATCGAGGCCGAGGGCCTCACCGGGCGCGACCTGGTCGTGAAGCCGCCGAAGAGCGCGAGCACGGACGGCGTGACGCGGGTACGGGACGACTGGCGCGAGGCGTTCGAGGCGCAGCTCGGCCGGCCCAACCAGTGGCAGATCGTCAACGACGTCATGCTGGTACAGGAGTTCGTGACCGGCGACGAGTACGTCGTGGACGTCTTCAGCCACGACGGCGTCCACTCGGTCACCGACCTCTGCCGCTACAGCAAGGTCGACAACGGCACGCACATGGCCGTGTACGAGGCCATGGAGTGGGTCGCGCCCGACGCCCCCGAGGTCGCCGGACTGGTCGCGTACACCAAGACGTTCCTCGACTCGGTGGGCTTCCGCACCGGTGCCGCGCACGTCGAGGTGATGCTCACCGAGGACGGCCCGCGCCTCATCGAGCTCAACGCCCGCCCGCACGGCGGCGGTCAGCCGCGGTTCTGCCGTGCCGCGACCGGCGACAGCCAGGTGGACCGGGCCGTGCGCCACTTCACGAAGGACGGCGAGCTTCCCGAGCACTACGAGCTGCTCAACCCGACGCTGGTCGTCTTCCTCATCAGCCGCAGTGCGGGCATCGTCCGCAACGCGGACTGCCTGGAGGAGATCGGCAAGCTGCCCAGCCACCACGCGCACGTGGTCGGTGTGAAGGACGGCGACCGCCTGGAGGTCACGAAGGACCTCCTGAACACCCTGAGCCTCGGCTTCGCGGTGCTGAGCGGGCCCGACCGGGCGCAGATCGAGGCGGACTACGCGGAGGTCAGGCGGATCGAGGCGGGGCTGATCGTCACGGAGGACCCCGCCTGATGAACGAGTTCACCGGCGTCGACGCCGACGGGGTGACGGAGCGGTACCTGCGGGACTGCCTCGCCCCGGACAGCCGGCTGCTCACGGCGATGAGCGACGCGGAGCTTCCGCCGCTGCTCGCCGCCGACTCCGGGCAACGCCTCTTCCCCCGACCGCTGTTCGTGGAGGAGGCACAGGTCCGCGCCTTCGCCGACGACATCTCGGGCGTCTTCGACCTGTTCTCCTCGCTGCCGTCCCGGCTCTTCGGCGGCGACCTGGAGCGGTACTGCGCGGCGCTCTCGATCGGCGAGCGCCGGACCCGGATGATCACCCGCCTCGGCGGGGTGACGCCGCCGCGGTACGGCCGGGCCGACATGTACCACGACGGCACGGCCTTCCGGCTCCTGGAGTTCAACATCGCGAGCGAGCTCGGCGGCATCGAGCGCTCCGGCGAACTCCCCCGGCTGCTCCTGGAGGTCGAGGCCTTCGCGCGGTTCGCGAAGGAACACGACCTGGCGTACACGGACACCGGTCGGATGGTCGCCGACACCCTCCGTACGGCCGGCGCCGAGGTCGCGTCCGGCCGCGAGCCGGTGATCGCCCTCCTGGAGGCGCCGGGCGGCCTCGGCTCGTACGGGGGCGCCTGGCGCGCCTTCGAGGAGCTGATGCGGGGCTTCGGCCTCGACTTCCACATCGGCGAGATCAGCGACGTCCGGGCCGAGGGCGACCGGATCGTCCTCGACGGCCGGCGGCTCGACGTGATCCTGCGGTGCTTCTCGGCCGACGAGATGCTCGAACAGCCGGACGGCGAGGCGCTCCTGGAGCCCGTCCACCGGGCGGTGGAGGCCGGAACGCTGGTCCTGTGGACGCCGATGGAGTCCAACCTCTTCAACAACAAGGGCTGTTTCGCGATGGTCTCCGACCCGCGTTTCCAGGCCGACTTCACCGACGCCGAGCGCGCGCTCGTCGAGCGGGTGGTGCCGTGGACCAGGGCGATCGGCGGCACCGTCGGCCGGGACACGGGTGCTCTTCCGGACGAATTCATGGATCTCCGCGAGGAGTTGATCCTCAAGCCCAACGCGCTGTACGGCGGCGCGGGTATCGTCGCGGGCTGGGAGGTCGACGAGGCCTCCTGGCGGCGGGCCCTGGAGTCGGTCGACGCGGCGGGTGCGATCGTGCAGCGGCGTGTGACGCCGCGGCACGAGCCGGTGATCGACCCGGAGACGGGCCGCCCGGAGCGGTGGCAGGCCGCCTGGGGGATGTTCCTGACGCCGCAGGGCTACGCGGGCACGTACGCGCGCGCCCTGCCGGCCGACGAGAGCGCCGTCATCGGCATCGGCAGCAATGCGAGGACCCGGACCGCCGGGGTCTTCACGTACGACGAGGGAAAGGCACCCTGATGACGACTCAGCAGCAGGTCAGCGGCATCCACCACCCGGAGGGGCGGCACTACGAGGTGCGCGGGCGCCGGCTGTGGGTGGAGACGGAGGGCAGCGGCGAGCCGGTGCTGCTCCTGTCCGGACTCGGCCCGGCCGGCTCCCACCTCGTCTTCCACCCGTTCTTCTCGGCCCTGGCCGAGACCCACCAGGTCGTCTACGTGGACCTGTACGGGCGCGGTCGCTCGGACGCCCCCGGCGAGCTCTCCGAGATCACCTTCCAGGACGACGTGGCCGACGTGGCCGCCCTGATCGAGGCGCTCGGCCTCGGCCCCGTACACGTCTACGGCTTCTCGTACGGTGGCCTCCTCGGCCAGGCCCTCGCGCTCGACCACGCCCACCTCGTCCGGACGCTCGTCCTCGCCAACAGCCTGCACAGCCCGGAGATGTGGCAGCTCAACCACGCCAACATCAACCGCGAACTGGCCCATCAGGCTCCCGAAGTGTGGGCGCGCATCCAGGAGTTGCGGGCGCAGGGCCTGGTGTCGACGGACGAGGCGCTGCGCGAGCAGTTCGCGGCGGCGACCAAGCTGGTGCGCTTCTACCACCCGGACAACGCCTCGCTCCTGCTCAACGAGCCGGGCGCGCGGAACATGGAGCTGTACCCGGTCTTCGTCGGTGCCGACGTCGACTTCATCATCGGCGGCGAGGTCGCGCGGATCCCGGACTTCCGTCCCCGCCTCAAGGAGATCACCGCGCGGACGCTGGTCCTCGCGGGCCGGTTCGACCGGGCGCTGTACCCGAAGCTCCAGCACGACTTCGTGGTCCACGCGCCGCAGTTCGAGTTCCGGATCCTGGAGCGCAGCGGCTCGTTCGGCCACGTGGAGGAGCCGGAGACGCTCTTCGCACTGCTGCGGGAGTTCTGGAAGGCCGGCTGACGAGAGGTGCGGGACCGATGATCAGTGGCATCTTCCTGGCCAGTTCCCTGCTGGTCATCGTCGTACCGGGACCGGACGCGGCGCTGATCACCCGGCTCGCGCTCGGCGGGGGCGGCCGGGCACGGCCGCTCTCCGCCGCCGCCGGCATGATCACGGCGGGCGCCCTCCAGGCGGCCGCCTCGATCCTCGGGGTCTCGCTGCTGCTGACCACGGACAGCACGCTGTTCCGGGTGGTGCAGTGGACGGGCGCGGCGCTGCTCTTCTACTGGGGGGCGCGGTCCGTGATCGGAGCCGTACGGTCCCCGGCGCACGCGACGTCCCCGGCGGCCCCCGTGGCGGTGGCACCCTCACCGCCCCGGAGCCTCGTCCGCACCTACCTCCACGGCCTGGCCTGCACGGGCACCAACCCGAAGGTCGGGCTCTTCCTGCTCGCCTTCCTGCCGCAGTTCGTCCCGGCGGGCGAACCGCCGGGCCGTTCCATGGCGATCCTGGCGGCGGTCTACCTGGCGATCGGCGCGCTCTGGCTGATCGTGCTCACGGAGGGCCTGGTCAGGATCGGCGCGGCCCTCGCCCACCGCCGGCCGGACGGCCGTGACGCGCTGATGCGCTGGGTGGAGCTGGGCCTCGGCCTGGTCTTCATCGGCTTCGGGGTGCGGCTGGCCCTGGGGGTGTAGGCCCCCGGGGGCATCAGGCCTGGTTGACCGGAAGGACGTCCGGCGAGAGCGCCCCGGCGCGGGCCGCGGCGGAGGTCATCCGGCGCCGGTGGTGACGGCGGCAGAGGACCTCGTACCCGATCTCCTCGGCCGGCCGGTTCACGTCCCCGACGACCACCTGCTCGCCCTCGACGACCATCTCGCCGCCGACCGTGCGCGCGTTGTGGGTGGCGCGGGCGCCGCACCAGCACAGGGCCTCGACCTGGAGCTGCTCGATGCGGTCGGCGAGCTCGATGAGCCGCTGCGAGCCGGGGAAGAGCTTCGTCCGGAAGTCGGTCGTGATGCCGAAGGCGAAGACGTCCATGTCGAGGTCGTCGACGATCCGGGCGAGCTGGTCGATCTGCTCGGGGGCGAGGAACTGCGCCTCGTCCACGATCACGTAGTCCGCCTTGCCGCCCTGGGAGAGCTGGCCGACGAGGTACGCGTACAGGTCCATGCCCTCCCCCGCCTCGACGGCCTCGGTCACCAGGCCGAGGCGGGAGGAGAGCTTGCCCTCGCCCGCCCGGTCGTCACGCGTGAAGATCACGCCCTGGAGCCCGCGCGCCGAACGGTTGTGTCCGATCTGGAGGGCCAGGGTGCTCTTCCCGCAGTCCATGGTTCCGGAGAAGAAGACCAGCTCGGGCATGACGGGTCGGAGACCTTTCGGGGCAGGGGGGAACGTGTGCGCGGGGGCTAGGAGCGGACTTCGAGCAGCGGGACGAGCTGCTCGGCTGCGGTCATGGAGCCGTGCATGCCGGCCATGGCCGACTCGTGGGGCTCGTTGACGGAAGCGGTGATGGCGACGTCGTCGTGCGCGGCGGCCACGACGTCGCCGATCCGGCCGTACACCCGCTCGTCGATCTCGTCGCCGAACCAGCCGAGGGCGATGGCCTCGTCGCGGCTCGCCACCCAGAACTGCTCGCCGACGACCTCGCGCCAGCAGGTGAGGACGTCCGCCTCGGCGCCGGGCACCGCGTAGACGTGGCGGGCGCGGCCCTCGCCGCCGAGCAGGGCGACACCCGCGCGCAGCTCCCAGTCCTCGTCGAAGTCGATGCGGTGCTGCTCGTCGAAGGGGATGTCGACCATGCCGTGGTCGGCGGTGACGTACAGCGCGGAGCGGGCGGGGAGCTGCTCGGCGAGCCGCTGGACGAGCCGGTCGACGAACATGAGCTGGCCGCGCCAGGCGTCGGAGTCGATGCCGAAGCGGTGTCCGGCGCCGTCGAGTTCGCTGTAGTACGTGTAGACCAGCGAGCGGTCGCCGGCGGCGAGCTGCTCGGCGGCGAAGTCCATGCGCTCCTCGCCGGAGAGCCGGCCGTGGAACGTCCCGCCGCTGAGCGCGATCTGCGTCAGCGGGGTCTGCTCGAAGATCGGGGACGAGACCTGGGCGGTGTGGATCCCGGCCTCGTGCGCGAGCCCGAAGACGGTGGGGTAGGGCTGCCAGGCGCGCGGCGCGGTCCACGGCTTCCAGCGGAGCTGGTTCATCAGCTCGCCGGTCGCGGGGTTGCGGACGGTGTAGCCGGGCAGTCCGTGCGTGCCGGGGTAGCGGCCGGTGCCGACCGAGGCGAGCGAGGTCGCGGTGGTGGCGGGGAAGCCGGCGGTGACCGGGCGACCCGTGCCGCCGCGCGAGGAGCCGAGCAGCGAGGTCAGGTAGGGGGCCTCGTCCGGGTGGGCCTTGATCTGCTCCCAGCCGAGGCCGTCGATCAGGAAGACGCAGTTCCGGTCGGCCGGGGACAGCTCGGCGATCCGTCCGCCGAAGCCGGGGACGCCCTGGGCGGCGACGAGGGTCGGGAGCAGGTCGCCGAGCGAGCCGGAGCCGTACTCGGGCACCGGTGCGGTGTCGAGGGCCAGCGGAACCGGGTCGTCGGGCCAGCCGTGGGACACGGCGGTCGGCTGGACCATCAGCGCGTGGGGGCGGCGGTGGCCGCGATGGCTTCGGAGAGCGCCTGGGCGAAGGCCAGGGTCTGCTTGACGGTGTCGGGGCCGTCGCCGGCCTCGCTGACCCGCAGGCTCAGGTCGTCGGCGGTGGCGTTGCCCGTGTAGCCGTGGTCGGCGTCGCAGTTGGCGTCGCCGCAGGCGGCGGGCTCCAGGTCGATCCGGGAGACGGCTCCCCAGCCGATGGTGAGGACGACCTCGCGGGGCGGGGTGCCCGGCGTGTAGGACTCGGGGTTGGAGACGACGCGGGAGACGACGACGGACGCGATCCGGTCGAGCTTCACGGACTCGGTGGACGTCGTGGCGTACGGCGTCGGGGAGCTGGAGTCGGCGGCCTGCTCGTCGGTGTGACTGACGATGAAGCGGTGCGGCGTCAGGACGAGGACGGTGACGTGCCGTCGGACCTCGTTCGCGTCGAAGGTGGTCTCCTGGTGCACCACGTACGACGAGACGGCGTCCCCGCCGACAGCGGCCTCCACCGCTTCGGCCACGAGGGCCGGGTAGTAGCCGCTGCGCTCGATCGCCGCGCGCAGCCCCTGGGTCGTCGTCCCGCTCTTTGCCATGGACTCCATGGTACGGGGCCGCGGGCGCCGCTCGGCCCGCCCCGTCGGCTCTCTCCCTCAGGCGTCTCCGTAACTCGGCAGGCGGCGCGGGCCCAGGTCGGTGCGCGGCGGGGGCGGGGCGAGGCGGACCGTGGCGTCGAGGACGGAGAGGCCGCCGGGGGCGACGACGACCGGCTCCAGGGAGACCGCGACGACCTCGGGGTGGTCGTCGACGAGCCGGGACACGCGGAGCAGGAGCTCTTCGAGCGCCGGGGTGTCGACGGGGGCCGAGCCGCGCCAGCCGAAGAGCAGCGGGGCGGTGCGGATGGAGCGGACGAGCTCGGCGGCGTCCCGGTCGGTGGCCGGGACCAGGCGGTGGGCCGTGTCGCCGAGGAGCTCGGAGGCCGCCCCCGAGAGGCCGAAGGAGAGGACGGCGCCGACCGCGGGGTCGATGGCGGCGCGGACGAGGGTGTCGACGCCCCGGGGCACCATCGCCTGCACGACGGGCGCGAGCTCCTCCGGCTTGCCGAGGACCTCGGTCAGCTCGGCGTAGGCGGTGCGGAGCTGCTCCTCGGTCGCCAGGTCGAGCCGTACGCCCCCGAGGTCGGGACGGTGGCGCAGGTGGGGCGCGGTCGTCTTGAGGGCGACCGGGTAGCCGAGGCGGCGGGCGGCGGCGACGGCCTCGTCCGGGGTGGGCGCGGGGAGCGTGGGCCGGACGGTGATCCCGTACCGCGCGAGCAGCTCCCCGGCGTCCTCGGCCCCGAGGGTCACGCCCCGCGGGTCCGCCGCGTCGTCCCCGAGCACGCGCGCGATGAGCGCGGCGGCCCCGGGCTCGTCGATGTCGTCGTACTCGGGCACCCGGCCGGGCTCGGCGGCCTGCCGCCGCCACTGCCCGTACCGCACGGCCTCGGCGAGCGCCCGGACGGCACGCTCGGCGGCGGGGTAGGCGGGGATCGTGGTGTGGGGGGCCGCCGGGGAACCGCCGGCCTCCTCGCCGTCGTCGGGGGCGGCGCCGGGGGTGGAGGCGGGCGCGGCGGCCGGGTTCGTGGCGGGTCCGGAGGTGGAGGCGGGCGCGGCCTGCCCGGTGGTGGCGGGAGACGTGACCGGGGCCGCGGCCGGTCCGGTGGGGGTGGTTGGGGGCGTGACCGGGGCCGTGGCCTGTCCGGTGGAGGTGGACGTCGAGGTGGAGGTGGAGGTGGAGGACGTGGTGGGGAGCGGTCCGGGTTCGGGCGGGGCCGTGCGCGATCCCGTCGGTGCCGTACGCGCCCCCTGCGGCGCCGGGCGGGTGCTCGTCGCGACCGCGAGGGCCTCCGCGAGGCCGCCCATCTCGACGTGGACGACGACGACCGGCTTCGCCGAGGTCGGGGCGGCGGCGACGGCCTCACGCAGGGCGGCGGCGAGGACCTCCCCGTCGCCGGACTCGGTGGCTCCGTTCTCCCCCACCCACGGGATCGCGGTCACGACGACCGCGTCGGAGGTCTCGTCCGCGAGCGCCGCCGCGAGCGCGTCCCGGAAGTCGGCCGGGCCCGCCGCCGTGGTGAGGTCGAGCGGCCGCAGCGGGCGCAGTCCCTCGGTGAGGCAGGCGTCGTACGTGAGGAGGCCGAGCGACTCGGAGTTGCCGAGGATCGCGACGCGTGGCCCGGCCGGCAGCGGCTGGGCGGACAGGAGGAGACCCGCGTCGACGAGCTCGGTGACGGTGTCGACGCGGATGACCCCGGCCTGGCGGAGCAGCGCCGAGACCGTGGCGTGCGGGATGCGGGTGACGGGGACGCGGTGGCCGGGCGGGGCGCTGCCGCTGTGCCGGGCGCCCTTGACGACGACGACCGGCTTGACGGCGGCGGTGCGGCGGGCGAGGCGGGTGAACTTGCGGGGGTTGCCGATCGACTCCAGGTAGAGGAGGACGACGTCGGTGCCGGGGTCGTCGTACCAGTGCTGGAGGAAGTCGTTGCCGGAGACGTCGGCGCGGTTGCCCGCGGAGATGAAGGAGGAGAGCCCCGCGCCGTGGCGGTGGAGCCCGGCGAGGAGCGCGATGCCGATCGCGCCGGACTGGGTGAAGAGCCCGATCCGCCCGGCGGCCGGCATCTGGGGGGCGAGGGAGGCGTTGAGCCGGACGCCGTCGGCGGTGTTGATGATGCCGAAGGCGTTGGGGCCGATGATCCGCATGCCGTACGAGCGGGCCTGCCGCACCAGCGCGCGCTGCCTCTCGCGGCCCTCGGTGCCGCTCTCGGCGTATCCGGCGGAGAGGACGACGAGGCCCTGGACGCCGTTCTCGCCGCAGTCGGCGACGGCCTCCGGGACCCGTTCGGCGGGGACGGCGACGATCGCGAGGTCGACGGGTTCGCCGACGGCGCCGACGGAGGAGTGCGCGGGGACGCCGTCGATGGTGCCGGTCTCGTCGGTGAGCGCCGCGTTCACCGCGTACACACGGCCGGTGAAGCCGCCGTCGAGGAGGTCGCGGAGGACGGTCCTGCCGACCCCGCCGGGCGCGCGGCCGGCGCCGACGACGGCGACGGACCGGGGGGTGAGGAGCCGCTGCACGGACCGCGCCTCCGCGCGCTGCTCGCGGGCGCGCTGGACGGCGAGGGAGCGGTCGGTCGGTTCGAGGTCGAGGTGGAGGCGGACGGAGCCGTCCTCGAAGCTGCGCTTCTGGGTGTACCCGGCGTCCGTGAAGACCTTGATCATCTTGGTGTTGGCGGGGAGCACCTCGGCGGCGAAGCGGCGGATGTCCCGCTCGCGGGCGACGGCCGCGATGTGTTCGAGCAGCGCGGAGGCGACACCGCGCCCCTGGTGGGCGTCCTGGACCAGGAAGGCGACCTCGGCCTCGTCGGCGGGACCCGAGGCGGGCATGCCCCGCTCGTCGATGCGGTCGTAGCGGACGGTGGCGATGAACTCGCCGCCGACGGTCGCGGCGAGGCCGACGCGGTCGACGAAGTCGTGGTGGGTGAAGCGGTGGACGTCCTTGGCGGAGAGCCTCGGGTAGGGCGCGAAGAAGCGGTAGTACTTCGACTCGTCCGAGACCTGCTCGTAGAAGCTGACGAGCCGGTCGGCGTCGTCGACGGTGATGGGCCTGATGCGCGCGGTGCCGCCGTCCCGGAGCACCACGTCGGCCTCCCAGTGATCGGGGTAGGCGTGCTCCGACGGCTCCGAGGCGCTCTGCATGGGGTCAGCCTAAGGGTGGTACGCCCTACGGGCATCGGTCGCGCGGCGCGCGGCGGGCGGGCAAGGTGGGGAGGGCCGAAAGACGGTCCGTTCCGGGCCGAAGGTCGGCTTGAGCACCGCGCATCCCGTGAGAGACTGGTCTAGACAACCCGCTTGAGACCCGAAGGGCAACACCATGGCTGAGCGCCGCGTCAACGTCGGCTGGGCCGAGGGCCTGCACGCCCGCCCCGCGTCCATCTTCGTCCGTGCCGCCACGGCTTCCGGCGTGCCGGTGACGATCGCCAAGTCCGAGGGCACCCCCGTGAACGCCGCGTCCATGCTCGCGGTGCTCGGCCTGGGTGCGCAGGGCGGCGAGGAGGTCGTCCTCGCTTCCGACGCCGAGGGCGCCGAGACCGCTCTCGACCGCCTCGCGAAGCTGGTCGCCGAGGGCCTGGACGAGCTCCCCGAGACCGTCTGATCCGGACCACCGCACGACGAATGGCCCGGCCGCCGGAATTCCGGCGGCCGGGCCATTCGCATTCCGGAGCGCCGGTTTCACCTTTTCCAGGCAGCACGAAAAGCGCGGTTCGAATTTCCCCCCGCATACGTCTCTTTGTATACGGCGCGCATGTTAATTCCGGCCGCTCGCCGTGTTGACGACATGTTGCGAAACCCTCACGCGGGCGCCGTCCGGTCTTTTGAGCCGGTGCAGCCCGAGCGTGCGTTCCGCGTGCAGGGCGGTCAGCGCCCTGGCCCGCTCGGCGTCCCCCCGCGCGACCGCGTCCACGATGGCGCCGTGCTCCGCCCAGGCCTCGACGGGCTTGGCCGGCTGGTCGACCGCGTACATCCAGGCGATCTTGTGCCGCAGCTGGGTCAGCAGCGCCGTCAGGGCCGGGCTGCCGGAGGCCTGCGCGAGGGTCTCGTGGAACCAGGCCCCGAGCGCCCGCAGATCCTCGCCCTGGCCGCGCCTGGCCCGCTCCTGCCCCAGCCTGACCAGGCCCCGCAACACCTTGAGGTGCGCCTCCGTACGCCGCTGCGCGGCCCTGGCGGCGCCCAGCGGTTCGAGGAGGGCCCGCATGTCGAGGAGATCGGCCGCCTCCTGTTCGGTGGGTTCGGCGACGTGGGCGCCGGCGTGCCGCCGGGTGACGACGAAGCCCTCGGACTCCAGGGTGCGCAGGGCCTCGCGGACCGGGACACGGGAGACCCCGTAGCGGCGGGCGAGCTGCTCCTCGGTCAGCCGCCCTCCCCGCTCGAAGACGCCCGAGACGATGTCGTCCCGGATCGCCGTGCATACCGATTGCGCGGGAACGCGCATGACCGACCTCCGCTTTCTTCCGCGAGAGACCGACTCTATTGCAGCAGAGCGGAAATTCCGATGCCCCCCGAGAATTCAAAAAGCCCCGGCTCTGGACGAGCCGGGGCTTTCGTGACGCGGAACGCGCGGTACGTCAGAGGCTGACGCCGCGGGCGCGGAGGTACGTGATGGGGTTGATGTCCGAGCCGTACTCGGCGCCCGTCCGGGCCTCGAAGTGGAGGTGGGGGCCGGTCGAGTTGCCGGTCGAGCCCGAGATGCCTATCTGCTGGCCCGGCTCGACGGTCTGGCCGACGTAGACCCCGATGGACGAGAGGTGCCCGTACTGGGTGTACGTGCCGTCGTTCATCTGGATGACGATGTTGTTGCCGTACGCGCCGCCCCAGCCGGCCTCGACGACGGTGCCGGAGCCGACGGAGACGACGCTGCTGCCGTAGGCGGCGTGGAAGTCGATGCCGGAGTGGCTGCCGGAGGACCAGAGCGAGCCGCCGGTCTTGTAGCCGGTGCTCACGTACGAGCCGGCGACGGGGAGCTGGAAGGTGGCGAGGCGGCGGCGCTCGGCCTCGCGGGCGGCGCGCTCGCGCTCCTCGCGGACCTCCTTGGCGCGGGCCTCGGCCTTGCGCTTGGCCTCCGCGCGGGCCTCGGCCTCGGCCTTCGCCTTGGCGGCGGCCTCGAAGGCCTCCTGCTCCTGGGCGGCGACCTGGGCGTTGACCCGGTCCGCGAGGGAGTCCTCGGTGATCACCTGGGTGAGCCCGGTGTCCTCGGCGGAGCGGTTGTCACCGTCGGCGGCGAGCGCCGGGGAGGCGAGGGTTCCTATGACGCCGGTGGTCGCGAGCGTCGCGACGCCCGCTATACCCGCGCTGCGGCGAGCCATCCGGCTCGGACCACGATGCTTCCCGGTGGCACGGGTGAACGCCAAGGCTGTTCCTTTCCTTCCTTCTCGCCTACCGGGTTAGCTGACGGGTTCGGAGCAGGAAGGTCTCCTACGAGCCCCTCCGTCGGTGACGAAGGCGCCCGATTCACCCCAGGGACTATGGGTCCCCGGCTCCCCAGGCTCGCGCCTGACGGGGACTCGGCGATGACTGTCCGTCGCCGCGGGTGCGGCACGTGCAACTGCCGGACAGCCGCCCCGACGCTATGCGTCCCGTCTTCCCATCACCAAACAGACACGCCTGTTTGTAAGACATGCCACAGGTCATACTGTCGACTTGTTCCCAATTCAGACATAGCGGAAGGCCCCGACGAAACCATGACGTCGGGGCCTCCTCGGGCCGTGCCGGCAAGCTGGTTGTCAGCCCGTCGGATCAGCCCGTCACGACCGTGACCTCGCCGATCCCGAGCGCGCGCACCGGCTCCGCGATCTGCGCCGCGTCGCCCACCAGGACGGTGACGAGCCGGTCCACCGGGAAGGCGTTGACGACGGCGGCGGTCGCCTCGACCGTGCCCGTCTCGGCCAGCCGGGCGTACAACCGGGCCTGGTAGTCGTCCGGGAGGTGCTGCTCGACCTGGTCGGCGAGCGTCCCGGCGACCGAACCGGCCGTCTCGTACTTGAGCGGGGCCACGCCCACCAGGTTCTGCACGGCGGTCTCGCGCTCGCCGTCGGTGAGGCCCTCGGCGGCGAGGGTCCGCAGCACCTTCCACAGGTCGTCAAGTGCCGGACCGGTGTTGGGGGTGTCGACCGAACCGCTGATCGCGAGCATCGACGCGCCGCGCCCCTCGGCGTCGGAGCGCAGCACCTGCCCGAAGGCCCGCACGCCGTACGTGTAGCCCTTCTCCTCGCGCAGGACCCGGTCGAGCCGGGACGTGAGCGTGCCGCCCAGGCAGTACGTGCCGAGGACCTGAGCCGCCCAGACGCTGTCGTGACGGTCCGGACCGATCCGGCCGATCAGCAACTGGGTCTGGACCGCGCCCGGCCGGTCCACGATGACGACCCGTCCGGTGTCGTCGGCGGTGATCGACGGCATCGGCAGCGGCTCGCCCGGCTCGCCCGTCCAGGCGCCCAGCGTCTCGGCGAGGAGCTTGTCGAGGTCGACACCGGTCAGGTCGCCGACGACCACGGCGGTCGCCGTGGCGGGCCGCACGTGCGCGTCGTAGAACGCGCGGACCGCGGCGGCGTCGATCGCCTTGACGGTCTCCTCGGTGCCCTGGCGCGGCCGGGACAGCCGCGACTCCGCCGGGAACAGCTCCTTGGAGAGCTGCTTGGCCGCGCGCCGCGCCGGGTTGGCCGCCTCGTGCGGGATCTCGTCGAGCCGGTTGGCCACGAGGCGCTCGATCTCCTCCACCGGGAACGCCGGGGAGATGAGGGCCTCGGAGAGCAGCCCGAGCGCCTTGGGCAGCCGGGAGACCGGGACCTCCAGGGAGACCCGTACGCCCGGGTGGTCGGCGTGCGCGTCGAGCGTCGCGCCGCAGCGCTCCAGCTCGGCCGCGAACTCCTCGGCGCTGCGCTGGTCCGTGCCCTCCGAGAGCGCGCGGGCCATGATCGTGGCGACGCCGTCGAGACCGGCGGGCTCGGCGTCGAGCGGCGCCGGGAGGAAGATCTCCACGGCGACGACCTGCTGGCCGGGGCGGTGACTCGTCAGCACCGTCAGGCCGTTGGACAGGCTGCCGCGGTCCGGGGCCGGGAAGGCCCAGGGCTTGGCCTCGCCGGGCGTCGGCTGCGGGTGGAAGTCCATGCTCGTCAAAGACGCGGCAGTGTCGGTCACCGGTCCGCCCCCTCTTCCTCGTCGCTCTGCTCGGGTGCCACGGGCTCGTAGACGAGCACGGCGCGGTTGTCGGGACGCAGCTTGGCGGCGGCGACCTCGCGCACCTCGTCGGCCGTGATGTCGAGCACCCGGTCGACGGCGGTGAGGGCGAGCTGCGGGTCACCGAACAGGACCGCGAACCGGCACAGTTCGTCGGCGCGGCCCGCGACCGTGCCGAGGCGGTCCAGCCACTCGCGCTCCAGCTGCGCCTGCGCGCGCTCCATCTCCTCGGGCGTGGGGCCCTCGGCGGCGAAGCGGGCGAGCTCCTCGTCGACGGCCGCCTCGATCTGCGGAACCTCGACGCCGCCGGACGTCTTCACGTCCAGCCAGCCCAGCGAGGGCGCCCCCGCGAGCCGCAGCAGGCCGAAGCCCGCGGCCACCGCCGTACGGTCGCGGCGGACCAGGCGGTTGTGCAGCCGGGAGGACTCGCCGCCGCCGAGGACCGTCAGGGCCAGGTCGGCGGCGTCGCACGCGCGCGTGCCGTCGTGCGGCAGGCGGTAGGCGGCCATCAGCGCGCGGGCCGGGACCTCCTCCTCGACGACCTCGCGCAGCTGCTCGCCGATGGTCTCGGGCAGCTCGCCGGAGCGCGGCTCGGGCTTGCCGTCGTGACCGGGGATCGAGCCGAAGTACTTCTCGACCCAGGCGAGGGTCTGCTCCGGGTCGATGTCGCCGACCACGGACAGCACCGCGTTGTTCGGCGCGTAGTACGTACGGAAGAAGTTCCGCGCGTCCTCGAGGGTGGCCGCGTCCAGGTCGGCCATGGAGCCGATCGGCGTGTGGTGGTACGGGTGGCCGTCGGGGTACGCGAGGGCCGTGAGGCGCTCGAAGGCCGTGCCGTACGGCACGTTGTCGTAGCGCTGGCGGCGCTCGTTCTTGACGACGTCCCGCTGGTTCTCCATCGACTCGTCGTCCAGGGCCGCGAGCAGCGAGCCCATGCGGTCGGCCTCCAGCCAGAGCGCGAGCTCCAGCTGGTGCGCGGGCATGGTCTCGAAGTAGTTGGTGCGCTCGAAGCTCGTCGTGCCGTTGAGCGAGCCGCCCGCGCCCTGCACCAGCTCGAAGTGGCCGTTGCCGTGGACCTGCTTCGAGCCCTGGAACATCAGGTGCTCGAAGAGGTGGGCGAGGCCCGTACGACCGGCGACCTCGTGGCGCGAGCCGACGTCGTACCAGAGGCAGACCGCGGCGACCGGGGTCAGGTGGTCCTCGGACAGCACCACGCGCAGGCCGTTCGCCAACCGGTGCTCGGTCGCTGTCAGGCCGCCGGAGCCGGCCTCGGCCGTGGCCGTGTGACCCATGGGCATGTACGTCCCTTCGATCGCGATGTGAAAAAGTCCTGCCACTGTATGCAAGCGCGCCGACACCTCGCGAAGTTCCCGCCCGGACGGGATGTCCCTCTTCCGGGTCGCGGTCGGCGTTGTCGGTGGCACGGTCCACAATGGTCCGCGTCAGATCAACCATGTTGGTGAAGGAGCCGCAGCCGCGATGGCCCGCCGCAGCACGAAGACACCGCCGCCGGACGACGCGTTCGAGGAGAGGATCCTCGACATCGACGTCGTCGACGAGATGCAGGGCTCCTTCCTCGAGTACGCGTACTCGGTGATCTACTCGCGCGCGCTTCCCGACGCCCGCGACGGCATGAAGCCCGTCCAGCGACGCATCGTCTACCAGATGGGCGAGATGGGTCTGCGCCCCGACCGCGGGTTCGTCAAGTGCGCCCGCGTCGTCGGCGAGGTGATGGGCAAGCTCCACCCGCACGGCGACGCGTCGATCTACGACGCCATGGTCCGCATGGCGCAGCCCTTCTCGATGCGGCTCCCCCTCGTCGACGGCCACGGCAACTTCGGTTCCCTCGGCAACGACGACCCGCCGGCCGCCATGCGGTACACCGAGTCGCGGATGGCGCCCGCCGCCCTCCTGATGACCGAGTCCATCGACGAGGACACGGTCGACTTCTCGCCGAACTACGACGGCCAGGAGCAGGAGCCCGTCGCGCTCCCCGCCGCCTACCCGAACCTGCTGGTCAACGGCGCGTCCGGCATCGCGGTCGGCATGGCGACGAACATGCCGCCGCACAACCTCGGCGAGGTCGTCGCGGCCGCCCGGCACCTCATCCGCCACCCGAGCGCCGACCTCGAGACGCTCATGCGGTTCGTCCCGGGCCCCGACCTGCCCACCGGCGGCCGGATCGTCGGCCTGTCCGGCATCAAGGACGCGTACGAGTCGGGCCGCGGCTCCTTCAAGATCCGCGCCACGGCGACCGTGGAGAACGTCACGGCGCGCCGCAAGGGCATCGTCGTGACCGAGCTGCCCTTCACGGTCGGCCCCGAGAAGGTCATCTCCAAGATCAAGGACCTCGTCGGCTCCAAGAAGCTCCAGGGCATCGCGGACGTCAAGGACCTGACCGACCGCAACCACGGCCTGCGCCTCGTCATCGAGGTCAAGAACGGCTTCGTGCCGGAAGCGGTCCTGGAGCAGCTCTACAAGCTGACGCCGATGGAGGAGTCCTTCGGCATCAACAACGTGGCGCTGGTCGACGGCCAGCCGCTCACGCTCGGCCTCAAGGAGCTCCTGGAGGTCTACCTCGACCACCGCTTCGATGTGGTCCGGCGCCGTTCCGAGTTCCGCCGCACCAAGAAGCGCGACCGGCTGCACCTGGTCGAGGGCCTCCTCGTGGCGCTCCTCGACATCGACGAGGTCATCCGGATCATCCGGGAGAGCGACAACTCCGCGCAGGCCAAGGAGCGCCTGATGGAGCGCTTCTCCCTGAGCGAGATCCAGACGCAGTACATCCTGGACACGCCGCTGCGCCGCCTCACCAAGTTCGACCGCCTGGAGCTGGAGACCGAGAGCGACCGGCTGAACGGCGAGATCGACGAGCTGACCGGGATCCTCGACTCCGACACCGAGCTGCGCAAGCTGGTCTCGGCGGAACTGGCCGCGGTCGCGAAGAAGTTCGCCACCGACCGCCGGACGGTCCTGCTCGAGTCGGCCGGCGCGCCCGTCGCCGCCGTCTCCCTCGAGGTCGCCGACGACCCCTGCCGCGTCCTGCTCTCCTCGACCGGCCTCCTGGCCCGTACGGCGACGGGCGAGCTCCCGGCCGCCGACGAGGACGCCAAGCGCAGCAAGCACGACGTGATCGTCTCGGCGGTGGCGGCCACCCAGCGCGGTGACGTCGGCGCGGTGACGTCCGCGGGCCGCCTCCTCCGCCTGTCCGTGATCGACCTGCCGCAGCTCCCGGACACGGCCAGCGCCCCGAACCTCGCGGGCGGCGCACCGCTCTCGGAGTTCCTCTCCCTGGAGGCGGACGAGACGGTGGTCTGCCTGACCACGCTCGACGAGTCCTCCCCCGGCCTCGCGCTCGGCACGCTCCAGGGCGTGGTCAAGCGCGTGGTGCCGGACTATCCGGCGAACAAGGACGAGCTGGAGGTCATCACCCTCAAGGACGGTGACCGGATCGTCGGCGCGACCGAGCTGCGCACGGGCGAGGAGGACCTCGTCTTCATCACCTCCGACGCCCAGCTCCTGCGCTACCAGGCCACGCAGGTACGGCCGCAGGGCCGTCCCGCCGGCGGCATGGCGGGCATCAAGCTGACGGCGGGCGCCGAGGTGATCTCGTTCACGGCGGTGGACCCGGCCGCGGACGCGGCGGTCTTCACCGTCGCGGGCACCACGGGCACCCTGGTCGGCGCGGCGGGTACGTCGGCGAAGCTGACGCCCTTCGACCAGTACCCGCGCAAGGGCCGCGCGACCGGTGGCGTCCGCTGCCAGCGCTTCCTGAAGGGCGAGGACGTCCTGCTCCTGGCCTGGGCGGGCGCCACACCGGCCCGTGCCGCGCAGAAGAACGGCACCCCGGTCGCCCTCCCGGAGCCGGACCCGCGCCGCGACGGCTCGGGCACGCCGCTGCCGCAGCAGGTCGACGTGGTGGCGGCCCCGCCGAACTGACCGAGCGGGACCGGACGACGGTCGGACAGAGGCCGGACGGGGGCTCAGCCCTCGTCCGGCTCCTCCTCCGTCTGGCGCACGTACCGCAGGACGCCCCACATGCTGTGCTCGTCGGGGGCGTCCTGCGGTCCGTTCTGCTCGCACGCGGCGAGCTCCTTGCGGAGACCGGCGGCGTCGACGGCCGACCCGATGAGCACGAGCTGGGTCGTCCGCTCCTCGCCCCCGGTCCACGGCTCGGGGTAGAAGCGCAGGAAACGGCCGACCGCGTGCACGGCGTACCGGTTGGCCGGGTCGGCGGCGCCGAAGTCGACGAAGCCCTTGATCCGGTAGAGGCCCTCGGGCCGGGAGTCGAGGAACTCCATCAGCCGCCGGGGGTGGAGCGGGGCGGACGTCGCCAGCGAGACGGTGTCGTACGCCGCGTGCGGGTGGGCGTGCCCGTCGTCGTCGGAGCCGTACAGGATGTCCTCGATGGACATCTGGCCCTCGATCTCGTCCTCGGGCACCACCCGGTCGAAGAGCAGCTCCGGATCGATCCGCCCGTGCGAGGCCTCGACGACGGCGGCCCGCCGGACGAGCCCCCCGACGGCCTCACGGACGGCGAGCAGCTCCCCCGCGGAGACCCGGTCGGACTTGTTCACGACGACGAGGTCGGCGATGCCGAGGTGCCGGTCGGTCTCGGGATGCCGCTGCCGGGTGTCCTGGAACTCGGCCGCGTCGACCACCATGACCAGCCCGCCGTAGACGATCCGCTCGTTCTCGCTCGCGAGCACCATCCGGACCAGTTCCTGCGGTTCGGCGAGCCCGCTCGCCTCGATGACGATCACGTCGAGCCGTGACTCGGGCCGGGTGAGAACCTCCAGGTACTCGTCCAGCTCGCTCGCGTCGACCGCGCAGCACAGACAGCCGTTCCCGAGGGAGACAGTCGACCCGACCTGTCCGGCGACGGTCATCGCGTCGATCCCGATGTCCCCGAAGTCGTTGACCATGACCCCGATGCGGGTGCCCCTGGCCTGGCGCAGCAGGTGGTTGAGGAGCGTGGTCTTCCCGGCCCCGAGAAACCCGGCGAGGACGACGACGGGGATCTGCTGCGTGGTCAAGGGTGGCGCCTCCGGTCGAGCGTTTCCTCCCACATCCGTGGGAACGCCCCAGGATAGGCACGCCACCCGGATCCGAGCCTCGCGATCCCCCCGGCCCCCGCCCCGGTATTTCCGGTCCCGGCCCCCGGCCGCTTACCGTTTCCGCCATGCGTCCCGTCCGGAGCACTACCGCCGCCGCCACCGCGCGCCCACGCGCGCGGCGGCGGCGGTTCGGATGGCCCCGGCGGATGTTCTCGCAGGTGCTGCTGATGCAGCTGGGCATAGCGGCGGGCGTGACCGTGCTCGCCACGGGGCTCTTCCTCGCCCCGCTCAGCGCGCAGCTCGACGACCAGGCGATGCGCCGGGCCCTGGCCATCGCCCAGACGACCGCCTCGCCCCGCCTCGCCGCCGACCTGACCGGAACTACGCCCTCCGCCGTCGGACCGGTGCAGCTCGCGGCCGAACGCGTCAGGACGTCCACGGGCGCCGAGTACGTCGTCGTCATGGACACGCACGGGATGCGCTGGTCGCACCCCGACCCCGCGCAGCTCGGCCGCCGGGTCTCCACCGACCCCAGCACGGTCCTCGGCGGCCACGACGTCATGGAGATCGACAGCGGCACCCTCGGCCGCACGGCGCGCGGCAAGTCGCCGCTGCGCGACGCGGACGGCGCCGTCGTCGGCGCGGTCTCCGTCGGCATCGCGTACGACAGCGTCCGCGACCGCCTCCTGGCCACGATCCCCGGCCTCCTCGCGTACGCGGGCGGCGCGCTCGCCGTCGGCGCCCTGGCCGCGTACCTGATCTCCCGCCGCCTCCAGCGGCAGACCCACGACCTGGCCTTCTCCGACATCTCCGCACTCCTCGCCGAGCGCGAGGCGATGCTGCACGGCATCCGCGAGGGCGTCGTGGCCATCGACCGCTCCGGCTCCGTCCGCCTGGTCAACGACGAGGCCCAGCGCCTCCTCGGTCTCGGCCCCGACGCCGCGGGGCGCCCCCTCGACGAGGTCCTCGGCCCGGGCCGTACGGCCGACGTCCTCGCCGGCCGGGTCACCGGCGACGACCTGCTCACCGTCCAGGGGCACCGGGTCCTGGTCGCCAACCGCATGCCGACCGACGACGGCGGCGCCGTCGCCACCCTCCGCGACCGCACGGAGCTGGAGCGGCTCGGACGCGAGCTGGACTCGACGCGCGGCCTGATCGACGCCCTGCGCGCGCAGGACCACGAGCACGCCAACCGGCTCCACACCCTCCTCGGCCTCCTGGAACTGGAGATGCACGAGGAGGCGGTCGCGTACGTCACCGAGGTGGCCGGGGTCCACCGGGCCACCGCCGAGCAGGTCACCGAGAGGGTCCGCGACCCGCTGCTCGCCGCGCTCCTGGTCGGCAAGGCGTCCGTAGCCGCCGAGCGCGGGGTGTCGCTCCGCCTCTCCCCGGACTCCTTCCTCCCTGACCGGCTGGTCGACCCCCGCGAGCTGGTCACCGTCGTCGGCAACCTCGTCGACAACGCGCTGGACGCCGTCTCCGGCACCCCCGCCGCCCGGATCGAGGTCGCGTTCCGCACCGAGGGCCGTACGGTCGTGCTCCGGGTCACGGACAGCGGTCCGGGCGTCCCCGAGGAACACCGCGAGCTGGTCTTCACGGAGGGCTGGTCGACGAAGGAGCTCCCGTCGCACGGCAAGCGGGGCCTCGGCCTCGCCTTCGTCCGCCGCCTGGCCGAGCGCCGCGGCGGTACGGCCCTGGCGGCAGCGGGCCCGGACGGCGGAGCCGAGTTCAGGGTCGAACTCCCGGACGCGCTGACCGCCCCCGAACCCGAACCCGCGGGCACCACACCCGAACCCACCGAGGAGCCCCGATGATCGACGTCCTCGTCGTCGACGACGACGTCCTCGTGGCGCGGATCAACGCCGCGTACGTCGCCAAGGTCCCCGGCTTCCGGGTCGCCGCCACCGCCCACTCGACGGCGGAGGCCCTGGCCGCCCTGGACAAGCACCCCGTCGACCTGGTCCTGCTCGACCACTACCTCCCGGACGAGAACGGCCTCGCCGCCGTACGGGAGCTCCGCGCGCGCGGCCACCAGTGCGACGTGATCATGGTGACGGCCGCGCGCGACGTCACCACCGTGCAGGCGGCGATGCGGCACGGCGCCCTCCAGTACCTCGTCAAGCCCTTCGCCTTCGCCGGGCTGCGCGCCAAGCTGGAGGCGTACGCGGCCCTCCGCAGCGCCCTGGAGACCGGCGGCGAGGCGGAACAGGCCGAGGTCGACCGGCTCTTCGGGGTCCTGGCGGCCGGCACCGTCGCCCCCGACCTGCCCAAGGGGCACTCCCCCACGACGGCCGAACTGGTCCGGCAGGTCCTGCTCGCCGCCGAGGGGCCGCTCTCCACGCAGGAGATCGCCGACCGGGCCGGTGTGAGCCGCCAGACCGGTCAGCGCTACCTGAAGCTCCTCGAACGCACCGGCCGCGTGCGACTCTCGCTCCGCTACGGCGAGACGGGCCGCCCCGAGCACCGGTACACCTGGGCGCCCTCGCAGCGGCCGTAGTCCGCTCCCGAGCCGTACGGCTCAGGCCGCCCCGGCCCCCGTCAGCGCCCTGACCTCGGTCTCCGCGTGCCGCGCCTCGTCCGGCGGCTCGGCCGAGGTGACCGTACCGACCCAGCCGGCGAGGAAGCCGAGCGGGATCGAGACGACGCCGGGGTTCTGCAGCGGGAAGAGCTGGAAGTCGACTCCGGGGAAGAGCGCCTCGGGACTGCCGGAGACGACCGGCGACAGGAGGACGAGCAGGACGGCGGGGAGGAGGCCGCCGTACACCGACCAGACCGCCCCCCGGGTGGTGAACTTCCGCCAGAACAGCGAGTAGAGCAGCACCGGCAGGTTGGCCGAGGCGGCGACCGCGAAGGCGAGGCCGACGAGGAAGGCGACGTTCAGGTCGCGGGCGAGCAGCCCGAGGCCGATCGCGGCCGCGCCGATCCCGGCGGCCGCGAGCCGCGCCACGGTGACCTCGCTGTACTGCCGTTTGGCGTGTCGCCGGCGCAGCGAGCTGTACAGGTCGTGGGCGACGGAGGCCGAGGAGGCGAGGGTGATCCCGGCGACGACGGCGAGGATGGTCGCGAAGGCGACGGCGGCGACGACGGCGAAGAGGACCGTGCCCCCGGTGGAGCCCGCCCCGCCGCCGAGGTCGAGGGCGAGCAGCGGGATGGCCGTGTTCCCGGAGGCGTTGGAGGCGCGGACCTCGGCGGGGCCGATGAGCGCGGCGGCGCCGAAGCCGAGCACGATCGTCATCAGGTAGAAGCTGCCGATGAGACCGATGGACCAGACGACCGAGCGGCGGGCGGCGCGGGCGGTGGGCACGGTGTAGAAGCGCGACAGGATGTGCGGGAGTCCGGCCGTGCCGAGGACGAGGGCGATGCCGAGGCTGATGAAGTCGAGGCGGGAGGTCCAGTCGCCGCCGTAGCGCAGGCCGGGGGCGAGGAAGTCCCGCCCGTGGCCGCTGCGGTCGGCCGCGGTGGCGAGCAGGTTGTTCACGTCGCCGTGGAAGCGGATCAGGACGAGGACGGTGAGCGCGACGGTGCCCGCCATGAGCAGGACGGCCTTGACGATCTGGATCCAGGTGGTGGCCCGCATGCCGCCGAGCGACACGTAGATCACCATGAGCGCCCCGACGCCCACGACGGTCCAGGAGCGGGCGGCCTCGCCGGTCCCGCCCAGCAGGAGGGCGACCAGGCTTCCGGCGCCGACCATCTGCGCGACGAGGTAGAGCACGGAGACGGCGACGGAGGAGGTTCCGGCGGCGATCCGCACGGGCCGCTCGGCCATCCGCGCGGCGACTACGTCGGCGAGGGTGAACCGCCCGCAGTTGCGGACGAGTTCCGCGACGAGCAGGAGGACGACGAGCCAGGCGACGAGGAAGCCGACGGAGTACAGCATGCCGTCGTAGCCGTAGAGGGCGATGAGGCCGGAGATGCCGAGGAAGGAGGCGGCGGACATGTAGTCGCCGGCGATGGCGAAGCCGTTCTCCAGGGGCGAGAAGAGCCGGCCGCCGGCGTAGAACTCCTCGGCCGATCCGTGCCGGTTGCGGCTCACCCAGGTGGTGATGCCGAGGGTGACGGCGATGAAGACGCTGAAGAGCACGAGCGCCAGGGTCTGGTGGTCGCGGGTCATCGCGGCTCCACCCCCCGGGTCATCTCCTGCGTGTCCCAGCGCAGTTCCAGGGCGGCCCGGTCGCGGCGCAGCCGGGCGTGGCGCGCGTAGGCCCAGGTCAGCAGGAAGGTGGTGAGGAACTGGCCGAGGCCCGCGACCATCGCCACGTTCACCGCGCCGACGACCGGCCGGGCCATGAGCTGGGGCACGGCGGTCGCCGCGACGACGTAGGCGAGGTACCAGAGCAGGAACGCGAGGGCGGCGGGGAAGACGAAACGGCGGTAGCGGCGCCGCACCTCCTGGAAGGCCGGACTGCGCTGGACCTCCAGGTAGATCTCCGCCGCGCTGGGGACCCGCTGTCGCGGGACCGCCGTGTCGTACCAGGGCCCGTCGACCGGCTCTGCCGAGGCGTCGCGCCCTTCCTGTGTGTTGACCTGCTCCACCGGGCAACTCTCCTTGTCAGCGAACCGTTTCGGCCGCGTGCCCAAGGATGGACAGAGCAGGAAGATCCCGGACTCTTCTCTCCGCCGTCTTCACCTGATCAGGTGACTCTTCGGCGGGGTGGCCCGGTCGGGCCGTGCGGATGTGCGTACCGCACGGCCCTCGCGGGGTCAGGCGTCGATGCGCGAGCGGTCGAGCGTCGCCGCCGAGCTGGTGATGAACTCCTTGCGGGGCGCGACGTCGTTGCCCATGAGGAGGTCGAAGACCGTCTCCGCCGAGTCCAGGTCGCCGATGTTGATCCGGCGCAGGGTGCGGTGACGCGGGTCCATCGTGGTCTCCGCGAGCTGGTCGGCGTCCATCTCGCCGAGACCCTTGTAGCGCTGGATGGCGTCCTTGTAGCGGACCCCCTTGCGCTGGAACTCGAGCAGGGTCTGGCGCAGCTCGTTGTCCGAGTACGTGTACACGTACTTGTCCTGGCCCTTCTTGGGCTGGACGAGCTCGATCCGGTGCAGCGGCGGTACGGCGGCGAACACGCGCCCGGCCTCGACCATGGGCCGCATGTACCGCTGGAAGAGCGTCAGGAGCAGGCAGCGGATGTGCGCGCCGTCGACGTCGGCGTCGACGAGCAGGACGATCTTGCCGTACCGGGCGGCGTCGAGGTCGAAGGTGCGGCCCGAACCGGCTCCTATGACCTGGATGATCGCGCCGCACTCGGCGTTCTTGAGCATGTCCGAGACCGAGGACTTCTGGACGTTGAGGATCTTGCCCCGGATCGGCAGCAGCGCTTGGAACTCGCTGTTCCGGGCGAGCTTCGCCGTGCCGAGGGCGGAGTCTCCCTCGACGATGAAGAGCTCGCTGCGCTCCACGTCGTCGCTGCGGCAGTCGGCGAGCTTGGCGGGCAGCGAGGAGGACTCGAGCGCGGTCTTCCGGCGCTGGGCCTCCTTGTGCTGGCGGGCCGCGATACGGGTACGGGCGGCCGCGACGGCCTTCTCCAGGACCGCGCGGGCCTGGGCCTTGGCGTCCCGCTTGGTGGAGGTCAGGAAGGCCTTGAGCTCCCGGGCGACGACGGCGGCGACGATCCGGCGCGCGGCCGAGGTGCCGAGGACCTCCTTGGTCTGGCCCTCGAACTGCGGCTCGGCGAGGCGGACCGTCACGACGGCGGTGAGGCCCTCCAGGGCGTCGTCCTTGACGATGTCGTCCTCGGCGACGCGCAGCATCTTGGTCGAGCGCAGGACCTCGTTCACCGTCTTGGTGACGGCCTGCTCGAAGCCGGAGACGTGGGTGCCGCCCTTGGGCGTGGCGATGATGTTGACGAAGGACCTGACCGTCGAGTCGTAGCCGGTGCCCCAGCGCAGGGCGACGTCGACGGCGAGCTCGCGGGTGACCTCGGTCGGGGTCATGTGGCCGCGGTCGTCCAGGACCGGGACGGTCTCCTTGAAGGTGCCCTGCCCGGTGAGGCGCTGGATGTCGCAGACGGCCTTGTCCTCGGCGAGGTACTCGCAGAACTCGCTGATGCCCCCGTCGAAGCGGAAGGTCTCCTCGCTCTTGCCGATGCCGGCGAGGTCCCGCTCGTCGCGGACGACGATGGTGAGGCCGGGCACGAGGAAGGCGGTCTGGCGGGCGCGCTGGTGCAGCGTCTCCAGGGAGAGCTTGGCGTCCTTGAGGAAGATCTGCCGGTCCGCCCAGTACCGCACGCGCGTGCCGGTGCGGGTCTTCGGGACGCGCTTGGTCTTGCGCAGGCCGTTGCCGGGGTCGAAGGGGCTGTCGGGTCCCTGCTCCGTGAAGATGCCGGGGACGCCGCGCCGGAAGCTGATCGCGTGGGTGGAGCTGTTCCGGTCGACCTCGACGTCGAGGCGGGCCGACAGGGCGTTCACCACGGAGGCGCCGACGCCGTGCAGACCGCCGGAGGCCGCGTAGGACCCGCCGCCGAACTTGCCGCCGGCGTGGAGCTTGGTCATGACGACCTCGACGCCGGAGAGGCCGGTCTTCGGCTCGACGTCGACGGGGATGCCGCGGCCGTTGTCCTTGACCTCGACGGAACCGTCGTCGTGGAGGACGACCTCGATGTGGTCGCAGAAGCCGCCGAGCGCCTCGTCGACCGAGTTGTCGATGATCTCCCAGATGCAGTGCATCAGGCCGCGGCTGTCCGTGGACCCGATGTACATGCCGGGGCGCTTGCGGACCGCTTCGAGCCCTTCGAGTACGAGCAGATGCCGCGCGGTGTAGTTGGAAGCGTCACGGTCTGCGGTCAGCAGCGCACTGGACGGCACGGACGTTTCGGCGGTCACGCGGTTCGCTCCTCGCTGAATTTGAAAAGTGGCCCGGTGGGGTAAGGCCCGGCGTCATTCACCGCTCAGAGGGTACCGATGCCTGGTAGAGCCGTGTTCACACCACCCTCCCCGTTTCCTCATACTAGTCCAGGGTCGCATGAATGTTCGATCCCTCGTTGGGGTGACGCGAACATCACGTTCCCTTCCAGGCATGAACCATTTAGGCTCCGGGCACGTCCTCATCAACAACCGGCACCCCGCCGGGAGGACGCAACGAGACAAGCAACGCGAAATCCGTAGAGCAACGCAATACGGCTCATTCGCCGCCAACCGGCAGCAGACAGCCACCTTCGGAAAAAGTTTCAAGGAAAAGCCGCGAGCGGGAACGTTTTCGGCCTGGTTGGATGTTGACCCTGGTACGACAGCTCGTCGAGCTAGAGAAGAGGCGACGTGACTACTGTTCTGACCCCCGCGAGCCCCCTGACGGCCGCTGACCGCTGCGACCGCTGCGGCGCCCAGGCATACCTGCGTGTCGTCCTGACCAGCGGAGGTGACTTGCTCTTCTGCGCCCACCACGGCCGCAAGTTCGAGCCGGAACTCAAGAAGATCGCCGCTGAGATACAGGATGAGACGGACCGACTCACCGACGTGCCGTCCCGCACGCAGGGCGAGGACCACGCCTGAGAGTCGGGCTACGACGAGCCCAGGGCCGGTAGCCGAGCGCTGACCGGACGACGGGCGGCCACCCCCGCAACCAAGGGGGGCGGCCGCCCGTTCTCGTACCCGGAGCCGGACTGGAGCGGCACTGGCGCCGGCCCGGAGCTTCACCGGAGCCGTCCGGAGCCGGACCGGAGCTTCACCGGAGCCGGACCGGAGTCTCCTCGGAGCCGAACGCGGTCCCGCACGCGGCTCCGTCCTCAGCCCCGCACCCGGCACCGTCTTCCAACCCGTACGCGGCTCAGCCCTCGACCCCGCACCCGGCTCCACCCTCCACCCCGCGCCCGATCCGTGACCGGACGCGCACGGAGCGTCAGAAACGCTCTGGCAGCACCGCGGAGACCCGCGTGTAGACACCCGGGCTCTCCGCCTGCCCGCAGCCGCTCCCCCAGGACACGAGGCCGACCAGCAGACCCTTGGCCACCAGCGGCCCGCCACTGTCCCCCTGGCACGCGTCCCTGCCGCCCTGCGGATCGCCCGCGCACAGCATCGTGGCGGCCCGGTAGGGCACGCCGAAGCCGCCCGGGTACGCCCGCTCGCACGCCGCGTCCGGCAGCACCTGCACCCGCGCCGTCCGCAGCGCCGAGGCGTACGTCCCGGTACCGGTCGTGTCACCCCAGCCGTAGACGTCCGCGGCCGTGCCCGGCTCGTGCGCGGCGTCGCCGGCGCGGGCGACCCCGATCACGTACGACTCCGGCAGCGGGCTCGCCAGCGTGAGCACCGCCAGGTCGCCCGAGTTCGTCGCCGGGTCGTACGCCGGGTTGACCCAGGTCCGCTCGATCCGGACCTCCTGGCCACCCTGCCCGCGCAGCGCGGCGCGCCCGGCGATGACCACGAAGTCGCGCAGCTGCCACGGCTCGCCGCCGAGCACCTCGCGGCCCAGGCAGTGGGCCGCCGTCAGCACCTTGGTCGGCGCGACGACCACGCCTCCGCAGAACTGCCCCGCCCGGGTACCCCCGAACCGGTCACGGCTGGACAGGGCCACGGCCCAGGGCGCGTCGGCGGTCAGGGCCTGCCGGCCCCCGACCACGACGCTGTCGGCCGCGGCGGGTGCGGCGCCTGCCACCTGGCCCACCGCAGCCGTGACCAGGCCCAGGGCACCCGTCAGCGCGCGGGTGAAGGGACCTCGCATGGAGCCTCCTGACTCTCCGGTGATGTCGGTTCACCCAGAGTCCTGCACGTGTCCAGCCGGTGCACCCGCGCACACGCGAAGGGCCCGGTTCCTCCTTCTCGGGGAACCGGGCCCTTCACCTCAGCTGTCGGACTGTCAGTCCAGGTAGTCGCGCAGCACCTGCGAACGCGACGGGTGACGCAGCTTCGACATCGTCTTCGACTCGATCTGACGGATGCGCTCACGCGTCACGCCGTAGACCTTGCCGATCTCGTCCAGCGTCTTCGGCTGACCGTCGGTGAGACCGAAGCGCATGGAGACGACGCCCGCCTCACGCTCGGAGAGCGTGTCGAGCACGGAGTGCAGCTGCTCCTGGAGGAGCGTGAAGCTCACCGCGTCGGCCGGCACGACCGCCTCGGAGTCCTCGATGAGGTCACCGAACTCGCTGTCGCCGTCCTCACCCAGGGGGGTGTGGAGGGAGATCGGCTCACGGCCGTACTTCTGGACCTCGATGACCTTCTCGGGGGTCATGTCGAGTTCCTTGGCCAGCTCCTCCGGGGTGGGCTCGCGGCCCAGGTCCTGGAGCATCTGGCGCTGGACGCGCGCGAGCTTGTTGATGACCTCGACCATGTGCACCGGGATACGGATGGTGCGGGCCTGGTCGGCCATGGCGCGGGTGATCGCCTGACGGATCCACCAGGTGGCGTACGTGGAGAACTTGTAGCCCTTGGTGTAGTCGAACTTCTCGACCGCGCGGATCAGACCGAGGTTGCCCTCCTGGATCAGGTCCAGGAAGAGCATGCCGCGGCCGGTGTAGCGCTTGGCCAGCGAGACCACCAGTCGGAGGTTGGCCTCCAGGAGGTGGTTCTTGGCACGGCGGCCGTCCTCGGCGATGATCTCCAGCTCGCGCTTGAGCTTCGGAGCGAGCTTGTCCGAGTTCGCGAGCTTGTCCTCGGCGAACAGACCGGCCTCGATGCGCTTCGCGAGCTCGACCTCCTGCTCGGCGTTGAGCAGCGGGACCTTGCCGATCTGCTTGAGGTAGTCCTTGACCGGGTCTGCGGTGGCACCGGCGACAGCGACCTGCTGCGCCGGCGCGTCGTCCTCGTCCTCGTCGGACAGGACGAAGCCCTTGCTCTCGCCCTCGGTCTCTTCCTCTTCACCCTTGCCGGGCGCGACGTCGTCGAGGAGTTCCTCGCCCTCGGCGAGCTCGTCGGCGTCCTTCTTGGACGCGGTCTTCTTCGCCGTGGCCTTCTTGGCGACGGTCTTCTTGGCCACCGCCTTCTTGGCGACGGTCTTCTTCGCGGCGGCCTTCTTGGCGGGGGCGCCCGACTCGTCGGCCGACTCGTCACTGTCCGCCGCGGGGGCGGCCGAGGCCGTGACGGTCGTCTTCGTCACGGTCGTCCTGGCGGTGACGGTCTTGGTGGCGGTCCGCTTGACCGGGCTCTTCGCGGCGACGCTCTTGCGGGCGCGCTTCGGCGACTCCGCTGCACTCACCATCAGCGTCACACCCTCTTCCTCGAGGATCTGATTGAGGCTGCGCAGAACATTCTTCCACTGGGTTGGCGGAATCTGGTCGGCTTCGAAGGCCCGACGCACGTCGTCGCCGGCGATCTGCCCATCAGCCTTTCCCCGCTCGATGAGCGCCATCACAGACTCGGACTCGGCGATCTCCGGCGGGAGCGTACGGGATGTGCTGGCCGACACGAACAACCTCTCGGAACGATGGAAACGGCTTCCGGCCCCGCTCTGGATCGAGCTGGAGCCGACGACCGTCGGCGGGACATGTGCCGACGGCGCGGGCTGGACCGGGGAACTGCACAGCGCCTGAACCGGCTGCTGTATTCCTTCCTCGGCTGTCACCTCTTAGGTCATCGCACGGCCCGGAGGAGTGTTACGCCCAATCTTCGTGGCCCGAGTCACACCGCATATGTGGCGAAACAGCCGAAGCGTTACATCATGGCACATTCGCGCCGCCGGAACCCTGGCGCCATCCGGGGAAACCCTGCCGGATCCCCGGACCGCGCTCGGACCCGGCGGCACGCCGTGCGTGCGCCGCCGCGCTCCCCACCACGACTCGCGGTCAGTGTTCGCGGGGGGCAGGGACGACGCGCTCCACCTCGGGGTGGACGGTCAGCAGCTGGCGCATGGCGTTCTCGGCGCCCTGGGCGTCCCCGGCCGCGAGCGCGTCGACGATCCGGGCGTGGTGGGCGAGGCAGTTCTCGCTCGGACGGTCACAGCCGGTGACGGGGCCGCCGGAGACCTGGAGCGCGGCCCCGACGATGCCGGAGAGGTGCTCCAGCATGCGGTTGCCGGCGAGCTGGATGAGGAGCGAGTGGAACTCGGTGTCCGCGCGGGAGAAGGTGACGCCGTCACCCTGGGCGTACGCGTGCCCCATGATCTCGACCATGTCGGCGAGGCGCTGCTGGACGTCCTCCCGGCCGTGCCCGGCGGCGAGACGGGCCGCGAGGGGCTCGATCGTCCAGCGCAGCTCGTTCAGCTCGCGGCGCTGGTCGTCGCGCTGCGGGCCGAAGGCGCGCCACTCGATGATGTCGGGGTCGAGCAGGTTCCAGTCGCTGACGGGCCGGACCCGGGTGCCGACGTTCGGGCGGGCGCTGACGAGGCCCTTGGCCTCCAGGACGCGCAGGGACTCGCGGACGACGGTGCGCGAGACCTCGAACCGCTGACCGATCTCCTCGGGGACGAGGGGGCGGTCGGCGCCCAGGTCGCCGGAGACGATCATCTGGCCGAGCTGCTGGACGAGCTGTCCGTGCAGACCCCGGCCCCGGCTGCCGGCCGTCCGGCGGCCGACGCGGCCCAGGTCGGTGTCCACGCCCTCCCAGGAGGACGGGGTCGCGCGGCCGACGCCGGGCGTCTCCGCGTAGGGGTAGCGGTCGAGGTCGCCCGGGGCGCCGAGGCCTGCTTCGACGGGGCGGGCGGCGGTCATCATGGTGTGCGCAAGGGTACTCACGCATCCTTTGTCGGCGTTGCCTCCGTGACCCTTGAGGTCTTTGGTGAAAAGCACACGAAAGGGTGATCGGCACCCCCTACACAATTGACGATTATTCGGACATATGGGGTGCCACCCAAGGGAGTTGCCCTTGAGACGAACCCTTTCCCTCCAAAAGTGATCACCAACGGACGCTCCGGCGAAGCCCGGTGAGCACATAGGCGCAGAGCAGACCCGTCAACACCAGCGTGAGCGCCACCCCCACGGGCTGGGCCACGACCCTCAGCGCACCCGCCAGCCAGCGGTCGACACCCGGTGACCACTGGGGTCCGAGCAACTCGCGCAGCCGCGCGGGAAGTCCGGCGGCCGAACGGACGGCGGGACCGGTCAGGACGGTCCCGAGAACCGGAACCAGGGCAACCGGTACGAAGAGGACCGCGGCCACACCGGCCGCCGCCGCCCGGAACACCCCCGCCCCGAGCACCCCGGCCCACGCGCACCCGACGAGCAGACCGAACCAACTTGCGGCCAGGGAGGGCCAGTTCTTCGGTACGGGAATCAAGTCGGCGCCATAGACGGCCCGCAGGGCCCCCAGGTCGGCCGCCACGACGAGCGCCCCGAGGACCAGGGCCACCCCCGCCACCACGACCAGCTTGGCCAGGAGCAGACCGAGCCGCCGGGGGACGGCACCGCGCCCGGCGGTGAGTGCCGGGTAGCGGTACTCCTCGCCGAAGGAGAAGGCGCCGATCAGACCCGCACCGAGGGCGGCGGGCGGCAGCGGGGCGAGCGCGGGCCAGCCGGCGAGGACGACCGGCAGGTCGACCGCGCCCCCGCGCCCGAGGAGCAGGGCGCAGGCCACGGAGACGAGCAGGACCGTCCCCGCGACGAGCGCGGTGCTCGGCACACCGAGGAGCCGGTGGAGCTCGTACCGCAGCGGACGCGAGGGCGCCCGGGGCGGCTTCCGGCCGGGCGGCCGCCCGGTGACGGACTCGACCGCTCGGCCACTGGGCGCCGGCAAGGGTGCAGGCGCGGACGCGGACCCGGACCCGGACGAGGGGCCGCATGCGGGACCTGAGCCGGGTGCGGACGCCGGTGCCGGTGCGGATGCGGAGCCGGGCTCGTCCGCGGCGACGGGATCGGTCGGAGGCACGCGCGTGGGCGGGGGCACGGGTGAGGGCGCGGACGGGGACGCGGGCGCGGGCGTGCGGGCCGATGCCGTGTCGCCGGTCTCGTCGGCGAGCCGGTGGATCACGAGGCCGTGCCGGAACGCCGTGTCGCCGACGGCGGCGCAGTCGCTGCCGTAGACCGACAGCAGGTTGCCGTCCTCCGCGACCGCCTCGACCGGCCGCCGGGCGGCCCGCGCCTCCTGGGTCAACGCGGCGGCGAGGCGCGCGGCATGAGGGGTGCGGACGGCGACCCGGGGCCGCAGCCGGGTGCGGGCGAACTCGCTCGCCTCCTGGTCGGCGACCACCCGGCCGCCGTCGAGCGTGACGACCCGATCGGCGTTGCGGGCCGCGTCCTTGGGATCCCGCGTGGTGTAGAGGACCGTCCCGCCTTCGGCCGCGTGCGCGCGGAGGAGTCCGTGGAGCCACGCGCTGTCGGCGGCGGCGAGACCGCCGGCCGGATCGTCGAGCAGCAGGGCGTGCGGAGCGGCCAACAGGGCGCACGCGATGCCGAGTCGACGGTCGGCCCCGCGTGGAAGGCTCCCGACGCGCCGGCCTTCGAGTCCGGCCAGGCCCACGGCCCGGATGACGTCGTCGGCCCGCGCGACGGGAGTTCCGGACGCGGCGCAGAGCATCCGGAGTTGGCCGCGGAGCGTCCGGGACGGGTGCCCCGGAACGTCCCCCAGAAACACGCCGACCTCACGGGACGGGTGGGCGGCCCGCGCCAGCGGCCGGCCTCTGAAGTAGGTGAAGCCGCGCCCCGGATCGAGTTCGAGCATGAGACGGAGCGCGGTGGTCTTGCCAGACCCCGCGGGGCCGAGGAGCGCGGTCACGGCGCCCGGCCGGGCCTCGAAGGTCAGATCGTCCACCGCCGGCGGGTGATCGCGGCGGGGAGTGCTGGTCAGTCCGATTGCCTGGAGCATCGCTTCTCTCGCGGTAGGTGACACCGCTCCGCGGCAGGGCGGCGCTACCGCAGCAAGATAACGCTACATATCGGACTTCTTGCGGAGGGTCGGCGTCCTGGGGCGCCGGAACCCCGGGACGGTCAGACCTCGGGACGCAGCATCGGCGGGTTGAGGAGGGTGGCCCCACCTGCCCGGAAGAGCTGGGCGGGCCGTCCGCCCTGGCGCGTGGTGGTGCCGCCCGCGGGAACGAGGAAGCCGGGCGTGCCGGTCACCTTGCGGTGGAAGTTGCGCGGGTCGAGGGCGACGCCCCAGACGGCCTCGTAGACGCGGCGCAGCTCGCCGACCGTGAACTCCGGCGGGCAGAAGGCGGTGGCGAGGGAGGAGTACTCGATCTTCGAGCGGGCTCGCTCGACGCCGTCGGCGAGGATGCGGGCGTGGTCGAAGGCGAGGGGTTCGGCTCCCCCGCCCCCACCCCCTCCCCCGCCCCTCGTCTTCTCGGCCTCCGCGCCGGTGGGGCCGTCCTCGCCGAGGAGTTCCTCGACCGGGGCCCAGCGCGCACTGTTCGCGTCGCCGCCGGCGCGCGGCGCGGGCAGGTCCGGGGCGAGCGCCAGGTGCGCGACGCTGACGACCCGCATCCGGGGGTCCCGGTCGGGCGCGCCGTAGGTGGCCAGCTGTTCCAGGTGCGCACCGTTGCCGGTGACGGGCGCCGGGGCGCCGGGGTCGTGGGCGCTGAGTCCCGTCTCCTCGACCAGCTCGCGGGCCGCGGCGGCGCCGAGGTCCTCGCCCTCCCGGACGAAGCCGCCGGGCAGTGCCCAGCGCCCCTGGAACGGCGGTTCCCCTCGTCTCACGACCAGGGTGCAGAGCGCGTGGCGCCGTACGGTGAGCACGACCAGGTCGACGGTGACAGCGAAAGGCGGAAAGGCCGACGGGTCGTAGGGAGGCATGCCGCGAATCATAGTCGTCTTCCTGACGATAAACACTCCCCGGGAAGTGATCGTCCGTGACATCTTCCCCGCACCGTGCCGCTTCCGCCGGATCCGCACCCGGCATTCCGTCACACACCCAGCTGAAGCCCCTCCGCGGCCTCCTCGACCATACCGAGACCGAGTCGGCCGACCCGTACGGCGAAGGGCTCGCCCGCCACCACGAGCCCCGACAGGCGGATCGCTCCCAGCGGCGCGGAGGGCATGGGGTGCACCGAGACGGACCGTCCCGGCGCGTCGGGCCTGATCCCGGCGAGCGCCACCACCGCCTGCACCGCCCCCGCGGCGGCGACGGCGGCCGGTCGGCACGCCGCCGGATGGGGCACCGGACGCGCTCCGGCCGTCCGCTGCTCGCCCGCGTACATCTCGGGAAGCCGGTGGCCGAAGGACTCCGCCGCGTCGAGGAGCCCGCGCAGCAGGGCGGCGGCCTCCTTCTCGTGCCCCGCGGCGGCGAGACCGGCCACGGCGACGGCGGTCTCGTGCACGCGTACGGCCCCGGCCCGGTGCCCGAAGGGGTTGTAGCCGGGCTCCTTGACCCCGAGGCCGCGCAGGCCCCAGCCGGAGTCGAGTGCCGGGGTGGCCAGCAGCCGGGCGACCTGTTCGGTCTCGACCTTGTCCAGAAGACCCTGCGCGTACCGCCCGCCGTCGAGCAGTCCGGTGTCGAGGAGGTGCGCGGCCCAGCCGCCGAGCTGGGACCGGGTCCCGCCGTCGGCGGTGCGGGCGACGGCGGGCCGGCCGCCGCCGAGGTCGTCGAGCCAGAACTCCCGTCGGAACCGTTCTCGCAGCGCCCGGGCGCCTTCTCGCAGGGCGTCCGCGCCGGGCCTGCCGCAGGCGTCGAGGAGGTCCGCGCCGAGCAGCGCCGCGCGGTGGGCGTGAGCCTGGGTCTCGGCACGCCAGGGCTCGGTGGGCCCCGGGTCCGGCACGTATCCGTCGCGCTCCCAGGCGCGGCGGAGCCAGCCGAGGCACCGCTCCGCGACCGGGAGGAGCTCGTCCAGGTCCGCCGCGGGCAGCCCCCAGCGGCGGGCCTCGGCGAGCACGACGGGGAAGGCGAGGGTGGCCTCGATTCCCGTGCAGCGGGGCGGGAGGCCCGGTCCCGCGTCCCGCAGGGGTCCGGGAACGCGCCCCGATTCCGCCCCGGTGCCCCGGAGTTGGGCGCGGCCGAGGGAGCGGAGCGTGGTGACGGCGAGTCTGGTCCCGAGGGGCAGGGCCATGCGGGCGGCCCAGAGGGCCTCGGCGGTGACCGGTCCGCAGCGCCAGGGGACACCGGCCGCGAGGTGGACGTCCGTGGGGTGTGCGGGGTCGCGCTGGAGGAGGGCCCGGAGGTCCTCCACGGAGGTGTGCAGCAGCTCTCCGGGGCGCGGGTCGTCGCCCTCGGCCCGCGCCTCGGCGAGGATGTGGCCTCCGGGTCGCCCGGTGCCGGCCCCCGAGGAGGGGGCGGTGCCGGTCGCGCGGTCCGCCCGTACCCGGAGCCGGATCGTGTACGGGGCTCCGGGCGGGAGTTCGGCTTCCCAGCGCAGGACCCCGGCCGCCGCCAGGGAGTCCATGGGCGGCGGGTCGGCGGTGACGGCGACGGACCAGCCGTCGCCGGAGGCCCAGCGCAGGCCCGTGCCGTGGACGCTCGGTGCGAGTTCGGGTCCCTGTCTTCCGGACGCGATCGCGCCCAGATCCGCGAGATCCGTGCCCAGAGCGATTTCCACCGGGAAGCGGAGGGGGCGGCCGGTGGCGTTGCGCAGGGTGACGCGCTCGGTTCCGTCGGCGCTCCGGGTGCGCTCGACGGAGAGTCCGGGATCGGGTCCCACGTCCCCGGGGAGCCGCAGGACGCCGAGGAAGACCGCCCGGTCGACGGCCGCGAGGCGGCCTTGGAGGGCGACGGGTTCGCGTCCTGCCACCCGCAGGACGCAGCGGGACAGGATCCGGCGTCCCGACGTGTAGACCCCTTCGGGGCCCTCGCCGGTGAGCTGGCCGTGGTCGGCGCAGACGGCGAGGGCGGGCAGGGCGACGCAGAGGAGGGCGTCGTGCACCGAGGGCAGCTCGCCCGGCCGTACCGGTCGGGGCGGTGCGGCGCCCACCCCGGACGGGTGGCCGGGGGCGAGCCCCTTCGGTGGGTGTCCCGCGGGTCGTCCGGGGGCCGGGAGGGGGCTGAGGGCCATGGCGGGTGTGAGCTGCTCTCTGTGCGGTCCGGGCGGCCGGCGGGGTGTCGGCGGCGCGGTGCGACCGGCTCCGCCAGAGAGGTGAACGCGCGCGCGGGCGGCCGGGTCACGGGCGTCATCGTCCGCTCCTGCTGCCGGGCTGCCCGTCGTGGCGTGCCGCCCGGGCCCCGGGTCCGCTCGCGGCGGGGCCGCCGGGCCTCACGCCGGCCGCGGTCCCGCGGCGCCTTCCGCCGGTCTGCCGACCGGGCGTGCCGGCGCCGAGCCGCGCTCCCTGCGGGCGGGTGGTGCGGACCCTGACCCGCCGGGAGGAGGCGGGCGCGAGCTGTTCCGTGGCGCGCGCGTCCCGCTCGCCCCGCAGGCAGGACCGGAGGGACTCGGGGTCGAGGCCCTCGTTGCAGGCCTGGTGGAGGAGGCGGGCGAAGACGTACTCGGAGTCGGCTTCGAGGGCGAGCCCCAGCGCGACGCGGGCGGTCGGCTCGTCGCCCGTGGACCAGGCGGCCCAGCCGGCGAGGGTCAGGGGCGCGGCGGCGTGCTCCTGGTAGGGGGCGACGCAGCGCCTGGCGAGGACCCGCCAGAGCCGCAGGGCCGCGGTGCCTTCCCAGCCTTCCATCCACTCGGCGGCGCGGTCCCGGGTCGCCCGGTCCTGGAGGCCGAGGATGAGCGCGGCCGCCTCCTCGACCCCGACGAGGGCGTCGTCGGCCGCGTCCGTCGCCGCGACGCCGCCGAGGTTCCTCACGGGTGTCTCCACGCCGGAGTCCGAGACCCGGACGGGCCCGTCTCCGGCCCGGACCGTCGAGGCGGTGATCGCGGCGGCACCGGGCCGGGGCGGGCTGGCGAAGCGCCGGAGGATCTCGCGGGCGGTCCGCAGCGTCTCCGTCCGCACCTTCTCCCGGCCCTCCCCGGGTGCGCCTTCGACGATCCGGGGGACGATCGCGGCCGCGGCCTCGTCGAGGGCCGCGCGCTGCCGCTCGTCGGCGGCCGTGCCGTGCGGCCTGAACCGGGCCTCCATCTCCCGCAGCGAGCCGGGCGCCGGGAGCCCCGCGAAGGCCGCGGTCGCCGCCATCACCGACGTACCGCCGAGGGCGAGCGGGGTGCCGTCGGCCGGACAGCAGGTGGGGGACGGACAGCAGTAGGAGAAGTAGAGGCCGTCGGAGATGCAGAGGGCCTCGCAGACGGGGATGTCCAGGGCGCCGCAGGCGATGCGCAGGCGCTGGGCGAAGGGACGCAGCCGCTCCGTGACCGCCCGGCCGGTCTCGCCGGGTGCCGGGTCCTGGCACAGGAAGACGACGATGCCGTCCGGCCGTGCGCCGTGCCGGGTGCCGCCCTCGACCAGGCACTCGGCGAGGTGGTCGGCGGTGGACGCCCATTCGTGGGGGGAGCGGGGGATGCCGAGCCTGACGCGGCCGCCGAAGCGGCCGTGTTCGCCGTGGAGGGCGACCAGGACGACGGAGTCGGTGGGGTGGAAGCCCAGCATGAAGGGGAGCGCGTCGGCGAGCTCGGCCGGGCCGCGCAGGGTGATGCGCTGGGTACGGGAGGGTCCGCTGGTTTCGCGGTGATTCGCGTTCATGGTCAGGACGGTCTCGCGATCTCCCGATTTCCGAAAGCCCTGTGGATAACTCCGGATACGCGGCATTGCCGACCCTGCGGAGTTATCCACAGGGTCGACGTCCGATGCCCCGAATTCCCCTATGCTCGACGCTGTTTGACGTGCCGACAGGCCTCAGCCGGCCGCGGCCAGGACCAGCGGGAGCACCTGTCCGGCCCCGGCTCGACGGAGCAGGCGGGCGGCGACCGCGAGGGTCCAGCCGGAGTCGGTGCTGTCGTCCACGAGCAGGACCGGGCCGGGCGAGGCGGTCAGCGCCTCGGACAGTTCCGGAGGGACGGCGAGGGCGCCGGAGAGCGCCCGGAGACGCTGGGCGGAGTTGCTGCGGCGTGCCGCGTGCGCACCGTCCGGGCCGGTGTAGGCCAGGGTGCCGAGGAAGGGGAGGCGACCGATGGTGGCGATGCCGTGGGCCAGGGAGCCGACGAGCTGCGGCCTGGTGAGGGACGGCAGAGCGACGACGCCCACGGGGCGTGCGATCGCGTCGGTGACGTTGGGCGCCCAGCCGCCCGGCGAGCGCGCCCAGTCGGCGAGCACGGCCACGGCGGCCTTCAGGACGTCGTCGGGCACCGGACCGTCCGGAGCGTGGTCGGCGAGCAGCGGGCGCAGCCTGTTGCCCCAGCCGATGTCCGAGAGACGCCCGAGGGCGCGGCCGGTGGAGCACTGCTCGCCCGCGGGGATGCGTCCCTTGAGGTCGACGCCGAGGGCCGGCATGCCCGTCGGCCACATCCGGCGCGGCTCGATCTCGACGCCCGGTCGGTCGAGTTCCTTCGTGGCCCCGGTCAGCGTCTCCGTCGAGACGGAGGCGTCGGCCCAGGGCCCGGCGCAGTTGTCGCACCGGCCGCACGGGACGGCTCCCTCGTCGTCCAGCTGGCGGCGCAGGAACTCCATGCGGCACTCGGTCGTGCCGACGTAGTCGCGCATGGCCTGCTGCTCGGCCGCGCGCTGGCGCGCCACCCAGGCGTACCGCTCGGAGTCGTAGCTCCAGGGCTGGCCGGTGGAGGCCCAGCCGCCCTTGACCCGCTTCACGGCACCGTCGACGTCGAGGACCTTGAGCATGGTCTCCAGACGGGTGCGGCGGAGGTCCACCGCCGCCTCCAGGGCCGGTACGGACAGAGGCCGTCCGGCGTCGGCGAGGGCCGCGAGGGTCTGCCGCACCAGGGACTCGGGAGGGAAAGCGGTGTCGGCGAAGTAGCGCCAGATCGCCTCGTCCTCCTTGCCGGGGAGGAGCAGGACGTCGGCGTGCTCGACGCCGCGTCCGGCGCGGCCGACCTGCTGGTAGTAGGCGATCGGGGACGAGGGCGAGCCGAGGTGGACCACGAAGCCGAGGTCGGGCTTGTCGAAGCCCATGCCGAGGGCGGAGGTCGCCACGAGCGCCTTGACGCGGTTCTCCTGGAGGTCGGTCTCGGCCTGCAGGCGGTCGGCGTTCTCCGTGCGGCCCGTGTACGAGGTCACCGTGAATCCGCGCTGCCGGAGGAAGGCGGTGGCCTCCTCGGCCGCGGCGACGGTGAGGGCGTAGACGATCCCGGAGCCCTGGAGGTCGTTCAGGTGCTCGGCGAGCCAGGCGAGGCGGTGGGCCGCGTCGGGGAGTCGGACCACGCCGAGGCGCAGGCTCTCGCGCTCCAGGGTGCCGCGCAGGACGAGGGCTTCACCGGCCCCGGTGCCCAGCTGCTCGGCCACGTCGGCGGTGACCCGCGCGTTGGCGGTCGCGGTGGTGGCCAGGACGGGGACGCCGGGGGACAGCTCGGCCAGCATGGCCCGCAGGCGGCGGTAGTCGGGCCTGAAGTCGTGGCCCCAGTCGGAGATGCAGTGCGCCTCGTCGACGACGAGGAGGCCGGTGGTCGCGGCGAGCTTGGGCAGGACCTGCTCGCGGAAGTCCACGGAGTTGAGCCGCTCGGGGCTGACGAGGAGGACGTCGGTCTCGCCGCGCTCGACCTCGTCGTAGATGGTGTCCCACTCCTCCGGGTTGGCCGAGTTGATGGTGCGCGCCTGGATGCCGGCGCGCGCCGCGGCGTCGACCTGGTTGCGCATCAGCGCGAGGAGCGGCGAGATGATCACCGTGGGGCCCGCGCCGCGCCGCCGCAGGAGGGCGGTGGCGACGAAGTACACGGCGGACTTGCCCCAGCCGGTCCGCTGCACGACGAGGGCGCGCCTGCGCTCCTCCACCAGGGCCGCCACCGCCTGCCACTGGTCCTCTCGCAGCCGTGCGGAGCCGCCGGGCGCACCGACGAGCTCGGCGAGGATGGCATCGGCTTCGGCGCGGAGCTCCTGGTTGTCCATGACCCCATGCAACCCGATGGCACGGGCAATCGCCCAACTCACTCAGCGTGACGCTCCCCTCCCGGGTCGGCGGCCCCGTGCGCGGTGTGTCGGGGCCCGAGTGGACCGGAAGGGATGTTTCCGTTGGTGCTCACCGGCCAGGGGTGAAACAGGGGAGGAAACGGGGAGTGAACAATGGGCGACGGGGCAGGGATATGAGAGGCATACCACCGCATTCTCGTCAGCGACTTCAATTGCTCATTGCCGGTCCCCCGCAGGCCAAGCAAGAATTGGAGCACCGCCCCACACGGCCCTTCTGCGGCCTTGAAGGACCGTGCCGTGGTGCGCCCTCACCCGACCCTTGCCCGCCGCGCGGGCGCGTATCCGAAGGGAGGACCATGACCCTCGGATTCGCTCCGTCCGCAGGCACCTCGACCCGTTCGTCGCCCGGGTCCGCCAGCCGCCTCGCCCGGATACTCGAACCGGCCGAGTGGGCCGCGGCGGGGATTCCGCTGCTCGGCAATCCGCGTGAGGTCGTCAGCGGACTGCACTCGCGCCACGCGCCGACGCCGTCGACGGCGGTCGTGGCGATCCTGGACCACGAGGAACGGCTCGCCGCCAGCGCCTCGTTCGTCCCCCGCTCCCTGCCGGCGGACGGCTGGGAGTTCCGGAACGCGCTCCTGGCGCACCTCCGCCGGGTCCTTCCGCACGACCTGCGGCGCCGCGCCCCCGTGAGGACCGCGGTGCTGCTCTACTGCCGCGAGGGCGACGAGCGCTGGACGGAGGAGGACGGGGCCTGGATGTGGGGGCTCCGGGACGCCTGCACCCTCCACGGGCTCCGCTGCGGCGCGTACATCACGCTGACCCGAGCGGGTTGGCAGGTGCTCGGCGAGGGTCGCGGAGGCCGGCGCCCGAGCTCCGACTCCCACCCGGTCCCGCTCGGCGCCGAGGCGGCCGAACTCGGCCGTCTCGCGCCGAGAACCGCGAGCGGGGCGGCAGAACCCCTGCGCCGCGCCGCGGCACGCTGAGCCGAGACCGGTCGAGGCCGCGCGGGCGAGCGGCTCGGTACGGCACCCCGTGAGGCGACGGCGGCTCGACTTCTCGACGCGCGCCCCCGCCGGCCCGCGTCACGGGCCGGCGGGAGGGAACCGCGGGAAACGGAACCGCTGAGAACGCCACCGCGGAGCTCGGCCGCGGGGAGCACGGCCGCGGGAACGGAGCGGTCAGACCCCGGCGCCGACGAGCGCGGCGACGCGCTCCGGGTCGCCGCAGACGACGAGCAGCGCACCGGCGCGTGCCATCGCGACCGGCAGCGCGCGGGCGGCGGTCTCGTCACTGCCGCCGTTGAGGGCGACGATGACGACGGGCCTGCCGACGGCCCGCTCCGCAGCGGCGGCGTCCGCGAAGAACACGTCGTCGCCGGTCTCCTGCTGGGCCCAGTAGGCGGCCTCGCCGAAGGACAGCTCGTGCGCGGCCCACGGGTGCTGTCCGCCGGTGGTGAGGACCAGGACGTCGCCGGGCGCGCGCCCGCTGTCCAGGAGCAGGTCGAGGGCCTCCTCCGCGGCGTCGAGCGCGCCGTCGACGGGGGCCGGGATCACCTGGAGCTGCGGGACGGACCGCTCGCCGGAACGATTCTCCTGGCCGACGGCCGGGGACTGCGCGGCGTCGGGGTGCGGACGGGGGGCCGGCGGAGCGGGCCTCGGACCGGGCACCGGACGCCCGGGACGCGGAGAGGCCGCGGAACGCGGGCCGGGTACGGGACGGGGGGTCGACGCGGGGCGGCCGGCGGCCGCGGTGGCGCGGGGACCCTGAGCGCTCTCGTGAATCTGAGGCTCCTCGGGGGTGAGAGGCATGGATTGATGTCTATCAAACGCCGCTGCGCGGGGCATCGGCGGGTGGTGCACAGGTGCGCCCGGCCGGCACGGGCGGTCTCGGGAAGGAGGGCCCGGCAGCCGGAAGTTCAGAAGTCGAAGCCGAGTTGGCCCCCGCTCTCCAGCGCGGCCGCCTCCGCGGAGAGGCGGACCTTTTTGAGGTGGCGCCACTGGGGCAGCGCGTCCAGGTACGACCAGGAGAGACGATGGTGCGGGGTGGGCCCCAGCTCCTCCAGAGCGGCCTTGTGGACCGGCGAAGGGTAGCCCGCGTTGGCCGCGAAGCCGAACGCGGAGCATCCCCCGGCGTCGGATTCGAGCTCCGCCATGACCGCGTCGCGGCGGACCTTGGCGATGACGGAGGCTGCTGCCACGGCGATGCAGGACTGGTCGCCCTTGATCACCGTGCGGACCTGCCAGGGGCTGCCGAGGTAGTCGTGCTTGCCGTCGAGGATCACGGCGTCGGGTCGCACGGGGAGCCCTTCGAGGGCCCGGACCGCCGCGAGCCTGAGGGCCGCGGTCATTCCGAGCTCGTCGATCTCCTCCGGGGAGGCGTCGCCGAGCGCGTACGCCGTGACCCACCCCTCCAGCTCAGCCGCGAGCTCGTTGCGGCGCTTGGGTGTCAGCAGCTTGGAGTCGGTGAGTCCGGCGGGGGCTCGGCGCAGACCGGTGACGGCCGCGCAGACCGTGACGGGTCCGGCCCACGCCCCGCGCCCGACCTCGTCGACCCCGGCGACGATCTTGGCGCCGGTGGTCGCTCGGAGTGAGCGCTCGACGCTGTGGGTGGGAGGTTCGTACGGCATGGCGCAGTCAGGTTACGCCGCCCGGTGCCGCACGCGATACCCGGATTCCCCTCGGGGTCCGCCGGGCCCGCCGTCACGCCCGGATCAGCGGCATCATGACCCGGTCGATCATGTCCGAGACCTCGCGGTCTGGCCATTCGCTCCCGCACACCTTGGAGCGGTACATCATCAGCGCGGGGATCACGTCGAGGACGAGGGCGTCGACCGCGCCGGCCCGCACCTCTCCCCGCGCGACGCCCCGGCCCAGTACCTCCCGGAAGAGCCGGGCCGACGGCTCGGTCACCCCGGTGACGATCAGCTCGTGGAACCGTTCCGCCGCCTCCGCGTCGCACTCGTGAAGGACGGCGCGCAGAGCATGGCCGGGCGGGGAGAACATCACGTCCCGGAGGCGGACGCACAGCGCGTACAGGTCCTCGCGGACGCTCCCCCGGTCCGGCGCCTCGTCGAAGTCCGGCAGACCGGCCCGGAGCGCGTCGGCGACGAGGTCCTCCTTCGACGGCCAGCGCCGGTACACCGCCGCCTTGCCCGTCTGCGCGCCGACCGCGACACCCTCCATCGTCAGTCCGTTCCAGCCGACGCTGCCGAGCTGTTCGAGCGTCGCCTCCAGAATCGCCCGTTCCAGTACGGGTCCACGGCGCCGGGGCGCCGCCCCTTCCGGCCTGGTGGCGGCGGCCGCGGGACGCGAAGTAGCCATCTGGGTCTCTCCGTTGGGCGGGATCGAGCGACGAGTGAACGCTTGCGTTCACTGACGGCGACTCACTACCGTGGAAACAGGGAACGGTTGCGTTCCCTAATTCTTCCGTGGGGGACTCATCGTGACAACTTCTCCGGTGGACACACAGACCGAGAACGGCCGCGCACGCGCCGGAAACCGGCCGGGAATCGCCCTGACCGTCATCGCCGCCTGCCAGTTGATGGTCGTTCTCGACGCCACGATCGTGAACATCGCGCTGCCGCACATCCAGGACGCGCTCTCCTTCTCGACCACGGACCTCTCGTGGGTCCTCAGCGCCTACACGCTCACCTTCGGCGGGCTGCTGCTCCTCGGCGGTCGCGCCGGCGACATCCTGGGCCGCCGCCGGGTGTTCATGGCCGGCATCCTCCTCTTCACCCTCGCCTCCCTGCTCGGCGGCTTCGCCCAGGAGCCCTGGCAGCTGCTCGCCGCGCGCGCCCTCCAGGGCGTCGGCGGGGCCATCGCCTCACCCACGTCGCTCGCGCTGATCACCACGACGTTTCCCGAAGGCCCGGAGCGGAACCGGGCGTTCGGCGTGTTCGCCGCCGTCTCGGCCGGTGGCGGCGCGATCGGACTCCTCGCCGGCGGCATGCTCACCGAGTGGCTCGACTGGCGCTGGGTCTTCTTCGTCAACGTGCCGATCGGCCTGCTCATCGCCTACCTCGCCCCCCGCTACATCGCGGAGTCGGAGCGCCACCCCGGCCGCTTCGACATCGCCGGCGCGCTCACCTCGACGCTCGGCATGGCGGCGCTGGTGTACGGGTTCATCCGCGCGTCCGAGAAGGGCTGGAAGGACTCGCTGACCATCGGCTCCTTCGTCGCGGCGGTGATCCTGCTCGCGTCCTTCGCCCTGGTCGAGTCGCGGGCCAAGGAGCCCATCACCCCGCTCCGCATGTTCGCCGAGCGCAACCGCTCGGGGACGTACGTGATCATGCTCAGCCTCTCGGCCGCCATGTTCGGCATGTTCTTCTTCATCGTCCTGTGGGTGCAGGACGTGCTCGGCTACAGCCCGATCCAGTCGGGTCTCGCCTTCCTGCCGGTCACCCTCGCGATCGTCACGAGCGCGGGCCTCGCCCAGCGGCTGCTGCCGAACCTCGGCCCCAAGCCGTTCATGGTGACCGGGTCGGCCCTCACCGGGATCGGCCTGTTCTGGATGTCGTTCATCGAGCCGGACAGCAGTTACGTGGGGGCGGTCCTGGGCCCGATGGCCGTCTTCGGCTTCGGCATGGGTCTCAACTTCGTGACGCTCACGCTGACCGCGGTCTCCGGCGTCGCCCCGCACGAGGCTGGCGCCGCCTCCGGCCTGCTCAACGCGACCCAGCAGGTCGGCGGTTCCCTCGGCCTGTCCATCCTCGTCACCGTCTTCGGTACGGCGAGCCGCGAGGAGGCCACGAAGCAGGTCCCGGCCTTCCTCGCCTCCGCCACGCCCGAGGAGCAGGCCGCGTTCGCCCAGACGCACGAGCTGCCCTCGCCCTGGGGTGACACCGTTCTCACCTCGGGCATCGCCTCGGCCTTCACCGCGGCCGTGGGGATGGTGCTGATCGCCCTGGCCACGGCGGTCCTGGTGATCAGGGTCCGCAAGAGCGACCTGGAGGCGCTCAGCGGCCGGGCGGAGGCGGCCGGTCCGGTGGCCTGACCCGCCGGCCGACCCGGCCTCGTACCCCTCGTACCCCTCAGCGAGTCGCCCCCTGCGCCCGACAACGGGCCCAGGGGGCGTCGCCCGCGTCCCTCACGCCCCTCGCTCACGCCCCTCACGACACCTGAGAGGCTTCGCTCTCAGACCTTCCCGACCCCGCCCGGCAGCCACTCCGGCAGCTCCTCGGTCTGCCGCAGCCACTCGTCCGGCGGCGCGCCGTGCACCGAGGAGGCCACGACTCCCCCGGCGATGGCGCAGGTCGTGTCGACATCGCCGCCGACCTGCGCCGTCGTCCAGAACATCTGCTCGAAATCACCGAGCGCCCGCGCCGCGGACCAGAGTGCGAAGGGGACGGTGTCGTGCGCGCTGGTCCGCCGACCGCTGCCGAGGACCGCGGCGACGGTGCCCGCGTCCCCGTAGTCGAGCATGTCGCGCGCCCGGCGCAGTCCTGCGCCGACGGCGCTGCGCGGCACGAGCGCGATGACGCCGTCGAGGAGCGCCTCGGGCTTGGGCGGGCCGGCCGGGTCGGCGGCGAGGGCGGCGGCGGCGGCCACGGCCATCGCGCCGACGACGGCCTCGCGGTGCTGGTGGGTCGTGTACGCCGAGATCTCGGCCTGGTGCGTCGCCTGCTCCGGGTCGTCCGCGTACCAGGCGCCGAGCGGGGCGATCCGCATGGCGGCGCCATTGCCCCAGGAGCCCTGCCCCTTGAAGAGCGCGGCGGCGAGTTCCCGCCAGTCGCCACCCTCACGGATGAGCCGCAGCATCCGGTTGACCGCTGGCCCGTAGCCCCGGTCGAAGTCGTGGTGCTCCGCGAAGGACCGGGCGAGGGCGTCCTGGTCGATGCGGTCGTGGCGGGCGAGGACAGCCAGGACGGAGCAGGCCATCTCGGTGTCGTCGGTCCACTGCCAGGGGCCGGGCGGCAGCTCGCGCCGCTTCAGCAGGGGGTAGTGAGCGGGTACGAAGAACTGGGAGCCCAGGGCGTCTCCCACGGACAGCCCACGCAGGCTGGCCAGGGCGCGGTCGAAGCGCCGTTCGAGTGAGAAGTCAGCGGTCATCGCTCCCCCACTCTATCCGGTGTGCCCGTACGGCTCCGGGGTACGCCAACGCGCGAAGGGCCGGTCGAGTCGGTACCGGCCGTCGTCGCCGAGCAGCAGTGTGCGCGTCTCGGCGTTGCCGGGGTTCGACAGGGACTCGAAGTCGGCGACCGTCCAGTGGAACCAGCGCATGCAGAACAGGCGCATGGTCAGGCCGTGGGTCACCAGCAGGACGTTCGGCGGGTGGTCGGGGGCCTCGAAGCTGCGGTAGAGGCTCTCCAGGAAGGCGCCGACGCGGTCGTAGACGTCCGCTCCCGACTCGCCCTGGGCGAAGCGGTAGAAGAAGTGCCCGTACGCGTCCCGGTACGCCTTCTGCAGGCGCACGTCCTCTCGCTCCTGCCAGTTCCCCCAGTCCTGCTCGCGCAGGCGCGGCTCCTCCCGCACCCGCACCTGCTCCGCGGGCAGCCGGAAGGCACGGAGAGTCTCATGGGTGCGGCGGTACGGCGAGACGTAGACGCTGACCTGCTCGTCGCCGAACGTCTCCCGCAGCCGCTCCCCCGTGGCCTCCGCCTGCCGCCAACCGGTCTCGGTGAGCCGGAGTGCGTGGTCGGGCTCCCGCTCGTACACCGTGTCGTCGGCATTGCCTTCGGACTCTCCGTGCCGTACGAGAACGATGCGCCGCGGTCGTGACATACCCCGACCCTAGTTCGACCGCTCCGGACAGGCTCGGCCAAGGGGGTCACGGGCGCCCATCCGCCGTACGCGGGGGACCGGACTCCGGCCCTCAGACGGTCCAGGCCGCTTCGAGCCGTACGACGTCACCGGTCAGCGCCGCCACGTCCGCGTCGGTACGCGCCCGCAGCCCGAGCCGCTCCACGCGCTCCACCCGGTACTTGCCGTGCTCCGCGTCGGACCGCCACATCGACAGCACCAGGAACTCGCTGCCCGGCGCCTCGCCGAACAGGCCCCGCAGCATGCCCGGCGAACCGGCCATCGCGGGGTTCCACACCTTCTCCTGCATGAGCGCGAAGTGCTCGGCGCGGTCCTCGTGGACCCGGCAGTGCGCGACCCGTGCCACGTCGGCGTCGGAGAACCGCGGCTCGAACCCCGTCTTCACGTCGAAGCGGTGGTCGAACAGCTTGACCTGGGCGTCCCGGTACGTGCCCACCTGCGAGGCCGCCAGGCGATCGTGCGACCGGGCCATGAAGGAGTCGTAGAAGGCCCGGCTCTCCCAGAACCCGAAGACGTGGGCGACATCCGGCCGACTCCGGCTCCACCCTCCGCCCTGTCCCCGGAATCCCGGCTCACCGAGCAGCCCCGCCCATTTCCGCTGCCCCCGCTCGAACCCTCGACGGTCCACCACGGTGCAGCGAATCCACTTGACCAGCACCGCGCCATCGTACGGGCCGGGACGACGCCCCGGCAGTACGCATCACCAAGCCCAACGCCCCTGACCGCTCGGAGAGTTCCCCCGCATTCCCGGCTTTCTGATCGATTCGAGCCACGGGAGGGGCGAGATCCAGCTCGTCAGGCCGCCGTACCCGCATCCGGCGGCCGTCCACCGGGTCCACTGTCAGACCCCCGTGACACCATGGGCAATCTCCCCTCGGCCAAGGGCTCTTGGGGGAGGGTGACGGTCGAGGCGAGGCGTGCGCGGGGGCGCACGCGGAGAGGGGAAGCGCCGTGAGCGGACTCAACAAGGGCGTGGCGAAGGTCGAGGTCACCCTCAAGTGGGACCCCGCCCCGAGCGGTGCGCCGGCCCACGACCTGGACCTCGTCGCCGGGGTCTTCACGACCGGCGACCCGTACGGAGCCCCGGCCTACCTGGTGCACTTCGGCAGCCGCTCCCCCGACGGGACGATCACCCTGCACCGCGACAGCCGTACGGGCCAGGGCTTCGGGTACGACGAGGCGATGACCCTGGAACTGGACCGCCTGGCTCCGGCGTACGCGCGCGTGGTGGTCGGCGTGACCGTGCAGCAGGGCGCGGGGAGGCTGGCGTTCGGCGACATAGCGGGCACGGGCATACGCGTCCGCGAGGGCTACACGGACCTGCTGTCCCACGACTTCTCGGACGTCCCGGAGGCCTTGTCGGCGACGGTCGTGGAGTTCACGCGCGACGCCGCCGGCGGGTGGTCGTACGGCGCCCTCAGCCGCGGCTTCGACGCCGACCCGCGCTCCTTCGGCACCCTCCTGGGCGCCCGCCCGGCCTGACGCGAAGAGGGTGCCGGCCACCGGCCGACACCCTCTCTCACCTACTGCTCAGTGCTCAGCTGCAGCCGCTGGTCGAGCCGCAGCCCTCGCAGATGTAGCAGGAGCCGGCGCGCTGCATCTTCGTCCCGCAGGAGAAGCAGAGCGGGGCGTCGGCGCTGATGCCGAGCTGCATCTCGACGAGCTCCGCCGAGGTGTGCGCCTGCTTGGGGGCCGGGACCTCGGCCTTCGGGGCCGGGGTCGCGACGACCTTCAGCTCCTGGGCGCGCGGGGCGGACTGGGCGAGGGTCTCGACGTCGAGCTCCTCGTCCTCGGCCTGCTCGTACGAGCCGGTGTCGAGGTGGCGCTGACGCTCCTCGGCGGAGTGGATGCCGAGGGCGGAGCGGGTCTCGAAGGGCAGGAAGTCCAGCGCCAGGCGACGGAAGATGTAGTCGACGATCGACTGCGCCATCCGCACGTCCGGGTCGTCCGTCATGCCGGCCGGCTCGAAGCGCATGTTGGTGAACTTCGAGACGTACGTCTCCAGCGGAACGCCGTACTGGAGGCCGACGGAGACGGCGATGGAGAAGGCGTCCATCATGCCGGCGAGGGTCGAGCCCTGCTTCGACATCTTCAGGAAGACCTCACCGAGACCGTCATCCGGGTAGGAGTTGGCGGTCATGTAGCCCTCGGCGCCACCGACGGTGAAGGAGGTGGTGATCCCCGGGCGGCCCTTCGGGAGGCGCTTGCGGACCGGGCGGTACTCGACGACCTTCTCGACGGCCTCGCGGATCGTCGCCTCGGACTTCGCGGTGACCTCGGCCTTCTCGTCCTCCTTCTTCTTGGCGGAGAGCGGCTGGCCGACCTTGCAGTTGTCGCGGTAGATCGCGAGCGCCTTGACGCCCATCTTCCAGGCCTCGAAGTAGACCTCCTCGACGTCCTCGACCGTCGCCGTCTCCGGCAGGTTGACGGTCTTGGAGAGGGCACCGGAGATCCACGGCTGGATGGCGGCCATCATGCGGACGTGGCCCATCGCGGAGATGGAGCGCTCGCCCATGGCGCAGTCGAAGACCTCGTAGTGCTCGGTCTTCAGGCCGGGGGCGTCGACCACGTTGCCGTGCTCGGCGATGTGGGCGACGATCGCCTCGATCTGCTCCTCCTGGTAACCCAGGCGGCGCAGGGCCTGCGGGACGGTGCCGTTGACGATCTGCATCGAGCCGCCGCCGACGAGCTTCTTGAACTTGACCAGGGCGAGGTCGGGCTCGAGGCCGGTGGTGTCGCAGGACATCGCGAGACCGATGGTGCCGGTCGGGGCGATGACCGAGGCCTGGGCGTTGCGGAAGCCGTTCTTGGCGCCGAGGCGGATCACGTCCTGCCAGGCCTCCGTGGCGGCGGCCCAGATCGGCGAGTCCAGGTCGTCGACGCGGACGGCCTTGGTGTTCTCGTCGGCGTGCTGCTGCATGACGCGCTGGTGCGGCTCGGCGTTGCGGGCGTAGCCGTCGTAGGCGCCGACGACACCGGCGAGCTCGGCGGAGCGCTTGTACGAGGTGCCGGTCATCAGGGAGGTGATGGCACCGGCGAGGGCGCGGCCGCCGTCGGAGTCGTACGCGTGGCCGGTCGCCATCAGCAGGGCGCCGAGGTTGGCGTAGCCGATGCCGAGCTGGCGGTAGGCGCGGGTGTTCTCGCCGATCTTCTCGGTGGGGAAGTCGGCGAAGCAGATGGAGATGTCCATCGCGGTGATGACGAGCTCGACGACCTTGGCGAAGCGCTCGACGTCGAAGGACTGGTTGCCCTTGCCGTCGTCCTTGAGGAACTTCATGAGGTTGAGCGAGGCGAGGTTGCAGGACGTGTTGTCCAGGTGCATGTACTCGCTGCACGGGTTCGAGCCGTTGATGCGGCCGGACTCGGGGCAGGTGTGCCAGTGGTTGATCGTGTCGTCGTACTGGATGCCCGGGTCGGCACAGGCCCACGCGGCCTCGGCCATCTTGCGGAAGAGCGCCTTGGCGTCGACCTCCTCGATGACCTCGCCGGTCATGCGCGAGGTGAGGCCGAACTTCCCGCCGGACTCGACGGCCTTCATGAACGTGTCGTTCACGCGGACGGAGTTGTTGGCGTTCTGGTACTGGACGGACGTGATGTCGTCGCCGCCCAGGTCCATGTCGAAGCCCGCGTCGCGGAGGGCGCGGATCTTCTCCTCCTCCTTGACCTTGGTCTCGATGAAGTCCTCGATGTCGGGGTGGTCGACGTCGAGGATGACCATCTTGGCCGCGCGACGGGTGGCGCCGCCCGACTTGATCGTTCCTGCGGAGGCGTCGGCGCCGCGCATGAAGGAGACCGGGCCGGAGGCGTTGCCGCCGGAGGAGAGGAGCTCCTTGGAGGAGCGGATGCGGGAGAGGTTCAGGCCGGCGCCGGAGCCGCCCTTGAAGATCATGCCCTCTTCCTTGTACCAGTCGAGGATGGACTCCATGGAGTCGTCGACGGACAGGATGAAGCAGGCGGAGACCTGCTGGGGCTGCGGGGTGCCGACGTTGAACCAGACCGGCGAGTTGAAGCTGAAGATCTGGTGCAGGAGGGCGTAGGCCAGCTCGTGCTCGAAGATCTCGGCGTCGGCCGGGGAGGCGAAGTAACCGTAGTCCTCGCCGGCCTTCGTGTAGGTCTTCACGATGCGGTCGATGAGCTGCTTGAGACCGGTCTCGCGCTGCGGGGTGCCGACGGCCCCGCGGAAGTACTTGCTGGTGACGATGTTGACCGCGTTCACCGACCAGAAGTCGGGGAACTCGACGCCACGCTGCTCGAAGTTGATCGAGCCGTCGCGCCAGTTGGTCATGACGACGTCGCGATGCTCCCACGTCACCTCGTCGTACGGGTGCACGCCGGGGGTGGTGTGGATGCGCTCGATGCGCAGGCCCTTGCTCGCCGACTTGGCTCCCTTGGTGCGGGAACCACGTGCCGGGCCGCTCGCCGTCTCTGTCATGCCGCCTCCCATATACGGGCAAAACACACTTTGGCACCCAGAAAGTCCCAGGGCACCGTCTTCTGGTACGTCGTTCTGTACTGCTGCCACGGGGACCGCACAGGGGTCACCCGGGGCACGTTCACAGGGCCGCTCGGCGGCGGCCGGTCACCGGGCCCGCCAGGGGCACGGACCGCCGATCAGTCGGCGGTGGTGACGGGAACGGGGGGCTCGGAGGCCGCACCGGTCCCGCTGTTCTCAGCGGGAGACCGCTCGCGGAGTTCCACGATGGCGGTCTCGAAGTCTTCGAGGCTGTCGAAAGCCTTGTACACGGACGCGAAGCGCAGGTACGCGACGAGGTCGAGTTCCCGCAGGGGGCCCAGGATCGCCAGACCCACGTCGTGGGTGGTCAGCTCGGCGCTGCCGGTGGCGCGCACCGCCTCCTCGACCCGCTGGCCGAGCTTGGCGAGGGCGTCCTCGGTGACCGGTCGCCCCTGGCACGCCTTGCGGACGCCGGAGATGACCTTCGTGCGACTGAAGGGCTCGGTGACACCGGACCGCTTCACGACCATGAGCGAACACGTCTCCACCGTGGTGAAACGGCGGGAGCAGTCGGGGCACTGGCGACGGCGCCGGATCGACGTCCCGTCGTCCGTGGTGCGACTGTCGACGACACGGCTGTCGGGATGCCTGCAGAAGGGGCAGTGCATGGCTTCCGACCCTCCCTCACGGCACGACTGATGAGCCTCGCGGGGCCTCTGGGGCCCCTGTGAAGCGACCTCCAGCATAGGCGATGGCAGCGGTTCCGGCAGACCCGGACCACTACCCCTGGGCGGTCGGTGTCATCCAACCACTAGATCTTGGGTTAGGGACGATTTCGTCGCCTGCGCGTGTCGCGGGCCGTCCAGCCCCGGGATTCCGGGCCTCGGATGCGAGACTGGAGGGGTGCGGCGAGGCACCCCGGCGCTCGGCCGTCCAGCCGCGAAGGCTAGCGTAATGCCCGAATTGAGAGGGCGCGGGCCGTCGGAGTGACGGTACTCATACACCCCCACCCGTACACACGTAAGGCGATCTGCGATTTTTCACTCGAACGTGTGTTTGGCGCAACCTTTCGAAAGCCACTACCGTTGTGCCAGCCAGGGAGACACTTTCGAGAGGGGCCGACGACGTGACCACCACCGCAGACAGTGCCACCATCACCGCCCAGGACCGCTCCCAGGGCCGACTCGAGCCGGTGCACGCCATGAATGACGCAGCCATGAACGGCGAGGAGCCCGGGCGACCCGCCCGCGCCCTCCCCGGGCGACCTCCAGGCATCCGGGCGGACAGCTCCGGCCTCACGGACCGGCAGCGCCGGGTCATCGAGGTCATCCGCGACTCCGTCCAGCGCCGCGGCTACCCGCCGTCGATGCGCGAGATCGGCCAGGCGGTAGGACTCTCGAGCACGTCCTCGGTGGCTCACCAGCTCATGGCACTGGAGCGCAAGGGCTTCCTGCGTCGCGACCCCCACCGCCCCCGGGCGTACGAGGTCCGCGGCTCGGACCAGCCCAGCACGCAGCCCACGGACACCACGGGCAAGCCTGCCGCGTCGTACGTCCCCCTGGTCGGCCGGATCGCGGCCGGTGGCCCCATCCTGGCCGAGGAGTCCGTCGAGGACGTCTTCCCGCTCCCCCGGCAGCTGGTCGGCGACGGCGAGCTGTTCGTCCTCAAGGTCGTCGGCGACTCCATGATCGAGGCCGCCATCTGCGACGGCGACTGGGTCACCGTCCGCCGCCAGCCCGTCGCGGAGAACGGCGACATCGTCGCCGCCATGCTCGACGGCGAGGCCACGGTCAAGCGCTTCAAGCGCGAGGACGGGCACGTCTGGCTGCTCCCGCACAACGCCGCGTACCAGCCCATCCCCGGCGACGAGGCCACCATCCTCGGCAAGGTCGTGGCGGTGCTCCGGCGGGTGTGACGCCCTCGCCGGCCCCTGATCGGGCCCCGGGACCCTCTGCGCCGGTCCCGGGGCCTTGCCGTGCGCTCGCACGCACGGCAAGGGGTCAGTTGCTCTCCGCCTTCGACGCCGCGTCGATCGCGGCGAGCGACTTCCGGACCTGATTGCGGTCCGTGGTGTACCAGAAGTCCGGCAGCGAGGCCTTCAGGTAACTGCCGTACCGGGCGGTCGCCAACCGGGGATCGAGCACCGCGACGACACCGCGGTCACCCGTCGCCCGCACCAGCCGTCCGGCACCCTGGGCCATCAGCAGGGCCGCGTGGGTGGCCGCGACCGCCATGAAGCCGTTGCCGCCCGCCTCCTCGACCGCCTTCTGCCGCGCGCTCATCAGCGGGTCGTCCGGGCGCGGGAACGGGATCTTGTCCATGACGACCAGCTGACAGCTGGGCCCGGGGACGTCCACGCCCTGCCAGAGCGACAGCGTGCCGAAGAGGCAGGTCTTCGGGTCCGCCGCGAAGTTCTTGATCAGCTCGCCCAGGGTGTCCTCGCCCTGGAGCAGGATCGGCAGCTCCGGATGACGGCTCCGCAGCTCCTCGGCCGCCTGCTGCGCCGCCCGCATCGAGGAGAACAGGCCGAGCGTGCGCCCGCCGGCCGCCTCCATCAGCTCGGCGAGCTCGTCCAGCATGTCGCCCCGCTCACCGTCCCGCGCGGGACGGGACAGGTGCTTGGCGACGTACAGGATGCCCTGCTTCGGATAGTCGAACGGGGAGCCGACGTCGAGGCCCTTCCAGACCGGCAGGTCGTCGCCCTTCGTGCCCTCGGGGGCGAGGCCGAGCGAGGCCCCCACCCCGTTGAAGTCGCCACCGAGCTTGAGCGTCGCCGACGCCAGCACCACGGACCGCTCGGTGAAGAGCTTCTCCCGGAGCAAGCCCGAGACGGTGAGCGGCGCCACCCGCAGCGACGCGCCGAAACGGTCGTGGCGCTCGTACCAGACGACGTCGTACTCGGAGCCCTGGGTGATCCGCTCCGCGACGCCGTGGACGGTCTCCACCGAGGCCATCGCCTGCTTGCGGACGGCGTCCTCGTCCTGCACGGAGCGGTCCCGCGTGTTCCCCAGAGCCGTGATCACCGCGCGGGCGGCGTCACGCAGCGCCATCAGCGCGTACGCCAGATCCTCCGGGATCTTCTCCAGCCGGCCCGGAAGAGCGAGCTCCATGACCCGCTCGAATCCCTCGGCGGCGGTCTGGAGCTGATCGGCGACCTTCTCGTCCACGAGCTTCGAGGCCCGGCGCACGGCACGGTTGACCTGGCCCGGCGTGAGCTCGCCGGTGGCGACGCCGGTGACCCGGGAGACGAGCTCGTGCGCCTCGTCGACGATCAGCACCTCGTGCTGCGGGAGCACCGGAGCACCCTCGATGGCGTCGATGGCGAGCAGCGCGTGGTTGGTGACGACGACGTCGGCGAGCTTGGCGCGCTCCCGGGCGGCCTCGGCGAAGCACTCGGCCCCGTACGCGCACTTGCTCGCGCCGAGGCACTCGCGGGAGGAGACGGAGACCTGGGCCCAGGCCTTGTCGGAGACGCCCGGGGTGAGGTCGTCCCGGTCGCCGGTCTCCGTCTCGTCCGACCAGTCCCGCAGCCGCAGGAGGTCCTGGCCCAGCTTGCTAGTGGGCGCGGCCGCCTCGAAGGGGTCGAACAGGCCGTCCTCCTCGTCCTGCGGGACCCCTTCGTAGAGCCGGTGCAGGCACAGGTAGTTCGACCGGCCCTTGAGCATGGCGAACTGCGGCCGCCGCCGCAGCTGCGGGTGGAGGGCGTCGACCGTCCGGGGAAGATCGCGCTCGACGAGCTGGCGCTGGAGCGCCAGGGTGGCCGTGGCCACCACGACCCGCTCCCCCTGGGCGAGGGCCGGCACGAGGTAGCCGAGCGACTTGCCCGTGCCGGTGCCGGCCTGGACGAGGAGGTGGGAGTTGTCGTCGATGGCCTCGGCCACGGCCTCGGCCATGGCGACCTGGCCGGGGCGCTCCGTGCCGCCGACGGCGGTGACGGCGGCGTGGAGGAGCTCGGGGAGGGATGGCTTCGTCATAGCGCTTCCAGCCTACGGGGCGGCACCGACAGCCCGGTCCCCCTCGCGCCTCACGCGAGCGGGTTGGGGACGGTCTCGTGGACGGCCGCGTGGGGGCGCTCCGGCCGGTCGCGGTAGCCGTCCAGGTGCAGACGGTTCCGGTTGAGGCAGAGCCGCTCGATCCTCGGGGTGAGGAGATCGAACAGCTCGAACCGTTCCTTCAGCTCGGGGAAGCGTCCTTGGTAGCGGAGGATCTCCGCACGTACGAGGTCCCAGAATTCCGTCTCGGGTACGCCGAGTTGGTCCTCGCAGAGCGGTGCCAGGTACCGGAAGACGCCGACGAAGAGCCCCGAATGGATGAACTGGGTGAGGAAGCCGGGTTCCTCGGTGAGGAGTACGTCGCGGACGTCGTCGGGCATCGTGTCGTGTTCGGGAAGCGGTCGGCGGCTGATGTTGACGTCGTCGACGAAGTCCTTGATCGCGAGCCGCACGGGGACGTCCTCGCCGTCGTAGACGACGATCGCGTTCTCGCCGTGCGGGGAGAAGACCGTCCCGTACCGGTAGAGGAAGTGCAGGAGCGGGGGCAGCAGCGCGGCGAAGAGGTGCTGGATCCACACGGCGGGGGCGAGACCGGAGCGCTCGACGAGCTCGGCGACGAACGCCCGTCCTTCCGGGTCGGTGTGGAGCAGCGCGGCGAGGGTGCGGGCGCGCTCGCCCGGGGGCAGGCGGAGCGGTTCGCGCCAGATCGCTCCGAGGAGTTCCTTGTATTGGTACGGGACTTCGGGCAGCCGGTCGTAGAGGGGGTGCTCGACGGTGACGGAGGCGACCTCGCCGAGGAGGATCACGCCGCACTCGTCCCGCAGGAAGGGGTCGGCGTCGCGCAGGCCGTGGACCCAGGCGGTGACGGCGGGGGCCGCGAGGGTCCGCTCGGTGGGCAGACCGCGCCAGACGAGGGTGTTGAGGACCGACAGCGGAAGTTTGACGGTGTGCCGTTCGGGGCGGCTGGTGTTGAGGAAGGTGCGGACGGACTGCTGCGGCAGGCGGAGGTCACCGTCGGCGGAGAGCGGCACGACGGTGCCGGCGGCGACGGCGGGGGCGTAGAGCGGGAGCAGGACCTCGTCCCACTGCCAGGGGTGGACGGGCAGCAGGAGGTAGCCGTCGGGATCGTGGCCGCGGTCGGCGAGGGCAGCGCGGAAGGAGGTGTGGACCTCGGGGTCGAGTTCCCTGGCGTAGAGCCGGTCGGGGGTTTCGAGGCCGGTCGCACCGCGGTAGGCGGCGATGTCCTTGCTGACGGCGATCCAGGGGAGGCGGGTGGCGCGGCGGGCCTCGGGGGCCCAGCGGGCGGCGTCGGAGGCGGAGAAACCGATGCGGCCCTTGTTGACGACGATCCAGGGGTGGCCGGTCTGGTGCCCTTCGAGTTCGGCGTAGGGCAGGTCGGCGAGGCGGTCCGCGGTGACGGCCGTCGCGTCGAGGCGGGTGTCGGCGGCGAGGGTGGCGGAGAGCTCGCGGATGAGGTGGCCGAGGGTGGCACCGTCGAGGCGGAGGAGGCTCCGGGCGCGGAGCAGGAAGTCGAGGGGGTCGGTCATGGACCGGCCCTCGTGGGCGATCGAGTCGGCTTCGACCCGCCAGCTGTCGTAGGCGCCGCGTCGGGCACGGAACGTGAGCGTGGTGCCGTCGTCGAGCCGGAGTTCGTACCGGTCGGTCCCGTCGCCGCCGACCGGGACCGGGACGACGATCTCCTCGTACGCGAACTCGGCGAGGGCCTTGGCGAGAAGGCGGGCGGAGGCCTTCTCCCAGGCGGCGGGCGTCAGCTCGGAGGGCGCGAGCAGTGGTGCGGAGTCGTGGGGTGCAGGGGACATCGACACGAAGGACTCCTCGAAGTGGGAACCATGACGGTTCGAGCGACGTATACAGGGCATAGATTGCTCACGGAGAGTGACGAAGGGTCCGCTCGCGGACCATGAGTGCGGCGCGTTTGTCGGGGAGGTCGACTTCCGCGGAGCGGTGGAAGCCGGCTCCGAGGAAGGCGGAGACGGAGGGGGTGTTGCGGATGTCCGGTTCGGCGACGACCCGGGTGCAGTGGGGGCGGCGGGCGAGGACGAGGTCGGTGACGGCGCGCAGGAGAGCGGTGCCGACGCCTCGGCCGCGGTCGGTGGCGCCTCCGATCAGCAGATGGATACCGGTGTCGTGCGGCCGGGCCGGGTAGTACCGGGCGAGGGGGTCGAGGTCGGCCCGGTAGATCTCGAAGTAGCTCATCGGTACGGAGTCGAGGACGCCGAGGCAGGGCACGCTGCGGCCGTCGCCCTCCAGTTGGGCGCGGAGGTGCTCGGCGGTCACGCTATCGGGGCCGGCGAGCTCCCAGTAGGCGGCGACGGCCGGGTCGTTCATCCAGGCGGTGAGGAGCCGCAGGTCCTTGTCCAGGCGTACGGGGAGCAGCTGGAAGTCGCCGAAGGGGGTCGGGGTCCGGCCCCAGTCGGCGACGGAGTCGAGGAGGTCTCCGTCGGCCTGGCTGCCGCCCGGTGCGTGGGGCGGCGTCCCGGCGGCGAGGAGGGCGACGAGCTCGTCGACCCGTAGGTCGACGGTGTCGTCCCCGGCCGGGTCGGTCGGGGTCTGGTGGGGTGGTGGCACGGTGTCGCTCTCCTCGACGGGGTGGCTCGGTGGACAGGCGGACCGGTGGACGGACGGACCGGTGGACGGACGGACCGCTGGACCGGTGGGCGGGCGGACCTTTCGCCGGCTCGCCCTGCGACCGGGTCAGGTACGGAGGGGGTTGGTGACGGTGACGTAGACGGACTGGGTGTCGACGGGGCCGACGAGCTCGTCGAGGCCGTGGAGGCGGGTGAGGAGGTTGGCCTTGGTGCGCAGGGTCGCGGCCTCCAGGAGGCGGTGCGGGAGGGGGGAACCGAGGCTGGTGGCGGAGGTGAGGAAGCTGCGGAAGGCCGCGAGGAGGACGCGCTCGTCGGCGAGGCGCTGGGAGCCGAAGGCGCCGATCAGGCCGAGGACGTTGTTGATGCCCAGGTAGTAGGCGAAGCGCTCGTCGGTGACCTGGTCGGAGACGAAGGTGTCGCTCCGGGCTCCGATGCCGGGGAGACGGTTCTCCAGCTCGGCGCGGTGGGACTCGCGGAAGTAGTAGCCCTGGTTGTCGCGGTAGCGGCCGCCGACGGGCCAGCCTTCCGCGTCCAGGAGGACCAGGGTGTTCTGCTGGTGGGCCTCCAGGGCGATGCCGGCGTGGCCGTCGAGCCAGAGGACCGGGCGGACGACCTGGTCGAGGTAGCGCAGGAACCACTCGGCGGCGACGGCCGTGGTGGGGCGGCCGGTGCGGGCGCAGAGCCGGCCGATGACGTCGGCGAGCCGGGAGCGCAGGGTGGCGCTGCCGGGCCAGGGACGAGGGGTGGTGAGGGAGGCGACGCAGACGGCGTCGTCGCCGGGGCCGAAGGGGTTGTGGCGGATCATGACGTCGAGTCCGGGCACGGGGGTGCCGTCGGGATTGTCCACGGCGATCCAGGCGGGGTCGCGGACGATGTCGAAGCCGGGGTGGGCCGCCTGCCACTCGTCGACGAGGCCGGTGCGCAGCAGCCGGTGCACCTCGACGCCGCGGTGCAGCTCCTTGCGGAGGTTCTCCCGGCGGGAGTTGGTGATCCGCAGGCCGAGGGAGAGCTTGAGCATCGCCCGGGCGCCGGGGCGGTGGACGGTACGGACGGAGGAGGTGGGGTGCCAGGGGCTGCCGTGGAGGCCGAGGTCGTGGAGGAGGCCGGCTTCCTGGAGGGCGCGGACGTCGGGGCGGTGGAGGAGTTCGCGGGCCTGCCAGGGGTGGAGGGGCAGGGGCGCGGTGCCGGCGGGGAGGGCGAGTCCTTCGGCGAGTCCGGTGGTGAGCTGCTCGGCGGTGACGTGGCGGCCCTGTTCGGTCCAGGCCGAGTCGGCGGCGAGGACGGAGGGGTCGACGGCGATCCAGTGGAGGGGGAAGGAGCCGTGGAGTTCGGGTGAGTAGAGCCGGGCCTCGGCCTCGGAGAGTCCTTCGCGGCTCTTGGGGGTGGGGTGGAGGGGGTGGCCGAGGAGCAGGGCCTGTTCGGCGGCGAGAAAGAGGTCGGCGTCCGGGTGGGGCTGGGGGCTGCGGCGGCGTTCGGCGAGGAAGTCGGCGGTGCGGCGGGCGGAGTCGGCGACCCGGCCGACGAGTTCGGTGCCTTCGGGGCGGCCGGTCTCGCGGCTCAGCAGGGCGGCGACGGTGACGGCGTCGACGGGCGGGGCGGAGGCCGGGAGGCCTTCGAGTGCCGGGGCGCCGAAGCGGTGCCAGCCGGTGGCGGACCAGTAGTGGACGGGGACGAGGAGGGCGGTGCCGCTGGCGTCGAGGGGGACGCGCAGGGTGGTGGAGTCGGGGGCCGGGAGGTTGCGTTCGCGGATCCAGCAGCGGAGGAGGTTCTCGACGGCTGCGACGTCGGCGGCGCGCTGCGGGTCGGGGTCGTCGAGGGGGTCGGGGGCGCCGGCGGCGGGGGCCGGGCGGGCGGGCCTGGGGTCGTACGGGCCGATGTGCTGGCGTGGGACGAGGTGTTCCTCGGCGGCGTGGGGCGCCGCGGTGTCGGTCGCCTGGGAGATCGGGGTGGCGTTCACGGGGGCTTCCTTGGGGTGGGGCCGGGGGCGGTCCGGGTCAGAGGACGGTCCGGGGGCGGGGGGACGGTCCGGGGGTGTTCCCGGGGGCGCTCGTCTCGGGGGTGTGGGCCCGCTCGGCGGCGGCCAGGGCGTCGGCGAAGCGGTCGAGGACGGCGGTGGCCTGCTCGTCGGTGAGGGTGAGCGGGGGCAGGAGCCGGACGACGGCGGAGTGACGGCCGCCCAGTTCGACGATGAGCCCGCGGGCGAGGCACTCCTGCTGGACGGCGAGGGCCAGGGCGGGGGCGGCGGGCGGGACCGGGTCGTCGGGGCCCGCGGCTTCGGGGTCGACGAGTTCGACGCCGATCATCAGGCCTCGGCCGCGGACGTCGCCGATGCAGGGGTGGGCGGCGGCGAGGCCCTGGAGTTGGCCGATGACGCGGGCGCCGAGGAGGCCGGCCCGTTCGGCGAGGTTGTTCTCACGGACGTAGGCGAGGGTGGCCGTGCCTGCGGCCATGGCGAGCTGGTTGCCGCGGAAGGTGCCGGCGTGGGCGCCGGGTTCCCAGGCGTCCAGGGCGGAGCGGTAGACGACGACGGCGAGGGGAAGGGAGCCGCCGATGGCCTTGGAGAGGACCATGACGTCCGGGACGACGCCGCTGTGTTCGACGGCCCAGAAGGCGCCGGTGCGGCCGACGCCCGTCTGGACCTCGTCGACGACGAGCGGGACGGAGTGGTCGGCGGTGATGCGGCGCATCCGGCGCATCCAGTCGTCGGGGGCGGGGATGACCCCGCCTTCGCCCTGGACGGCCTCGACGATCATTCCGGCGGGTGTGGGGACCCCGCTCTTGGGGTCGGTGAGGACGTTCTCCGTCCAGCGGGCGGCGAGTTCGGCGCCGCGTTCGCCGCCGACGCCGAAGGGGCAGCGGTACTGCTGCGGGTACGGCAGCCGGGTCACGCGGACGTCGGTCGCGCCGCCGGAGGCGGCGAGGGCGCCCTCCGTCATGCCGTGGTAGGCGCCGGAGAAGGCGAGGAGGCCGTCGCGTCCGGTGGCGGTGCGGACGAGTTTGAGGGCCGCTTCGACGGCGTCGGTGCCGGCGGGGCCGCAGAACTGGATGCGGGCGTCGTCGGCGAGTTCGCGCGGGAGCGTGGAGAACAGCTCCGAGGTGAAGGCGTCCTTGACGGGGGTGGCCAGGTCGAGGACGTGGAGCGGGGCGCCCGAATCGAGGACCTTCCTGATCGCCTCCAGGACCACCGGGTGGTTGTGGCCGAGGGCGAGCGTCCCCGCGCCGGAGAGGCAGTCCAGATAGCGGCGGCCGTCGGCGCCCTCGATGGTCAGTCCCCTGGCCCGGACGGGGACGATCGGCAGCGAGCGGGCGTAGGTGCGGGCGGCGGACTCGCGCTGCGACTGGCGGCGCAGGATGCCCTCGTAGGCGCGCCGCCGGTCGGTCGCGTCGTCCGCCCCGTCGTCCGGGTTCTGCGTCCGCGCGGCCGGCGCGACGGCCGGAGCTGGTTCGGTCACGGCCACGGCTCGGTGTCCTCCCGCTGTAACAGTTGCGTTGCACATCGGGACGGTGCGGAGCCGCCGCAAGGGCCGTCCTGAACGCCTCCGTTGTGTCCCCCGTACGTACCAACGACGAGAACTGCCGGGGATCACGGGCCCGGCGGCAGGAAGTTGGCGTGTCCCGGATCACGGCACGGCAACGGCCGTACGGATTCGGAACCGCTGCCGGGGCGGGTACCGTCCCCTCCGGCACCGGCATAGTGGAGGGCCGTCGCTCGTCGTGCGCGAGGACGCGGCCGCCGTTCACCCATGCACACGTTGATGTAGTCCCAGGGGGATCACGAGATGCGATCGATTCGTCCGCTGCTGATGGCGGCTTCCGCCGTCGCGGCGCTGACGCTCACCGCGACGGCCTGCGGCCCGACCGAGGAGAACGCGGGAGACAAGCCCAGCGCGCCCACGAGCCAGAACCCGGCCGACAAGATCCAGATTCCGGAGGACCTCAAGGACCGCCTGAAGGAGCACGGGATCGACGTCGACAAGTGGCGCGGCGGCGAGTGGCGGAACTGGGACCGTGACAAGTGGCTCCGTGAGGCCAAGGACTTCGTCAACCCGATCATCGAGGACCTCTGGGACCCGGACCGCATGCGGGACGCCGAGCGCCCCGACAAGCCGGTCGAGGAGGAGGACATCTCCGGTGACGAGGGTGTCACCGACCCGACGCCGGACGCCGTGAAGGCGAAGTCCGTCGCGCCGAAGTACCACGCCAACGCCCCGGAGTCCGGCAAGGTCTTCTTCGACGGCCCCGAGGGCTCGATGGTCTGCTCGGCGACCGTGGTGCAGGACCCCGCCCACCCGGGCAAGTCCAACATGGTCTGGACGGCCGGGCACTGCGTCCACAAGGGCAAGCTGGGCGGCTGGTACCGCAACATCGCCTTCGTCCCGTCGTACAACGACGCCGCGCTGCCGACCTCCGACCTGGAGAAGGCGACGCGCGAGCAGATCGCTCCGTACGGCGTGTGGTGGGCGGACTGGGTCAAGACCTCGGACCAGTGGATCGCCCAGGGCGCTGCCACGGGCGGCGCGGGTGCCCCGTACGACTTCGCGGTCATCCAGGTGACCCCGGAGAAGGGCGGCAACGGCAAGTCTCTGGAGGAGACCGTCGGTTCGGCGCTTCCGGTGGAGTTCAACGCCCCGGCCGTGCCGAAGATCGCGAGCCTGACGGCCACCGGTTACCCGGCGGCCCCGCCGTTCGACGGTCAGAAGATGTACCAGTGCCAGGACAAGCCGGGCCGCCTGTCGCTGAAGGCGGAGCAGCCGACGATGTACCGGATCGGCTGCACCATGACCGGCGGTTCGTCGGGCGGCGGCTGGGTGGCTCAGGGCCGCGACGGCAAGCCGGCGCTGGTGTCGAACACCTCGATCGGCCCGTCGACGGCCGGCTGGCTCGCGGGTCCGCGACTCGGCCCCGAGGCCAAGGCCATCTACGACGAGGTCAGCAAGAAGTACGCCGGGCGGTAGGGCGCGGCACGGAGGCGGGACCCACCCGGGGTCCCGCCTCCTCTCATGTCTCACAGGGGGATCGCACGACATGCGTTCTGTACGACTCATACCCGCCGCCGTCTGCGTGGCCGCGGCGCTCGCACTGACCGCCACGGCCTGCGGGCCGAGCGAGACTCCGGAGGCCGACAAGCCGGCCGCCGGGGCGAGCAGTTCGGCTCCGGCCGCCGACGGCGCCGGCGGCGACCTGGCGAAGGACCTGGCCGGGAAGCTCAAGGAGCACGGCGTCGACCTGGAGAAGTGGAAGGGCGGCGCGTGGAAGGACTGGGACCGGGAGACCTGGCTCCGTGAGGCCGAGGACTTCGTCAACCCGGTGATCGAGGGCCTCTGGGACCCGAGCCGGATGCAGTCGGCGAAGAGCCCGGACCAGAAGATCACCGCGCAGGCCGGAACGGGCGGGACCGACCCGACGCCCCGGCCGGTCAAGGCGCAGCGGGAGAAGACCCCGTACCACGCCAACGCGGCCCCGGTCGGGAAGCTCTTCTTCGACTCCCCCGAGGGGCACATGGTCTGCTCGGGCACGATCGTGAAGGACCTGCGCCGGCCCGGGAAGTCGAACCTGGTCTGGACGGCCGGGCACTGCGTCCACGCGGGCGGGAGCGGCGGCTGGTACCGCAACCTCACCTTCGTGCCGGCGTACAACGACCTCGGCAAGTCGGCCTCGGCGCTGCGGAACGCCCAGGCGCACGAGGTCGCGCCCTACGGGCAGTACTGGGCGGACTGGGCCGTGACCTCGGGCGAGTGGATCCGGAGCGGCGGGTCGAACCAGGCCTGGCCGTACGACTACGCCGTGCTGCACGTCCAGCCCGAGCGGGGCGGCAAGTCGCTGGAGGAGACCGTGGGCGCCGCGCTCCCGGTCGACTTCTCCGCGCCGACGGCCGCGCGGTCCGGGACGATGGGCGCCTGGGGCTACCCGTCGGCGCCGCCGTACAACGGCCTGATCATGCACCGCTGCATCGACCGGCCGACGCGGCTCACCACGGCCCCGGCGACGCCGACGATGTACCGGATCGGCTGCACGATGACCGCCGGTTCGTCGGGCGGCGGCTGGTTCCGCGTCCTGCCGAACGGGAAGACGGCGCTGGTGTCGAACACCTCGATCGGCCCGGCCGGCGGCAACGGCTGGCTCGCGGGACCGCAGCTGGGCCGGGGCGCCAAGGACGCCCACGACATGATCAGCAAGAAGTTCGCGCGCTGACCCACCGGGTGGCGCACGGTACGCGAGAGGGCGCTGTCCTCCTCCCCCGAACGGAAGGGGGACAGCGCCCTCGGCTGTCAGGCGTGCCGTGAATCAGTGCGCGGCGGGGACGTACGGCGCGAGCAGCGCCGCCAGCTCCTCGTGCACCCGGGCCTTGAGCAGGGTGCCCTCCGGGGTGTGCTCCTCGGACTCCACCTCGCCCTCGGCGTGCACCCGCGAGACGAGTCCGCCGTGCGTGTAGGGCACGAGGGCTTCGAGCTCGACCTCGGGGCGCGGCAGCTCGGCGTCGACGAGCGCGAGCAGCTCGGCGATGCCCTGGCCCGAACGGGCGGAGACCGCGATGGAGTGCTTCTCCGTCCGCAGGAGGCGCTGGAGCACCAGCGGGTCCGCCGCGTCCGCCTTGTTGACGACGACGATCTCCTTGACGTTCACCGCGCCGACGTCCCGGAAGACCTCGCGCACGGCGGCCAGCTGCTCCTCCGGGGCCGGGTGCGAGCCGTCCACGACGTGCAGGATGAGGTCGGAGTCGGCGACCTCCTCCATCGTGGAGCGGAACGCCTCGACCAGGTGGTGGGGCAGGTGCCGGACGAATCCGACGGTGTCGGCCAGGGTGTAGATCCGGCCGGTGGGCGTCTCGGCCCGGCGCACGGTCGGGTCGAGGGTGGCGAACAGGGCGTTCTCCACGAGCACGCCCGCGCCGGTGAGGCGGTTGAGCAGGGAGGACTTGCCGGCGTTGGTGTATCCGGCGATGGCGACCGAGGGCACCTTGTTGCGACGGCGCTCCTGCCGCTTGATGTCGCGGCCGGTCTTCATCTCCGCGATCTCCCGGCGCATCTTCGCCATCTTCTCGCGGATGCGGCGCCGGTCGGTCTCGATCTTGGTCTCACCGGGACCACGCGTGGCCATGCCGCCACCGCCGCCGCCACCCATCTGACGGGAGAGCGACTGACCCCAGCCTCGCAGCCGCGGCAGCATGTACTGCATCTGCGCGAGCGCGACCTGCGCCTTGCCCTCTCGGGACTTGGCGTGCTGGGCGAAGATGTCGAGGATGAGGGCGGTCCGGTCGACCACCTTCACCTTGACGACGTCTTCGAGGGCGATGAGCTGGCCGGGGCTGAGCTCGCCGTCGCAGACGACGGTGTCGGCGCCGGTCTCGATGACGATGTCGCGCAGCTCGCGCGCCTTGCCGGAGCCGATGAAGGTGGCCGGGTCCGGCTTGTCACGGCGCTGGATCACGCCGTCGAGTACGAGGGCGCCCGCCGTCTCGGCGAGGGCCGCGAGCTCCGCGAGGGAGTTCTCCGCGTCCTGCACCGTCCCCGAGGTCCAGACACCGACCAGCACGACGCGCTCCAGGCGCAGCTGTCGGTACTCGACCTCGGTGACGTCCTCGAGCTCGGTGGAGAGTCCGGCGACACGGCGCAGGGCCGCGCGCTCGGAGCGGTCGAACTGGTCGCCGTCGCGCTCTCCGTCGATCTCGTGGCTCCAGGCGACGTCCTCTTCCATCAGGGCATCGGCCCGAAGGCTCTCGGTACGGCTCGTCTCCGCGAAGCGCTGCTCGTCCTGGGAAGGGGAAGAAGAGGAGGTCATTGGGTCCTTACGTCAGATGATGCGATACGTCAGTCGGTGCGATGAAGCATGTGGCGGGAGAGGTGAGTCTTCCCACTCTGTTCGTCGCAACGCGTGACGCCTCCGGAAGATTCCCGGTTTCGGCCACGTCGCCGACCCGACGATGGTGGCACGGTGCCGCCCCGCCCGTCACGCGGGTTTCGGGGCGGACCGCACGGTGTCGACCGGGCCGGAGCGCCAGTCGGGGTGGCCGGGCATGGGCGGGGTCTTCTCGGCGTACAGCCACGCCCGGAAGAAGGCGGTGAGGTCCTTGCCCGCGATCTCGGACGCCAGGGCCGTGAAGTCCGCGGTGGTGGCGGTGGCGTCCCGGTGGTCGGCGACCCAGCGGCGCTCCAGGCGCCGGAAGGCGTCGGTGCCGATCTCCTGGCGGAGCGCGTAGAGGACGAGGGCGCTGCCGTCGTAGACGACGGGCCGGAAGATGCTGATCTTGTGGCCGGACGAGGGCGGTTCGGGGGCGGCCGGCGGGCCGCCGTCGGCGCGCCAGGCGTCGGAGGCGGTGTACGCGGCCCTCATGCGGCGCTCCAGGGACTTGCCGGCCTTCTCCTCGGCGTACAGCGCCTCGTACCAGCTCGCGTGCCCCTCGTTGAGCCAGAGGTCGGACCAGGTGCGGGGCGTGACGCTGTCGCCGAACCACTGGTGGGCGAGCTCGTGGACCATGATCGAGTCGACGTACCACTCGGGGTAGGCGGGCTCGGTGAAGAGGCGGCGCTCGAAGAGGGAGAGGGTCTGCGTCTCCAGCTCGAAGCCCGTGTCGGCGTCGGCGATCACCACGCCGTACGTCTCGAAGGGGTACGGGCCGACCTGCCGCTCCATCCATTCCAGCTGGCCGGGGGTCTTGCGGAGCCACGGTTCGAGGAGGTCCCGGTCGGCGGTGCGCACGACGTCCCGCACGGGCAGTCCCCCGGGTCCCGTGCGGTGGACGACCGAGGAGGCGCCGATGGAGATCTGGGCGAGCTCGGTGGCCATGGGGTGGCGGGAGCGGTAGCTCCAGGTGGTGGTGGCGCCGTGGTTCTCGCGGCCGGTGGGCAGGCCGTTCGCGACGGCGGTGAGGCCGTTGGGGACGGTGATGTGGAAGGTGAAGTCCGCCTTGTCGGACGGGTGGTCGTTCGAGGGGAAGACCCGGTGGGCCGCGTCGGCCTGGTTGGCCATGGCGAGGCCGTCGCCGGTGCGGACCCAGCCGCCGGTGTCGGCGGGTCCCGTGGGGTCGCTGGTGTGGACGACGGTGATCTCCACCCGCTCGCCCGTCTCGACGGGGACGGCGGGGGTGACGACCAGGTCCTCGCCGCTGCTCGCGTACGTGGCCGGCAGGTCGTCGACCGTGACGGCGGAGACCTTCCCGCGGGTGAAGTCGAGGTTGATCCGGCCCAGGTCCTCCGTCGCGAGGGCCTCGATGCGGGTCACGGCCGCTAGCGGCCGGTCGTTCTCGCCCGGATAGGTGAGGTCGAGCTCGTACGCGAGGACGTCGTAGCCGGGGTTGCCGAGGTGCGGGAAGAGCGGGTCGCCGATGCCGAGGGGCGTGGGGGCGGGCAGGGCGGCGGCGACGAGTCCCGTCGAGGCGGCGACGAGGACGGCGGCGCGCAGCCACCGCGCGCGGGACGGCGGGTTCTGGAGGAGCGGCATGGGCCAGGCCTTTCCGGACGACTGGCCCTACGGCTACCAGGGGTTCCCGTGCTCCCCCGGGCGGCGCGCTCACCCGCCACCCGAAGGGGGTCACGCCGGGTGCTCCCGGTCAGGAGTCGCGCGGCTCGGCGGGTCCGCGGCGGCGGGCGCGGTGCACGTCGTACACGCCCGGCACGTCCTTCATGGCCCGCATCAGGGCGGGCAGCCCGGCCGCGTCGGGGAGGTGGAGGGTGTAGGTGTGGCGGACCCGCTGCTCGCTCGGCGGCTCGACGGTCGCGGAGACGACGGCGGCCCCGGCGGTGGCGATGGCCTCGGTGAGGTCGGCGAGGAGCCGCGGCCGGCCGAAGGACTCCGCGACGAGGGTGACCCGGCACTGCGCGGCGTCGCCCCAGCGAACGGTGACGGGCGCGCGGCCCACCTCACGCATGGTCGCGACGGCGGCGCAGCCGGCCCGGTGGACCGTGACGGACCCGCCGCGGACGCGGAAGCCGGTGATCTCGTCGGGCGGTACGGGGGTGCAGCAGCCGGCCGGGCGGACCGCGACGGGAGCCTCGCCGTCGAGGTCGGCGTGGAGCTCGGCGCCGGAGCGCCGGTCCGCGGGGACGTTCACCTGGGGCCGGGGGCCCGCGTCGGCGGGGGCTGCCGCGGCCTCGGGATGGGCCTGGAGCCACCCGGTGATCGCGATCCGGGCGGCGGGGGTACGGGCGTGGTCGAGCCACTCGGGCGAGGGCCCGGAGACGGTGTCCTGGGCGAGCAGGAGCTGTACGGCGTCCCCGTCGGCGAGCACGGTGCTCAGGGGCGTCAGGCGTCCGTTGACGCGGGCGCCCAGGCAGCGGTGGGCGTCCTCGCCGTGCTGGGCGTAGGCGGCGTCGACGCAGCTGGCCCCGACGGGGAGGCTGATCGCCCCCGGGGCGCCCGGGTCGGCGTGGAAGACGGTGATCTCGTCGTCCTCGGCGAGGTGGGCGCGGAGCGAGGTCCAGAAGGTGTCGGGGTCGGGGGCGGACTGCTGCCAGTCGAGGAGCCGGGAGAGCCAGCCCGGCCGGGTCGGGTCGACCCGCTCGCCGTCCTCCGGCTGCGGGGCGGGGAGGGACGGCCCGGGGCCGCCGGGGGCCGTGCGGGCGGTGTCCGGCGCCCCGCCCTCGTACGGGTTGCCGAGGGCGACGACGCCGGCCTCGGCGACCGTGTGCATCCGGTGGGTCCTGATGAGGATCTCGGCCACGGCCCCGTCGGGGGCGGCGACGGCCGTGTGCAGGGACTGGTACAGGTTGAACTTGGGGGCCGCGATGAAGTCCTTGAACTCGGAGATCACCGGGGTGAAACAGGTGTGGAGCTCGCCGAGGACCGCGTAGCAGTCGGCGTCCTCGGCGACGAGGACGAGGAGCCGGCCGAAGTCGCAGCCGCGCAGCTCGCCGCGCTTGAGGCGGACGCGGTGGACGGAGACGAAGTGCCGGGGCCTGACGAGGACCTCGGCGCCGATGCCGGCCTCGCGCAGGACGGCGGCGACCTGGTCGGCGACGGCGCCGAGGGCGTCCCCCGCGTGCGCGTGGGCGGCGACGAGCGCGCGCGTGGCCTCGTACTCCTCGGGGTGGAGGATCGCGAAGACGAGGTCCTCCAGCTCGGTCTTGAGGGCCTGGACGCCGAGCCGTTCGGCGAGCGGGATGAGGAAGTCGCGGGTGACCTTGGCGATCCGCGCCTGTTTCTCGGGGCGCATCACGCCGAGGGTGCGCATGTTGTGGAGCCGGTCGGCGAGCTTGATCGACATCACCCGGACGTCGTTTCCGGTGGCGACGAGCATCTTGCGGAAGGTCTCGGGCTCGGCGGCGGCGCCGTAGTCGATCTTCTCGACCTTGGTGACCCCGTCGACGATGAACGCGACCTCGTCGCCGAACTCCCGGCGCACCTGATCGAGCGTCACCTCGGTGTCCTCGACCGTGTCGTGGAGCAGAGAGGCCGTCAGCGTGGTGGTCTCCGCGCCGAGTTCGGCGAGGATCAGGGTGACGGCGAGCGGGTGCGTGATGTACGGCTCGCCGCTCTTGCGGAACTGGCCGCGGTGCGAGGACTCGGCGAGGACGTACGCCCGGCGGAGCACCGCGAGGTCGGCCTCGGGGTGGTGGGCCCGGTGCGCCTCGGCGACGTGGCTGATGGCGTCGGGCAGCCGGTCACGGGGGGCCGGTCCGGCGGTGGCGCCGAGGAGGGCGGCGCGGCCGAGGCGGCGCAGGTCGATACGGGAGCGCCCGCGTCTGCGGGCGGTCGGGTCGGTGACGGCGGCTTCCGCCGCGCTCACAGGGTTGGTGGCCTCTGCGCTCATGGGGCACCTCCGGCAACGTCGACCGGCGGTGGGCGGGCCAGGCGTGCCCGGGGGGCCGGTGCTTGATGCTACCGACCCCACCACGTGGCGCAGTCACGCTCTCGCTCAGCGTGAAACGGATCACCCATTCGAGCGACAAATCAGTCGTTGACTGTTTCGATTCACCGGTTCCCGGCAGGGGTCGCCAGCCATGCGGGGTCGATGGTGCCCTCGGCGACGATGACGGCGGGGCCGGTCATGTCGATCTCGCCGTCGGGATGCTCGGTGATGACGAGGGTCCCGCCGAGGACGTCCACGGTGTACGTGACGGGGGTGCCGCTCACGGCGGGGTCGGCGCCGTCCCGGCGGGCGGTGGCGACGGCGACGGCGCACGCGCCCGTGCCGCAGGAGCGGGTCTCGGAGGCGCCGCGCTCGTGGACCCGCATGGCGACGTGGCGGGGGCCGCGGTCGGCGACGAACTCGATGTTCACCCCGTCCGGGTAGACGGCGGCGGGCTCGTAGGGCGGCTCGTCGTAGAGGTTGCCGGCGTGGCCGAGGTCCTCGACGAAGGCGACCGCGTGCGGGTTGCCCATGTTCACGTTCCGGGCGGGCCAGCTGCGGCCGTCGACGGTGACGGTGACACCGGCCTCGGGCAGGGCCGCGCGGCCCATGGCGACGGTGACGGAGCCGTCCTTGTCGAGGTGGACGCGCTTGACGCCGCCGCGGGTGGCGACGGCGACCTCGCCGGCGGTGACGTGCCCGGCGTGCTCCAGGTAGCGGGCGAAGACCCGGACGCCGTTGCCGCACATCTCGGCGACCGAGCCGTCGGCGTTCCGGTAGTCCATGAACCACTCCGCCTCGTCGGCGAGGTGCCGCACCTCGGGGTGGGCGGCGGTGCGCACGACGTGCAGCACGCCGTCGCCGCCGATCCCGGCCCGGCGGTCGCAGAGCCGGGCGACGACGGCCGGGCTCAGCTCGACGGCGTTGTCGGCGTCGGGGACGATCACGAAGTCGTTCTCGGTGCCGTGGCCCTTGAGGAACCGGAGCGGCGCGGACGAGGACGACGGCGGGGACGAGGGCGAGGTCTGCGTGCTGGTCACGCGATCAACTGTACGGGGCCGGGCCGACGGCGGGCCGGGTTGTCCACAGGGCGGGCCGTCGGCCGGTGTCCCGTGGCGGCGGTGCGGGGGCTGCGCGGGGAACGCGAGGGCTGCACAGGGGAAGGCAGGGGCCGCACGGGGAGCGCGAGGGCTGTACGGGGAGCGCGAGGACTGTACGAGGAAGGGCGCCGCTCAGCGGAGGCGGGCGACGCGCCAGACGGCCAGCGCGACCAGAGCGCCGATCGTCGCCACGTACAGCCCGAGGACGCGCCAGTCGGGGCGCTCGCCCGAGCCGCGCTGCGGAAGGCCCGGCCACGTGTAGCCGACCCGGCGGGCGGCCATCACGCCCCAGCCTGCCGCGCAGGAGCTGATGAGCAGTCCGAGCATGGCGAGGACGGCTCCGCCGTCGCCCGATCCGAAGGCGAGCGGGAACGCGAACATCAGGGAGCCGATGGCGGCGAGGGCGACGATCGGAGCGATCTGCCAGATCCGCAGGCGCCGCTGCGGCCTGAGCTCGACCTCGACCTGGCCCGCGTCCACCTGGACGGCGGTGCCTTCCGCGTCGTCAGGACCGTCCGGGGTCAGGCCCGGGGCGCCCGGGGCCCCGATGCGGGCATCACCGGGCGTGCCGCCGAGGACGTCGTCCTGCTGTTCCGTGTCGCGAGGGCCGGCCTCCATCGCCACGCGCCCTCCCCACTCGGACTCCACTTGGTCGATCGATGCTCGATGATGGCACGCTCCCGGCCGCCGGAATGACGACCGGGGCGTCCCGATGCCATCACGTGATCAGGCTGTAACCGCTCGTTCGACCAACGACAGCGCCTCCCGCGGGAGTTCCCCGCGGTGGTCGGCGGCTCCGCTGAGCCAGTGCACGCGCGGGTCGCGGCGGAACCACGAGTCCTGGCGGCGGGCGAAGCGCTTCGTGGCGCGCACGGTCTCCGCCCGCGCCTCCTCCTCGGTGCACTCCCCCGCGAGCGCCGCGAGTACCTGCTGGTACCCCAGGGCGCGGGCGGCCGTGCGGCCCTCGCGCAGCCCCTGGGCCTCCAGGGCGCGGACCTCGTCGACGAGTCCGGCCTCCCACATGCGGTCCACGCGCGTGCTGATCCGCTCGTCCAGCTCGGGCCGGGCCACGTCGACGCCGATCTGGACGGTGTCGTAGACGGAGTCGGGGCCGGGGAGGTTGGCGGTGAAGGGCTTGCCGGTGATCTCGATGACCTCGAGGGCCCGGACGATCCGGCGTCCGTTGCTCGGCAGGATCGCGCGGGCCGCCTCGGGGTCGGCCTCGGCGAGCCGGGCGTGCAGGACGCCGGAGCCGCGCTCCTCCAGCTCCGCTTCGAGCCGGGCCCTGACGGCCGGGTCGGTCCCGGGGAACTCCAGGGCGTCGACGGCCCCGCGGACGTACAGGCCGGAGCCTCCGACGAGGACCGGGGTGCGGCCGGCGGCGAGCAGACGGTCGATCTCGGCGCGGGCCAGGCGCTGGTACTCGGCGACGCTCGCGGCCTCGGTCACGTCCCAGATGTCGAGAAGGTGGTGCGGGACACCGCCTCGCTCGTCCAGCGTCAGTTTCGCGGTTCCGATGTCCATCCCGCGGTAGAGCTGCATCGAGTCGGCGTTGACGACCTCGCCACCCAGCTGCTGGGCCAGGAATACGCCCAGATCGGACTTTCCGGCCGCGGTGGGACCGACGACGGCGATGACCCGCGGGGCGGGAGCTGCACTTCTCACCGCACCAGTCTCGCAAACCTCGGGGCCCGTCCCCGAACGAGCTACGTGACGACCCCTTGTCGCCTTCGTTGCCTGTTGCGAGGTTCCGGCCGTCGATCACCGCCGAGGCCCTCTCATCCGAGTACGCTATGGAGTGAATATGGGCGTTTTTGCAGTCTTTCGCCGTAAGAAGAAGGATGTGGCCGAGGTCTCGCCGGACGCGGCGCCGGCCGCGCCGGACGCCGAGGTGACCACCGAGGCCGCGGTCGAGGCAGGGGCCGCGACGGAGGCGGACGCCTCCGCGGGGGCCGAGGCCGAGGTCGCGGCGGAGGCCGGGACGGACGTCGCGGCGGGGGCGGCGGTCGCCGAGGGCACCGAGGCCACGGAGGGTGAGGACGTCGCCGAGGCGGCGTCGGCACCCGTCGACGTGGTCGAGATCCCGAAGCAGCAGTCGGTCGAGGCCGCGGCGGACAACGAAGCGGACGAAGGCGCCCGTAGGTAGGCAGGACAACGGAACACGGACTCCCCCGGGGGTCCGGCGGAGGGAAGGTGCCCCATGGGTCTCCTGGATTCGCTGAAGGCCAAGATCGCCCCGGCCAAGGGCAAGGTGGCCGACCTCGCGCAGCAGCACGGGGACAAGATCGACCACGGCCTCGACAAGGCCGCGAAACTTGTCGACGAGAAGACCAAGGGCAAGTACAGCGACAAGATCCAGTCCGGTACCGGCAAGGCCAAGGAAGCGCTGGACCGGATCGGCCACAAGGACGACGGCACGCCGGGGAGCGGCGCACCGGGGCACGACGGCACGCCGGGGAACGGCACGCCCGGGAACCCCGGCGGCACGACTCCGCCGCCTGCCGCCTGACACCGCCCGACGGCATCGGCCGCTCGTACCCGCCCCGACCGTCCCTCCGCACGGCGGACGGCCGCGGAGCATCGCGCTCCGCGGCCGTCCGCCGTTTTCACGGCCGGTTCAGGACCAGGCCGCCACGATGTACTCCACCCCGTACGGGGCGTCCTCGTGCAGGAGCCGGCCTTCGAGGCCCGCGTCCTCGGCGGCGCCCGCGAGGACCTGCCAGGGCGCGCGGCCGGCCGCCTTCAGCTCGTACGCGAGCTCCGCGTCGAGCGCGAGCAGCGCGGGCACGTCGGCGGTGCCGAGCGCACGCGCCGCCTCGGCGTCGAAACCGGCCGCCCGCTCGTCCAGGTAGCCGGGTGCCTTCACGGTCCGGCAGGCGCTGCCGTCCCCCATGACCAGGAGCGCGACGCGCTCGGCGGATGCGGCCAGTCCGCGGCCGGCCGCGGCGAGCTCGCCGACCGCCGCCCGCTCGTCCACGGCGAGCCCCTCGACGGGCGCGTCGGCCCAGTCGGCGCGGCCGAGGAGCCAGGCGCCGACGGCGAGGCCGGCGGGCAGCGGACGTTCCGCGGCGGCCTCCCCTTCCGGGGCCCCCTCCGCGGGGGCCTCGCCGAGGCGTACGGAGAGGTCGACGCCGAAGCCGTCGAAGGAGCCGGTCGAACCGGCCGGGAAGACGCCACCGCCGCCCGCCCCGACCACGTACAGCCGGTCGGGGCGCGCGGCGGCGAGCAGTCCGAGGGCGTCGGCGCAGGCGGCCCGCGCGGCGTCCAGTTCGGGGGCGGCGCCGGTCGCGACCTCGGGCACGAGGAGCGGCGGGCAGGGGCAGACGGCTGCGGCGACAAGCATGATCCGCACCCTACTGCCCCCGGGGCCGGTCCTCCGGGGTCTCAGACGGAGCCGGTGTCCTCGGCGTCCGCGTGCGCCGGGAAGTCCGGATCCGCGGCCGCCGCGACGGCCGGGTCGGCGGAGTCGTACACCATCTCGGCGATGGTGAGGGTGACCTCGTTCAGGCTCGCGGCCCCCTTGACGATCACGAGGTAGCTGTCGCCCCCGGGGAGGCGGTACACCTCGCGCCACTTCTCCCGCATGGGCGCCCGGCACGTCAGGGTGGCGTCCCGCATGGCCGCGCGGGCGTCCTCCCTGGTGCCGGTCACCCGCGCGACGAACTCGGTCCGGTACGACTCACCGGAGCCGTACTGCGCGAAGACGGCCCACTTCCCCATCGGGTCCCCCCTGGGTGTGACGGTTCTGGTCGGTGGCTGTCGGCGGCCTGTGGCGGTGGCCCCTGTCAGTGGCCTGTGGCGGTGGCCCTTGTCAGTCGCCTGTGTCAGTCGCCTGTGTCAGTGGCTGCCGCAGGCCGGTGCGTCCATCGCCGGGAGCGGCTCCGGGACGCCGATCCCCGGCAGCCCGAGGAGCACGCCCGCGGGCTTCGCGGCCGCGGCGGCCGTGCGCTTCTCCCAGGCGTCACCCGCACGCGTGCGGCGTACCGACGTCGTCGGACCCTCGGCGAGCAGGTGGTGCGGAGCGGCGTACGTGATCTCGACGGTCACGACGTCGCCGGGGCGGACGTCCTGCTCCGGCTTGGTGAAGTGGACGAGTCGGTTGTCGGGGGCGCGGCCCGAGAGGCGGAGCGTGGCGCCGTCCTTGCGGCCCTCGCCCTCGGCGACCATGACCTCCAGGACGCGGCCGACCTGCTTCTTGTTCTCCTCCCAGGAGATCTCCTCCTGGAGGGCGACCAGGCGCATGTAGCGCTCCTGCACGACCTCCTTGGGGATCTGGTCCTCCATGTCGGCGGCCGGGGTCCCGGGGCGCTTGGAGTACTGGAAGGTGAACGCGTTCGCGAAGCGGGCCTCGCGGACGGTGTGCATGGTCTGCTCGAAGTCCTCCTCGGTCTCGCCGGGGAAGCCCACGATGATGTCGGTGGAGATGGCGGCGTGCGGGATGGCCGCGCGGACCTTCTCGATGATCCCGAGGAAACGCTCCTGCCGGTACGAGCGGCGCATCGCGCGCAGGATCGAGTCCGAGCCGGACTGGAGCGGCATGTGCAGCTGCGGCATGACGTTCGGCGTCTCGGCCATCGCCGCGATCACGTCGTCGGTGAAGTCGCGCGGGTGCGGGGAGGTGAAGCGGACCCGCTCCAGGCCCTCGATCTGGCCGCAGGCGCGCAGCAGCTTCGAGAAGGCCTCGCGGTCGCCCAGGTCGGAGCCGTACGCGTTGACGTTCTGGCCGAGGAGGGTGATCTCGGAGACGCCCTCGGCGACCAGCGCCTCGATCTCGGCGAGGATGTCGCCGGGACGGCGGTCCTCCTCCTTGCCGCGCAGCGCCGGGACGATGCAGAAGGTGCAGGTGTTGTTGCAGCCGACGGAGATCGAGACCCAGGCGGCGTACGCGGACTCGCGGCGGGTCGGCAGCGTCGACGGGAAGGCCTCGAGGGACTCGGCGATCTCGATCTGCGCCTCCTCCTGGATGCGGGCGCGCTCCAGGAGGACCGGCAGCTTGCCGATGTTGTGCGTGCCGAAGACCACGTCGACCCAGGGGGCCTTCTTGACGATGGTGTCGCGGTCCTTCTGGGCGAGGCAGCCGCCCACGGCGATCTGCATGCCCGGGCGGGCGGTCTTCATGGGCGCGAGTCGGCCGAGGTTGCCGTACAGCTTGTTGTCCGCGTTCTCGCGGACCGCGCAGGTGTTGAAGACCACGACGTCGGCGTCGCCGTCGGCGCCCTTGGGGGCCCGGACGTAGCCCGCCTCTTCCAGCAGACCGGAGAGCCGCTCGGAGTCGTGCACGTTCATCTGGCACCCGTAGGTGCGGATCTCGTAGCTCTTGGTTCTCTGAACGTCCACTGCCGGGCTCCGGTCGCTGCTGTTGGTCATGATTCAAGAGTAGGCGCTCCCCGAAGATGTCAGGTTCGGCGTACGGACCCCGGGGCGAGCGCCTGGCTGGTCCTCGCCCCGGACGGTGAACACTTCCGAGAAGCAGGTCCTCGGGTGGGTGGAGAGGGTTCCTCACGCGTACGGCGAGGTACCCGAGCGACGACTTCCGGCCTTCCCCGGGAGGGCCGAGCCGGGCGGCGGCCGGCGGCCGCCGCCCGGGATCTCAAGGAGTCGGGGCACAGGTCGCAAGGCCATCGAGGCTGACCGGGTCATGGGTGAGGCCCGTGGAGGTGAGCCAGTCGAAGGGGCGGTACACGGCGGGGCCGAGGCCGAGGCCTTCGGCGATCTGCTCGCGCAGGCGGTTGGTGGCGAACGCTCCGATGACGTTCATCTGAGCGTCCCGGTAGTGACGTTCCACCTCATGGCCCTGGGTGACGCCCGCCGCGCCGTGTATCTGGACCGCGCGGGCGGCGACCTCGACCGACATCTCGGTGGCGTAGATCTTGAGCATGCCGATCAAATGGCGGGCGGAGTTGCCTGCGACGCGTTCGGCGGCGCCACGGTGCGCGAGCAGGCGGGCCGCGTCGATCTGGGACCGTGAGTCCGCGAGCTGAGCGTGAACGCCCTCCATGTGAGCGAGTGGGCGCCCGAAGGAGACGCGTTGCTGAGCGTGGTGGATGGAGGCGGTGAGAGCGGATTCGGCAGTGGCGACGGCGGCAACGGAGACGAGCAGCCAGCCCCAGGTCATCCCTTCGGCGAGTTCGGTGAAGGGAACGGGGATGACGTCGGCCTCGTCGATGTGGGCGTCGGTGTAGACGATGCCCCCCCACGGCATACCGCGCAGACCCATGTGCGGGATGTCGTAGCGGCGGACGCCAGGCTGGTTGAGGTCGACGAAAGCAAGGCACCAGTCGGGGCCGTCGTCGTCGGCGGGCTTGTCCCGACGGGCGAGGGTGACGGCAAGGTCGGCGTTGGGAGCGTTGGTGATGCGGGACTTCTCACCGTTGATCGTGTAGCCGTCGCCGACGCGGCGGACGGTGGTGCGGTAGGTTCCGGCGTCGCTGCCCGCGGCCGGCTCGACGATCGCGAAGGCGGCGAGGCTCTCCCCGCTGATCAGCCGGCGGATCAGCGGGTGGTGGCGCTCGTCGCCGTACGTGGCGATGAGCTTGCCGCACAGCAGGGCGGAGACGGTGGCGGTCCAGTAGGTGCCGGAGCAGGCCCGGGCAAGGGCCTCCATGGCCAGGACCTGGGTGGTGGCGTCGGCGCCGGTGCCCCCGAGGTGTTCGGGGTGGAAGAGGCGCAGGTAGCCGCTGTCGACGAGTTCCCGCCAGTTCTCGGGCGGGATGGAGCCGGTGGCATCGGTCTGGGCAGCGCGGGCGGCGATGCCGGGAAAGGCGTCGGGGTGAGTGCTCATGTCTGTGATGGTCCTCATGGTCAGCCGAGTCCGAGCAGGGAAGCCGCGATGACGGGACGCAGCACGTCGTCGCCGCCGCCGGCCGAGGCGAAGAACAAGGCGTCGCGGTAGGCGCGTTCGACGAACTGGTCGCCGGTGGCCGCGAGGGGACCGGCGAGTCGGGCGGCGCCTTCGGTCACGGTACGGGCCGAGGCGGCGACGAACAGGCGGGCGGCTGCCGCGTCCTGCCGGGAGGGCCGGCCACCTGCGTCGAACTGGGCGGCGGCTCGATGCAGCAGGCCCGCGGCCAGCTCCCCACGGGTGGCGATGTCGGCCAGCACGAAGCGGGCGGACTGGGCGTGGGCGAGGGGTGCGCCGAACAGTTTGCGGGTGACGGCGGCGGCCAGGGCGTCGCTGGTGAGGGACCGCATGATGCCGAGCCAGGACGCGCCGGAGAAGACCCAGTCGAGGGTGGCGAGCAGGGGCTCGATCTCGGTGGCCGCGGAACCGACGGTGCCGAGGACGGTCTCGGAGGGCACGGAGCAGCCATCGAGAACGAGACGCCCCCAGGGGCAGGTGTGCATCGCGACGGAGTCGGTGCTGTCGACACGCAGTCGAGGGGTGTCGCGGTCGAGGACGAAGGCGGTGCGCGATCCGTCCTCGTGTTCGGCGATGACGAGGAAGTGGTGCGCCTGGGGGCCGAGGGCGACCATGTCGACCTCGCCGCCGAGAATCCAACCGCCCGGCCCGTCCGTGGCGGGCCGGGCGGTGATCGTGGGGGCGAACGCGGTGCTCTGCGTCTGCCGCAGGGACACGGCGCCGAGCCACTCTCCCGTGGCCATGCGGGGCAGGTAGCGCTCGCGCTGGGCGGGGCTGCCGAAAGCCCGCAGGGGCACCGTCGCCAGGACGGCGTGGACAGTGACGGCGAGGGAGAGTCCGGGGTCGCGGGAGCCTTCGCCCAGTGCGTCGAGGACGGCGCAGGTCTGGGTGGCCGTCAGCCCGGGACCGCCGTAGGCCTCGGGGACGAGGAGGCCGGCGAGTGCGGGGCCGGTGGAGGCGGAGAGTGCCGTGAAGAGGGTCTTGTCCCAGTGCCGACGGCGGTCGCGGTCCGCGGTGCTGGGGCGGACGAGGCGGTCGACGAGCTCACGGGTCCGATCGGCCAGCTCTCGGGCCCGATCGGCCGTTGATGAGGCGTCGTCTAGGGCGGCATGGTCTTGCGGAGACACCATGGATTCCTTTTCCCCTTTTCCGAAGAGGGTCGAAGCCAGGGGCGACAACCCGCACAAGAAGCGGACTTCGAAAACATATCCGGAGAACCGAACGCCCCTTGATTTCCTGACAGTGCGGCGCGAGATTTCAGCGGACGTCACGCGCCATGACATGACCACACATCCCTTGACAAGAACCTCACTTGGGAGCTGTTGCCCCGGCCGTGCCGCCTCCCCCAGGATGTTCATCGGCTCGCCAACCGCCCGGCTTTCGATTCGAACTCAGCGGATAGCGCTGGCCCGGAAACGTAATTCGGGACCCTCACACGGAGGTAGTGCAATGGAAAGCGAAGACCTCGAGACCGGAATTCCGAAAATTCTGCCGTCACTGTCCGACGCGACCCTGCGAGACTCAGCGCACATGGCCGGCGTGGAATTCGGCCCCCAGGACGCGGCGATCATCGCGGACCTGCTGGTGAAGACCGGTGTCGACCTCGTCGAGGTGGGCATGGTCTCGGGCTCCGGCTCCAAGGACGCCGATCTGATCCTCGCCACGCACGAGGCCATCGGACCCGAGCGCAGCATGACGCTCGTGGTGGTCCGCGACCGACAGCAGGTCGCCACGGCCCTCGACGAGGCGGAACGGCTCGGCGTGCGACACATCATGTACTCGATCCCCACGTCCGAGCAGCACGCCGCACTCAAGCTCGGATCACCCAGCGCCAAGTTCCTGGAGGCGTTGGCCCGCTCGGCGATCACCCAGGCCAAGGAACGCGGCTTCCATGTCACCTTCAGTGGCGAGGACGGCGCCCGTACGCCCAAGGAACGACTGGTTCCCTATGTGACCTCGGGTTTCGCGGCCGGGGCCGACCGGTTCCGGCTCGCGGAGACGGTCGCCTATCTGTCGCCCTGGCAGATGGAAGAAGTCATCGGCGATCTGACCGCGATCGACGGTTCCGAGATCGAGATCCACTCGCACAACATGCTGGGAATGGCGGTGGCCAACTCCCTGGCCGCGGTCCGCGCGGGCGCGCAGTGGATCTCGGCCACGGTGGGCGGCATCGGAGAACGAGGCGGCAACGCGCCCCTGGCCGAGCTGCTGACCGCCCTGCGCGTGGTGCACGGAGACACCCGGTTCGACCTGACGCATCTGACCGAGCTGTCGCGGGTCGCGCTGCGCGGCGCCGGCCTGGGGGAGGCGTTCCAGTCGGGCCCGACGTCGCCGCACGCGTTCGCCTACGAACTGCCGGGTCAGCTGACCCACCCGGAGGCATACGAGACGTTGCCCGCGGAACTGGTCGGCAACACCCGGGAGCTGCTCGTCCGTACCCGGCTGACCCCCGCCCTCGTGCGGTGGGCGCTGACGGACAGCGGGGTGTCCGTGGACGTGGAGCCGTTCACCGCGTGGCTGGTCGACCGGCAGGAGGCCACGGGTCGACAGCTGCTCGACCGCGACGCGATCCGCAAGGCCGCCGTCGACTTCCAGGCCGCCTGACCGGTCGCCCCCCGCTTCACCCGCGTCACCCGCGTCACCCGCGTCACATTCCGTCCCTTCTGCTCCCTTCCCTTTCTGTTCTGTCACATGTGATTGAGGAGAGTCATCTGATGTCCACCGCCACCATGCTCGGCGTCTGCCCCGAGTGCGAGACCGACCTCACCGTGCCGCCGGTCGTCGAGGGTGAGACGTTCTCGTGCCCGGAGTGCATGCTCACGCTCCGCGTCGAGGGCATCGAGGACGGCACGCTGAAGCTGTCGATGGTCGAGGTGCAGCTGCGCGACTGGGGTCAGTGAGATGACCAAGTCCGTCGCGATCATCGCGGACCGCATCGCCTGGGAGGAAAGGCAGCTGATCCAGGCGGCGCCGGCGCTGGGCTTGGCGATCGAGTGGGTGAACGACGAGTCCCTGTGCCTGGGCCGTCCCGACTCCTCGCGCCTGGACGGCTACGACGCCCTGCTGCTGCGCAGTCGCAGCTACACGCGCGGCGGCCTGATCGCCACCCTGGCCGAGGAGGCCGGGCTTCCGGTGATCAACTCCGCGCGGGCGATCAACGCCTGCGAGAACAAGGCCGTGCTGCGGACCATGCTCCGCTCGGCAGGAGTACCGGTCCCGGAGTTCCGGCTGGTGCTCTCGCGGTCCGACTTCGCCGCGGCGCTGGAGGAGTTCGAGCTGCCGCTGGTGCTGAAGCCGGTGTACGGCGGCATGGGCAAGCGGGTCACCCTGATCCGCGACGCCGATGTCGCGCAGTCGGTGTACGACTACGTCGAGGATCTCGGGCACGCGTTCGAGCAAGCCTGCCTGGTCGAGCCCTTCCTCGCCGGAGGCACTTCGGTGCGCTGCCTGGTGGTGGGCGACGAGCTCGTCGGGGCCGCGGAGTTCGCCAGCGGAGGCACCGACTGGCGGAACAACGCCGCGCTCGGCAACAGCAGCCGCGCCATCGCCCGCGACCCCGACGTGGTGAAGATCGTCAACGGTGTGCTGGACGTCCTCGGCTCCGGGATCTACGGGGTCGACCTGTTCCGCACGGCCGAGGGCTTCGTCGTCAACGAGGTCAACCACGCACCCGGTTTCAGGGCCGTCGCCCAGACGACCGGGGCTGATGTCCCCGCCGCCATCGGCGGACACCTTCAGGAGCTGCTCGCATGATCCGCGCAGGAGTGGTCGGCGCCTCCGGGCTGGCAGGCGGCGACCTCATCAGACTGATCTCCCAGCACCCCGAGATGGAGCTGACCTTCCTGGGCGGCTCCTCGAACATCGGTCGGCGACCGGCAGAGCTGCACCCCGGGCTGCGCTTCGACATGGGCCTGACGGTGCAGCCGGTCACCGAGGACGTGGCCGATCTCGTCGACGTGCTGTTCCTGGCGACGCCGGCGCCGGTCTCCGCGGAGCTGGCCGCGTTGCTGGCCGACCGCATACCGGCGGTCATCGACCTCAGCGGCGCGTTCCGGATCCGCACCCCGGAGCTCCACGACCGCTGGTACCCGAAGGTGAAACGGCGCACCGACCTCGTGGACCGGTTCGTCTACGGCGTGCCCGAGCTGGTCGGCGAGCAGCTCGCGGACGCCGCGCTGATATCGCTGCCGGGCTGCTACGCCACGGCGATGACGCTGTCCCTGGCCCCGCTGACGCTGGGGCTCGGGCTGGCGCTGAAGACCGTGGTGGTGGACGGCAAGAGCGGCTCCAGCGGCGGCGGCCTGTCACTGCGCACCACGGACCTGCATCCGCTGCGCAACGGTGCGATCGCCCCGTACTCGCCGACAGGTCACCGGCACGCCGGTGAGGTGAGTGACTTCCTCGAACGCGGCAGGCCGGGCTCGGTCGCGTCGCTGTCGATGTCGGCGTACGGCGTCTCCCACGTGCGCGGACTGATGACGAGCAGCTACGTGTTCACGGACGAGAAGGTCGACCTGCGGGAGCTGCAGCGCGCCTACACGCGCTTCTACAAGGGCAAGCAGTTCGTCCGGGTGCGCCGGCACAACGAGACGCTGATCCCGGTGCCCGACCCGCAGGCGGTGCTCGGCTCCAACTTCTGCGACGTGACGGTGCTGCACGACGAGGAGGGCGGCCGCGTCGTCGCGCTCGCCGCCCTGGACAACCTGGTCAAGGGCGCCGCGGGTCAGGCCGTCCAGGCCGCGAACCTGCGGTTCGCGCTCCCCGAGGAGACGGGGCTGACGATGCAACCGGTGATGCCGGCATGAGCGGAGACGGAAACGTGACTCAGAGTGTGGCGGGGAACGCCGGCGCGGCCCCCGTCGTGGTCAAGCTGGGCGGAAGTTGCCTGGACGATCTGGCCGAACCGTGGTGGGACGACCTGGCCGAGCTCGGGCGAAGCCATCCGCTCGTTCTGGTGCACGGCTGGTCCAAACCGCTGAAGCGATTCAGCCCTCGCTACAGCGAGCCCTCGGCGATCCTGCGCGACCGGTACGGCAACCAGAGCCGGTGGACCACGCCCGAGGTGATCGCGGACATCAAGACGGTCAGTGCCGTGATGGCCGAGGACGTGCTGGGCCGACTGGAGTCGCGCGGAATCGTCGCCGAGCGAGTGCTGGGCAGCGACGGCCTCGTACGGGCCGGCGAGGGCGAGCGCTGGTGGTGGCAGGGCAAGCAGCTGGTGGAACTGGAGAACCTGGTGGGTCCGATCACCGGGGTCGATCCCGAGGCGCTGAAGAACCTGCAGTCGGGCCACGCCTACCTGGTCACGCCACTGGCGCGGAACGAGGCCGGCAAGGAGGTCAACACCGATGCCGACCGGGCGGCCGCGGCCGTCGCCGGCGAGATCGGCGCGAGTGACCTGGTGCTGGTCACCGACGTGACGCATCTGCTGATCGACGGCGAGCCGGTCTCCCGTATCAGTGCCGAAGCCGCCGCGGCCTTCCGCGACAAGGGCGCCACCGGCGGCATGCGCAAGAAGCTGCGGGCTGCGGGCGAGGGCCTGGAGCGGGGGGTGGAGCGGGTCGTCATCGGCAGCGCGCCCGTCACCGCTCTGCTGGCCGGCCGCACCGGCACCGTCATCACACGAACCTGAGGAGCGCTGAACGTGGCTCAATCCCGCGTGCTAGTGGTCAACAACGGAACGCTGTCCCTGAAGCAGCTGCGCCACCGGTTCGAGGAGCTGGGATCGGCCACCGACGTGGTCGACGCCGCCTCGGTGCCGGCCCGGCTGGACGGCCGCCATCAGGCCATCGTGCTGAGCGGCACGAAGGTACGGGCGTACGACACGGAGTTCTACAAGCCGCTGATCGATCTGGTCATGACCTCGGAGGTCCCGGTGTTCGGGATCTGTGGCGGCATGCAGATCATCGCCGTCTCGCAGGGCGGGCGGCTGGCCGAGGGCCCGCAGCGCGTCGGCGGTTACGACGTGGAGGTGGACAAGGAGGAGCCGTTGTTCACCCATGTGAAGCCCACGGTGACGGTCTTCCACCGGCACACCCTCTATCTGCAGGAGGCTCCCGCGGGCTTCCGCTCCATCGGCCGCTCCGAGCACGCTCCCGTGGAGTTCCTGCGCTCGGACGACGGCCGGATCCACGGCGCCCAGGCGCACCTGGAGTTCCGCAGCGACGGGCGGGAGATCCTGCGGGGCTTCGCCGAGCTCTACCAGTGACCGCGCACCCGACTCCCCCACCACTTCCCCTCTTAAGGACTTGGCAATGAGTGATCTGGAAGAGACGCAGGACCCGGCCTTCACGGTCCATCTGAACGGTAGCGGCGGCGACATCAAGGGCTGGGTCGTCGTCGACTCCCTCTACGACGGCCTGGCCATGGGCGGCACCCGGATGACCCCCGGGGTGACCGAGGCGGAAGTCGCGGGCCTGGCACGCGACATGACCCACAAGTTCACCCTGGCCGGACTGCCGATCGGAGGCGCGAAGGCCGGCATCGTCGCGAACGGCGCGGACCGTGAGCAGACGTTCCGGACCTTCGGCCGGACGATCAAGCCGCTGCTGCACGGCGGCATTCACCTGGGCATCGACATGGGGGTGACCCCGGCCGACCGGGCGGTCTTCTTCGACGAGGCCGGCTACGACCCGCGGTTCCGGCTGGGCGCCCCGGACATGCCGATCGACTGGCGTACGTACTACGAGCCCCTGATCGACTGCACCGGGCACGGAGTCGGGGTGGCCGCGGTGACCGCCCTGGAGGCCTCCGGGCGGTCGGAGGCGGCGCGCGTCGTCGTACAGGGGTTCGGCGCGGTGGGTCGCGCGGTGGCCCGGTTCCTGGAGGAACGCGGACACGTGATCGTCGGTGTCGCCGACATCGACGGCACGATCAGCGCGGACCGGCTTCCGGTGGACGACCTGATCGCCGTCACCGACGAGTTCGGACGGATCGACCGCTCCAGGCTCCCTGCCGGGGTCAACGTGTCGGACGGTGCCGACGCCTGGCTCGAGGTCGACGCCGACCTGCTGATCCTCGCCGCGCAGAAGTACGCGATCAACGCCGAGAACGCGCACCGGCTGCGGGCACCGCTGGTCGTCGAGGGCGGCAACCTCAGCTCCAGCGACGAGGCCAAGGAGAAGGTCCGGGCCTCCGGTGGCACTCTGGTGCCGGGCGTCATCGCCAACATCGGCGGGGCCGCGTCGGCGGCACTGGCCGTCACCCGGGTGGTCCCCTTCGACCTGGGGGCCGAGGCCCGCAAGGCGTGGGTGTTCGACTGGGTGGGCGACCGGGTCCAGCTCAACACCCGTGCGCTTCTGGAGATCGCCGCGGCAACGGCGGGCGACCCTCTGCCCGAGCTCCTCGCGACGCGGCGAGCGGAACGCCGATGACGGCCACGGTCGTGGCCGCCCCCTCCCGTCACGGCGCGGAGGCCGCGGACCGGATGGCGGAGTACCGGCGCCGGGGCTGGTGGCGGGACGAGACCTTCCTCGACGACCTGCGCCGGCAGGCCCGGGAGCGGCCGCGCAAGCTGGCCGTCGCGGGACGCCGCCTGGACGAGGCACGTACGGACACCCTGGACTACGCGGAGCTGTCCCGGCTGACCGACCGCTTCGCCGGGGCGCTGCTGGAACTGGGCGTTCAGCGCGGTGACGTGGTGGCCGTACAGCTGCCGAACCGGTGGGAGATGGTGCCGCTGATGTTCGCCTGCATGGCGGTCGGTGCCGTGATATGCCCCATTGCGCCGGTGTGCCAGGAGGAGGAGCTGCGCCACCGGCTGGCCCTCACGGAGGCCCGGGTGATCGTGACGGTTCCCGAGTGGGAGGGCTATCCGCTGGCGGACACCGTCAACGCGCTGCGGCAGGAGCTTCCGCTGGAGCACGTGGTGGTGGTCGGGGGGCACGCGCCCGACGACGCGGTCGACTTCCACGACCACTTCGTCCAGGTGCACTGGGAGCACGAGCGCGCGGCTGATCTGGAGGGGCGGCAGCTCCGGCCCGACGAGCCGTTCGTGGTCCTGTTCACCTCGGGCACGACCGGTTTCTCCAAGGGTGTCGTGCACAGCCAGAACACCGTCCACTCCGGTGTGCGCGGCTACGTCGACACCTTCCTGCTCCGTGACGACCTGGTGGCCGCGGTCACCACCCCGCTGGTCCACTACTCGGGCTTCGGCCAGGGCGTGCTCGCCGGGGTGATGCTGGGCGGGACGATCGCGTTCCAGGACGGCCCGGACCACGCGGGTCTGCTGGATCTGGTGGAACGCTACGGTGCGACGCTGCTGTACGGGCCGCCGCCGACGCTGTCCGGCGTGGCACAGGCACAGCAGATCGACCCGCACGACGTGTCGAGCCTGCGGCACACGGTCACGGGTGCGGCGCCTGTTCTCCAGCCGCTGGTGGACGAGTTGCGGGAGACGTTCGGGGCCCGCACGTACTCGGTGTGGGGCATGTCGGAGTTCGGCCCGGTCACCATCAGCCGGCTGGACTACAACCAGGACTGGGCCGCGCACAGTCACGGTCGGCCGATCGACTCCATGGAGATCCGGATCGACCTGTGCCACGACCCGTCGAAGCGGGCCGTCGTTGGCCGGCTGCGGGCGCGTGGCGCGTCGCAGGCGCTCGGCTACTTCAAGCAGCAGGAGGCCTTCGACGCGGAGTTGACCGCCGACGGCTGGTTCGACACCGGGGACGTGGCGCGGGAGGACGGGCGCGGCGGCATCCGGATCCTGGGGCGCGCGAAGGACACGATCCTGCGTGACGGGATCGTCGTGCCGATGGCGGAGCTGGAGGCGATCCTCTCCCGGCACCCGAAGGTGGCGGAGGTGACGCTGCTGGGGCCGAACGGCCAGGTGGACGATCCGATCCTGGTGGTCGCCGTGCCCCGGGGCGGTGCCCGTCCCACCCTGCGGGACATCCGGGAGCACCTGCGCCGGAACGGGCAGGACCCCCGGTTCTACCCGGAGCGGCTGGAGGTCGTCGACGCGCTGCCCAAGACGCTGACCGGCAAGGTCCGCAAGGTCGAGCTCCGGGCGCGGTACGCGGGAGGGTGACGCGCCCTCAGCCGAAAGCTGCCGGGGGGTGTCCTTCCCCCAGCCACCCCCCGGCTTTCCCCCACTCCACTTCCCCACTTCCCCCACTCCTCCTCCCCCACTTCCCCCCTCCACTTCCCCACTTCCCCCGCTCCTCCTCCCCCACTTCCCTCTCCCCTCACTTCCTTCTCTCCCAGACTCTTCTCCCCCTCTCAGGAGGCCTGCGCCATGTCCTCGTCCGTGCCGGTGACCATGTCGGCGACCCTGGCCGCCGACCAGGAGCTGGAGCACCGTCGGCAGGCGGGTGAACGGGTGCTGTTCCTCGCCAGTGGCGAGATCGGCCTCCCCGTGCTTCCGGCGCTTCGGGAGCGGCTGACGGAGGCGGCGGACCGCAATGCCTACGGGCCGGTGACCGGGTCGGCGGAGTTGCGGGCCGCGGCGGCCGGGTACTGGACCCGGCGCGGACTGGAGACCGGTCCGGCCGATGTGGTCTGCGGACCGGGCAGCAAACCCCTGCTGTTCGCACTGCTGCTCGCGGTGGGCGGCACGGACGTGGTCGTTCCGGTACCGAGCTGGGTCAGTTACGGCGCCCAGGCCCGGCTGGCTGGAGCCCGCCCGCTGCCGGTTCCCGTCCGGCCCGGTGAGGGCGGTGTGCCCGATCCCGACGCGCTGCGCGAGGCCGTTCTGTCGGCCCGCGCCGCCGGCCGTGATCCGCGGTGCGTGGTCGTGACCGTGCCCGACAACCCGACGGGCACGATCGCGTCACCGGAGACGGTGCGCCGGCTGGCGACGGTGGCGAGGGAGCTGGACCTGGTCGTGGTCTCCGACGAAATCTACTGCGACCTGGTGTTCGATCCCGAGCGTCCGGCGGTCTCCCCCGCCGTGTTCGCACCGGAGCGCACCGTGGTGACGACCGGGCTGACGAAGAACCTGGCGCTGGGAGGCTGGCGGATCGGCATCGCCCGCCTGCCGTCCGGCCCCCTGGGCGACGGCCTGCGCGGGCGGCTCGTGGGTGTCGCCAGCCAGGTCTGGTCGAGTACGGCGGCGCCCATGCAAGCGGCCGCCGCCTACGCCCTCGGCGAGCCGCCGGAGGTGGTCGCGCACGTCGCCGCCGCCCGGCGTCTGCACGAACGGGTGGTCCGGAAGGTGGCGGCTTCGTTCACGGCCACGGGCGCGCGGCTCGCCCCCGTGCGGGCCACCTGCTATCTGTATCCCGACTTCGAGCCCTTGCGGGAGGCGCTCGGCCGGGTCCACGGGGTCGCCGGGGGCGACGATCTCGCCGCCCTGCTCACCGACCGTTACGGGGTCGGCGTGTTGTCGGGCACCGCGTTCGGTGAAGCCGACCGATCCCTGCGGATCCGGGTCGCGACCAGCCGACTGTACGGAGACACCGACGCCGAGCGGTGGGCGGCACTGTCCGCGCCCGACCCCTTGTCACTGCCCTGGATCAGGGCGTCACTCGACCGGGTCTCGGAGGTCCTGACGGATCTGACCGCGGCCTTCGACGACCGGCCCTGAGCCGGATTGCCATCATCGCCGCGCCAGCGCTCCGGCCGGGCGGCGGATTCCCTTCCGACGACCTTGAGGAGGTCGCTCTGTGATGTCCGTTCTCTTCGAATGCGAGTACCGCGGACAGCGTTACGCGGGCCTGGGGCTTCCGGTGCCCGCCGAGCCGCTCACCCTGTACCCGGTGTCCGACGGGCAACTACGCCGAGCCGTCCTGGCCGGCGGTGGCACCGAGGCGCTGCTGGCCTCGGTGGTCTCGGGTGGCGCCCCGGTCACGGTCGCCTACGGCGACCCGGAGGTGCGCTACCTCCCGCCGCTGCTTCCCAAGGACTCCGGGAACTCCCTGATCACCGGGTTCATGGGGACCCACCGCTCGAAGTTCCCCCAGCCGCCGGCGCCCGACGAGGAGTTCATCGCCCCGAACTGGCTGATCAAGGGGTTCGGTGCGTGGCTGGAGACGAACAGCGCGCCGCTCACGGTGCCGGCGTCCGCGGTGGCGCTCCTGGAGGAGCCGGAGGTCGGTCTCGTCTTCGTCAACGACGAGCAGGGTGATCCGCACTACGCCGGGTACACCTTCGCCAACGACCTCAACGACATCGGCCTGCACCTGAAGAACCCGTGGGGATGGACCCCGTACGCCAAGCTCTGCGACACGTCCATGACCCCGTGGCTGTTCCTGGGTGCGCCGCCGGAGTCGGTGACGGGGCAGATCATCATCGAGCGCGAGGGCGCCGTCGCGTGGAAGGGCGACTTCACCTGCGGTGCGGACGCGATCTTCCAGCGGGTGCCGGACATGGTGGACAACCTGTTCTCCTACCCCGGCATGCGCCGGCCGGAGCTGGTGAACTACCTGCTGCTGGGCTCGGACAAGGCCAGCTTCCACGCCGGGTTCCGCATCGCGGACGGCGACCGGGTCACCTTCGACATCGCGAGCCACGGCGTGGTGCTGTCGAACGAGGTCGCCTACGCCCCTCAGACGAGTACGGCGGCCTCCGCGGGCTTCACCGCCTGGGACCGGGCCTCGTCCTGAGCCTTGCGGACCGCTTCCACGTAGTCGGCGATGGCGTCACGGTTGCGCTCCAGGCAGCGGATGCGGTCGGTCATCCGGTCGCGTTCCCGCTCCAGGGTCGCGATGGTCTCGTCGGTGGCGCTCGAGATGCGGGTGGCGCGCGGAGTGTCCATGCACGGCAGGATCTGCTTGATGATCCGGGTCGGCAGCCCCGCGTCGAGCAGACCGCGCACCTGGAGCACCCGGTCGACGCAGGACTCGGCGTAGTCCCGGTACCCGTTGGGAGACCGACCGGAGCGGAGCAGTCCCTGCTCCTCGTAGTAGCGCAGCAAGCGGCGAGAGGTTCCGGTGCGTTCTGCGAGCTCTCCGATCAACATGTGACCCACATCACCTTCCATCACCTTGACCTTCACATCAATGTAAGGGTTTGAGCATACAGTCATGACCACTTCCCAGACCGAGTCACCGGCCTCCGCAACCTCCAACGAAGACACGGGCCAGGGACTTCCCTGGTCCCCCCTCCTGGCCCTGGGCACGGCCGCCTTCATGGGCATCCTCACCGAGGCCCTCCCCGCCGGCGTCCTGCCCGAGATGGCCCGGGACCTGTCCGTCAGCGAGTCGGCGGCGGGTCAGTCGCTGACCATCTACGCCATCGCGACCGGCGTCGCGGCGATCCCCCTGTCCGTGGCCACGTCGGCATGGCGGCGCAAGCGGCTGCTGCTGCTGGCCGTGGTGGTCTTCGCCGTCGCCAACGTCGTCACCGCCGTGTCCTCCAGCTACCCGCTGACCATGGCGTTCCGCCTGCTCGCCGGTGTGGCGGCCGCGGCCGTCTGGGCCGAGCTGGTCGGGTACGCGCGCCGGCTCGCACCGCCTCACCTGCAGGGACGGGCGATCGCGATCACCATGGCCGGCATCCCGCTGGCCCTTTCCCTGGGCATCCCGGTCGGCACCTTCCTCGGCGGCCTGTTCGGCTGGCGCCTGACCTTCGGCCTGGTGGCCCTGATCTCCGCCCTGCTGCTCGCCTGGATCAGCGTATCGGTGCCCGACGCCCCGGGACAGAAGGCGGGGCAGCGGGAGCCGATCCTGAAGGCCCTCAAGCTGCCCGGCGTCGTGGCCGTGCTGTTCGTGGTGGCCGCCTACGTCCTGGCCCACAACATCCTCTACACCTACATCGCCACGTTCCTCGACGAGTACGAGATGGGCGGACGGCGCGACATCGTGCTGCTGGTGTTCGGCATCGCGTCCATGGTGAGCATCTTCGTCACCGGTGCCATGGTCGACCGCAAGCTGCGGCAGCTGACGGTGGCCTCCACGGCGCTGTTCATCGTCGCCTCGGTGATGCTGGCACTGCTCGCGGAGAGCGACTACGTGGTGTACACGGCGATGGTCCTGTGGGGTCTCGGCTGGGGCGGGGTGGCCACCCTGCTGCAGACCGCCGTCACGGACGCGGGCGGCGACCGGGGCCAGGCCCTGCTGGTGACCACCTGGAACTCGTTCATGGCCGGCGGTGGCGCGGTCGGCGGCATCCTGCTCGACTCCATGGGCCCCACGTCCTTCCCGTGGAGCGTACTGCTCCTCCTGGTGCCCGTGCTCCTGGTCGTCGTCGCCTCCCGGCGGCACGGCTTCCCCGCCAAGCGCCCGAGCGCGACCTGAGCCACCGCGGGACACGTACGGATGCGGCCTCTGAGCGACCCGGTGCCTCGCGCACCCCGTCGCCCGGGGGCCGCGCCGTCTTGCCCCCGGGCTTTCGGGAAGGGCGCGCGGCAGATCGCGGGGGACCGCCACGCGCCCCGCTCACCCCCGCCCCATGCGGTATCCCACGCCGCGCACGGTGACGATCCAGGAACTCGCGCGGAGCTTGACGCGCAGACTGCGGACGTGGGTGTCGATGGTTCGACTGGAGTCGGCCCAGCTGGTCTCCCAGACCCTGGCCATCAGCTGTTTGCGGGAGACCGCCTCGTCGGCGTTGGCGGCCAGCACGTGGAGCAGGTCGAACTCCTTGCCCGTCAGGCCGATTAACTCCCCTCTGAGCCGCACCTCACGGGCCGGCACGTCGATGCGCAGCGTGTCCAGCACGATCGTGCGGGCCGGGGTCTGACGCGGCGAACTCCGGCGCATCACCGCCTCGATGCGCGCGGCCATCTCGCGGGAACCGCACGAGAGGTCGACGCAGTCGTCGGCACCGGCCTTGAGCGCCAGGACCCGGTCCATCTCGGCGTCGCCCGGCGACACGGAGATGATCGGCTTGTCACCGGACGCCCGGATGGTCCGGCACACCTCGATGCCGTCGATGTCGGGCAGATCGAGGTCCAGCAGGACCAGGTCGGAGTTCTGGTGCATCCTCAGCGCCTTGGCACCGGTGTCCACGCTGCTCACGGAGTACCCCTGCCTGCGCAGGTCGTTCATCCTCGCCTCGGCCTCGATGGCATCGTCCTCGACAACCAGCACGTGGATCGCCGTCTGCGTCACCGCTCCCCCTCAAGTGCCCGTCAACGTAAGGGCGTACAACCCTGGCGCACGCCCGTCAGGTCAGAACAAATAATAGTTCTCTTTTTTTTGCTGTGGCGAGTACGCCGTCTAATGTGACCCGACAGCCACCATCGGCTGTGAGGTCGAGACGTCAGTGAAGGATGGTGCGATGCAGGACCGAGCCGCCCGGACACGACAGGTCGTGATGCGTGCTGCCGCAAGCGAATTCGACACCGGGGGCTACAAGGGCTCTTCGTTGTCCCGCATCGCGAGAGCCGCCGGCATCTCCGTCGGAGCCCTCACCTTCCACTTCCCCAACAAGGAGGAACTGGCGGCCGCGGTGCGCGCGGAGGGACGCGAGGCCACCGAGACGGCGGTGCGACGGGTGGCGGCGCGGCGGGAGCCTCCCGTACGGGCGGTCGCTTCCCTCAGCGTGGCGCTGACGGCGCTCCTCGAAGAGGACGTGACGGTACGGGCAGCGGCCCGCCTCAGCCGCGAGTCCACCGAATACTGTTCGGAGTGGACGTCGGTCTGGATGCCGGTGATCCACGACCGGCTGGGCTCGCCCGCGGGGGCCCGAACGCCCGCAGAGGGCGCCGCGCTGGAGTGCCTGGCCACGTACCTGGTGGTGGGGGCGGAGCACGACATCCGCCGGCGGGCCTCCTGTCCGGACATACCGGCAGGACGACCCGCTCAGCGGGTGGCGCGCATCTGGGATTTAGTCATGCACTGCCTCACGGACGAGACAGGTCACACGGCGCCGACACCTCCGTCCACCGGCACCGCTCCGCCGGTGACGAACGAGGCCTGATCGCTCAGCAGCCATGCCGCGGCCCGTGCCACCTCCACCGGTTCGGCGAGGCGGCGCTGGACGGCGCGGGCCACAGCGGCCTCCGCGAGGCCGGGGACGTCACGGATGGCGGATTCCATGAGTTCGGTGCGTGTGGCCCCGACGAGCAGGGCGTTGACCCTGATGCCGTGGCTTCCGTACTCCGCGGCAGCGGCCCTGGACAGGCCCACGACAGCGTGCTTGGCCGCCACGTACGGAGCGATCGCACCGGTGGCGAACCGGCCGGCCGTACTTGAGGTGTTGACCACCGAACCTCCGGAGGGCCGGGCGGCCATCGCGGGCAGCTGGTGCTTGAGGCAGTTCCACACGCCGCGCACGTTGACGTCCATGACGCGATCGAACACCGCGTCGTCGGTCTCGTGCAGGAGCGGTCCCATGGCGCCCCAGCCCGCGTTGTTGAACGCGCCGTCCAGCCCCCCGAAGGCCTCCACCGTCCTGGCGACGGCATCCTCCACCGCCCGGCTGTCCGTCACGTCGCCCGGCGCGGTCTCGGCCCGCCCGCCCGCGTCCCGTATCTCCGCGGCGAGCTCCTCCAGCAGGTCCTTGCGGCGGGCCATCAGCATCACGGCCGCCCCCTCCGCCGCGAAGTGCCTCGCCGCGGCGGCGCCGATACCGCTGGACGCGCCCGTGATCATGACGCTCCTGCCGTCGAGTAAGCCTCTGCCCTGTGCCATGCCACTCCCCCTTCATTCTGGTGAACGGCACGCTCCCACGCGCCGGGTTCCGTCGAACCGTTCCGATCCGGCCAATCGTCAGGAGGCGGACCGGGGCGCGTCCGCGGCCTCGTCGCCCATCCCCCGCGCCCGCCCCAGCTCGATCCGCTTCGCGGCGCTGGGCACCGCGACCGCCTGCAGGAGACATCGCCAGACGTCCTCCACGCGCTGGGGCAGGTCCGCGTGACCGGTCTCGATGTGCGAGTGCATCTGCGCGCCGGTACAGGCGTTGACGATCAGGCGGGCCAGGGCTCCGACGTCGGTCCCCGCCTTCAGTTCGCGCCTGGCCTGCGCCGCGCGCAGGTCCCGCTCGATGAGCTCGGTCCACTGCTGGTGCGAGTTCTCCTCCGGCGCGGTGAAGTGCTCCTGCTCCCAGACCAGTCGGGCACCGGCCTGCAGAATGGGACTCTCCAGAAGCCGGTACGCCCAGGTCAGCGTCACGTCGACGGCGTGCTGCAACCCCTGCGAGGGGTTGGGCGGAACGACGAACTCAGGCTGTGCGGTGACGATGTCCCTGGCCAGGTCCTCCTTGTTGCGGAAGTGGAAGTAGATCGCGCCCAGCGTCACGTCGGCACGGTCGGCGATCTTCGTGACGCTTGCGCCCGCGAATCCGCTCTCCGCGAAGACCTCCGCCGCGGCCCGGACGACTGCCGCCCTCGTCCGCTCGGCCCTCTCCTGCTTCATGACCCGACCCGCCACGTGTCCACGCTCCTGTCTCAATCCGCGATCTCGATCCTTCTCCAAAAGAAGAATCTTCTTTATTTTATGCGAGGCATCAGCGAACCACACGCTTCCATGCCTCAACTCCCCCTGCCCGCAAGCGAGGAGACGAACCATGACGTCGAGCAACACAGCTGTCACGACCTTGCCGGCTACCGCGATCGACATCGGCACTCTCGTGCGCAAGGCCAGCGCGCAGGAAGTCCTGATCACCGCGTGGACGAGGCTCTGCGAGACCACGCAGCAGATCACCGTCCACTGGCCCCGGGACCACGCCTTCTACGCCGAGGGCCACCGGTACAGCCCGCTCCTCCTCACCGAGAGCCTTCGGCAGGCCCTCGCCCTGCTCACCCACGAGGTGCACGAGGTGCCCCTGGGCCACCGGCTCGGCTGGGAGCAGTTACGTTTCCGCGTCGACCCGGCCGCCCTGACCATCGACCGCGGCCCCGGATCCGAGTCGGTGACGCTCCTGGTGAGCCACCCTTCCGTCAGACGCCGCCGGATGGGCTCGTTCCATCTCACCTCGCACATCGAGGCCTTCCGACTCGGTGAACGGATCGGCCACGCCGAGGTGCAGTACTCGGCCCACCCGCCCCTCCTGTACGACCGGCTGCGCGGCCCCTACGCCAACGCGGCCGAGGCCTTCTCGAAGGCCCTGCCGCCGGCTCCCCCGGTGGCCGCGCACCTGGTCGGCCGCGGCGACGGACAGGACGTGGTCCTGTCGCCCACCGGCACGCCGCTGACCTGGCAACTGAGAACCGACACCGGCCACCCGGTGCTCTTCGACCACCCGCACGATCACGTACCGGGCATGGTGCTGCTCGAAGCCGCGGTCCAGGCCGCGCAGGCCGCGCTGCCCGAGCCCGTCGACGCGACCGCGTGCGACACGGAGTTCTTCCGGTACGTGGAGTTCGACCGCCCCTGCCTGGTGACCGCCGAGCCCGGCGTCGCGGACGGCACAGGACGGAGGCAGGTGCTGGTGCACGCCTCCCAGGACGGCATACCGACGGTCACCACGGCCGTCACCACGACGCCTCGCTCGGCATGACCTCGCGTAGAGCGCCGTCGCCCGCACGGGCGACGCCGCGCCGCGGGCCCCGACGCCCCGCCCGTCCCCTCCGGCAGCTCACCGCCGTGATCCGAACGACCGCGCCCCGGAGACCGGGCCGACAGATAGCGTGCCTGCTGATGCTCGCCATACGGTTCGACCGCTTCGGCGGCCCCGAAGTCCTCACACCCGTCGATGTCCCCGCCCCCGTACCGGGGCCCGGCGAGACCGTCATCACCGTGGAAGCCGCCGGCGTCAACCTCGCCGACACCTTCCAGACCGACGGCTCGTACCTGGACGCCTCCCAACTGCCCCACATCCCCGGCGGCGAGGTCGTCGGCCGCACCGAGGACGGCCGTCGGGTTCTCGCCAAAGTCACCCACGGATACGCCGAGCAGGTCCTCTGCACGGAGTCCGCCCTCATCCCGATCCCTGACGACATTACGGCCCCACAGGCGCTCGCCCTGCTGACACAGGGCCTCACCGCCTGGCACCTGCTGCGGTCCGCCGCGCGCCTGCAGCCCGGGGAGAGCGTGGTCGTCCACTCGGCCGCGGGCGGCGTGGGAAGCCTCGCGGTCCAGTTGGCCAAGGAGTTCGGGGCAGGCCTCGTCCTCGCGCAGGCCTCGAACCCCGACAAGGAGCGGCTCGCCCTCGACCTGGGCGCCGACGGCACAGCGCGCTATCCCTTGCCCCAGCGGGCCGACATCATCCTCGACGCGGCCGGCGGCACCCTGTTCCAACAGGCCCTGGAGTCCCTCGCCGACTTCGGTCGACTCGTCACCTACGGCAACGCCTCCCGCATCCCCCACCCCCCGCTCGATCCCGCCCGTCTCAGCCGCCTCAACGCCTCCGTCGTCGGCTTCTGGCTGCGTCCGACGCTCGCACGCCCCGAGGCACTGAGCGGCCCGCTGAAGCAGCTACTCGACCTCACACGCCAAGGACGGCTGCGCCCCGTGACAGGAACCGAGTACGCGCTCGCCGACGCCCGCCAGGCCCACATCGACCTGCGGGAACGCCGCACCACCGGCAAGATCGTCCTCCGGCCCCCCGAAGGACGGGGCAGCCGGTCCATGCCGCGGGGAAGCAACCTCGTCGCCCACACCGCCGGCGACGCCTGACGTTCACAGGGGCAGCTTGGATCCTTCAACGCTCACTGCGGGACTCCGGTCGCTGCTGCTGGTCATGGTGACCAGGACAGGCGGTCCCGGGAGTGCCGGGGCGGGGTCGGGCGGAGCGGACGGGGGCGTGGGTGCGCCCGGTCGCGGTGCCAGGGGCGGACCGGGGACGGTCCTCAAGATCGCCGAGCGCGCTCCGACGCTAGCCGGAGGGGCCGGGACGCTCCCGCAGGACACACGCCGCGGTACGCGCTTCCGGGGCCGCTCACCGCTTCGGCGGAGCCGGAGGGGGCCGGGCTCGGCGTCGTCCCGGACTCCGGAGGGGGCCGGGCTCGGCGTCGTCCCGGACTCCGGAGGGGCGGAGGGCGCCGTCTCACGTCACACCGGTCCTCCCCCGTCGTCCCTGGCCAGCCGCCGAGGTGAGCTGGCAGGATCGCCCCATGCTCGCCTCGCTCTCCCGTGCCGCCCGCCGCCGCCTCCTGGCGCTGTCGGCCGCGCTGCTCGCGCTGTGCGGGGTGGTCGTGTGGTGGATCGCGCCCTTCGGCTCCCCCGTCCCGAGCGGCCCGGTCACCTTCAGCACGGGCGTCAACAGCGGCGTCTACCAGAAGTACGGGGAGCTGCTGAAGGGCGCGCTCGCCGAGGATCTGCCCGAGGTCTCGATAACGCTCAAGACCAGCGAGGGCTCCCAGGAGAACCTGGCGCGGGTGGCCACGGGCCAGGCGGACTTCACCGTCGCGACGGCCGACGCGGTCGCCCAGTACGTGCGCGAGCGCCGGCCCGGCTTCGAGCGGCTGCGGGGCTGCGTGCGGCTGTACGACGACTACGTGCAGCTCGTGGTGCCCACGGGCTCGCCGGTGCGGAAGCCGCAGGACCTGCGGGGACTGCGGGTCGGCGTCGGACAGCCGGGTTCCGGTGTGCGGCTCATCGCGGACCGGGTCCTCGCGGCGGCGGGCCTCACTCCCGTACGGGACGTGGAACCGGTCTCGGCGGGCATCGACACGATGCCGACGCGGATGGAGAACGGTGATCTCGACGCCTTCTTCTGGTCGGGCGGCCTGCCCACCGAGGCGGTGCAGAAGCTCTCCGCGCGCTTCGAGATCCGGCTGATCCCGCTGGACAAGGCCCTGGTCGGCCGGCTGCACGACGTCGGCGACTCGACCCGCCACTACCGGTCGGCGACGATTCCCCGGGACGCGTACACGGAGGTGCGGAACGGCGACCAGGTCGAGACGCTCGCCGTCGCCAACCTCCTCGTCACGACCGTCGAGGCCGATCCCGACCTCGTGGAGGGCTTCACCCGTACGGTGATCGGGAGCCGTGACGTCATCGGCGCCAAGGTCCACCCCGCCCAGCTCGTGGACCTGCGGACCGCCGTCTACACCGACCCCCTGCCGCTCCACGAGGGCGCGCGGCGGTACTACCGCTCGGTGAAGCCCTGAGCCGTACGGGCTCCCGCGACGCGTCCGGCGGCGACTTCCCCGGCCGCCTCCGCGACCCTCAGGCGTACCCCTGGCCGTTCCACCGCTTCGGCGCCTGACGGGGGACCGTCACCGTCACCCGCAGCCCGTGCGGCTCGTTCGGGGCGAAGGAGATGCCGCCGCCGCCCGCCGTGAGCAGCACGCGCGTGATGGAGAGGCCGAGGCCCGAGCCCTTGACGTTCTGGTGGCGGCCCGAGCGCCAGAAGCGGTCGCCCACGCGCGTGAGCTCGTCCTCGGTGAGACCGGGCCCCCGGTCGGCCACGACGACGTCGACGGTCCGCCCGCCCGGGGCGGCCGAGACGGTGACGGTGACCTCCTCCCCGGCCGGGGTGAACTTCAGCGCGTTGTCGATCACCGCGTCGAGCGCGCTGGACAGGGCCACCGGGTCCGCCCAGCCCGTGACCGCCCCGCCCGCGCCGGTCAGCCGCACGCCCTTGTCGTCGGCGACCGGCCGCCAGGACGCGACCCGCTCCGCCGCGAGCGCGCCGACGTCGGTGAGCCGCAGCTCGGCCGCCTGGTGCTCGGCGAGGGCCAGGTCGAGGAGGTCGTCGAGCACCTGGGCGAGGCGCTTGCCCTCGGTCCGTACGGAGGCGATCTCCTCGTTCCCCTCGGGGAGTTCGAGCGCGAGGAGCTCGATGCGGAGGAGCAGCGCGGCCAGCGGGTTGCGCAACTGGTGGGAGGCGTCGGCGACGAAGGCCCGCTGCTGTTCGAGCACGTCCTCGACGTTGTCGGCCATCTCGTTGAACGAACGGGCCAGGCGCCGCAGTTCGGGCGGCCCGCCGGCGGCGGCGACCCGGGAGTTCATGCGGCCGGTGGCGATGTCGTGGGTGACGGAGTCGAGGACGCGGACCGGCCGCAGGACCCAGCCGGTGAGCCGCACGGCCGCGCCGACGGCGACCAGCATCGCGACGGCCTCGCCGACGAAGATGACGAGCCAGCCGCGCAGGATGCGCGAGCGGAGCTGCCCGGTGGGCGAGTCGGTGACGACGACGGCGACGACGTCGCCGTCGCGGACCACCGGCGAGGCGACGATCAGCCGCGCGTCGCGCTGCCAGGGCCACACCTGCGGGGGGTCGTGGCTGCGGCGCCCGAGCAGCGCCTCCCGGAACGCGCGACGGCCCTCCCCCTCGTACGGTACGACCCAGTCCTCGGGGGCGGCGGCCATCGCACGGTTGTCGCGGTAGAAGATGCCGACACGGATGTCGTAGACGTCGTGGTAGCTGGCGAGTTCACCGCCGAGGGTGGCGCGCCGCTCGTCGAGTCCCGGGTTGCCGTCGCCGACGAACTGGGCGAGCGCGGCGAACCGAGCGCCGTCGTCGAGCCGGTCGACGACGACCCGCTGCTGCTCGGAGGCGGCGAGGCTGGCCGCCAGCGGGAAGCCGAGGGCGAGCAGGACCCCCGCCATCAGGATGATGAGGAGGGGGAGGAGTCGGGTGCGCACGGGCGGGCCTGCCGGGGGTTACGCGGCGGGGGCGACGAGGCGGTAGCCGACGCCCCGCACGGTCTCGATCAGGGCGGGCATCCGCAGCTTGGAGCGCAGGGAGGCGACGTGCACCTCCAGGGTGCGGCCGGTCCCCTCCCAGCTGGTGCGCCAGACCTCGCTGATGATCTGCTCGCGGCGGAAGACGACCCCGGGGCGCTGGGCGAGGAGCGCGAGGAGGTCGAACTCCTTGCGGGTGAGGGCGACGGCCTCGCCGTCGACGCTGACCCGCCGGGTGGGCAGCTCGATGGTCACCGAACCGAGCCGCAGCAGGTGTCCCTCGGCCGTCCCGGCGGCGCCCGCCGCCTCCTCCGCCCCGCCGTGGCGCCGGCTGACGGCGTGGATGCGGGCGAGGAGCTCGCCGGTGTCGTAGGGCTTGACGACGTAGTCGTCGGCGCCGAGGTTGAGGCCGTGGATCCGGGACCGTACGTCGGCACGGGCCGTCACCATGATCACCGGGGTGGTGGTGAGCTTCCGGATGCGGCCGCAGACCTGGTAGCCGTCCTGGTCGGGGAGGCCGAGGTCGAGCAGGATCACGCCGTACGAGGGCCGCTCGCCCTGCGCGGTGGGCAGGACGGCCTGGAGCGCCTCCTCGCCGTTGCGGGCGTGGGTGACGGTGAAGCCGTGGCGGGCCAGGATCGCGGAGAGGGCGGCGGCGACGTGGTCGTCGTCCTCGACGAGCAGCAGTCGCATGGCTACCTCCTCCTGAGGGGGTCGAGCGGTCCGTGCCGTGTGCACGAGGGCGGTCCGTGTGTACGCGGTGGTACCAGGGCATGAACGCCGATCATCACCGTCGCAGTCAAGTCTCCCCCTGCGACCCCGGCGTTTTTCGTTATCCACCCGGTACGACCCGCACACGTCCTTCACGCAGTGTGCCCGGTTGCGACCGGATCGTTATCCTCAATTTCCGCTCAGATGTGATGACGGTCGTCTCGTCGGGTCTCTAGTGTCCTCCCCAACCGAGCAGGACGGAGCAAGAGGCCCATGAGCGGAGTGTCAGTGTCCAAGGGTCCCGAGGACGCCCCGCGCGGCGCGGACGACCTGGTCGTCCTCTCCGAGGTGAACAAGCACTTCGGCGCGCTGCACGTCCTCCAGGACATCGACCTGACGATCACCCGCGGCGAAGTCGTGGTCGTCATCGGACCCTCCGGGTCCGGCAAGTCGACGCTGTGCCGCACGATCAACCGCCTGGAGACCATCGACTCCGGCACCATCACCATCGACGGCAAGGCGCTGCCCCAGGAGGGCAGGGAGCTCGCCCGGCTGCGCTCCGACGTCGGCATGGTCTTCCAGTCCTTCAACCTGTTCGCGCACAAGACGGTGCTCGAGAACGTGATGCTGGGTCAGGTCAAGGTCCGCAAGACGGAGAAGACCGCCGCCGCGGCCAAGGCCCGCGAACTGCTGGACCGGGTCGGCGTCGGCTCGCAGGCGGACAAGTACCCCGCGCAGCTCTCCGGCGGTCAGCAGCAGCGCGTGGCGATCGCCCGCGCGCTCGCGATGGACCCGAAGGTCATGCTCTTCGACGAGCCGACCTCGGCCCTCGACCCCGAGATGATCAACGAAGTCCTCGAGGTCATGCAGCAACTCGCCCGGGACGGCATGACGATGGTGGTCGTGACGCACGAGATGGGCTTCGCCCGCTCCGCCGCCAACCGCGTGGTGTTCATGGCCGACGGCCGCATCGTCGAGCAGGCGGAGCCCGAGGAGTTCTTCAGCAGCCCGCGCAGCGACCGGGCGAAGGACTTCCTCTCGAAGATCCTGCACCACTGAGCAAGATCCTGTCTTAATGGGCGAGTTGGGGATTCCCTCGCCTCGACTCACTTCTACCCGAAGGACTTTTCCTCCATGAAGCTGCGCACCACCGTCACCGCCTCCGCGGCCGCCGTCGTCCTCGCGCTGACCGCCACCGCCTGTGGCGGCGGCTCCGACTCGGGCAGCAACGGCGACAAGATCACCGTCGGCATCAAGTTCGACCAGCCCGGCCTCGGCCTGAAGACGCCGGACGGCACGTACGCCGGCTTCGACGTCGACGTCGCCAAGTACGTGGCCAAGGAGCTCGGTTACTCCGAGGACAAGATCAACTGGAAGCAGGCGCCGAGCGCCGAGCGCGAGAACCTGATCAAGAACGGTGACGTCAAGTTCGTCGTCGCCAGCTACTCGATCAACGACAAGCGCAAGAAGGAGGTCGACTTCGCGGGTCCGTACTTCCTGACCCACCAGGACCTCCTCGTCCGCGCCGACGACAACTCGATCACCAAGGTCGAGGACCTCAACTCCAAGAAGCTCTGCTCGGTCACCGGCTCGACCTCCGCGCAGAACGTCAAGGAGAAGCTCGCCCCGAAGGCCGACCTCCAGCAGCTCGGCGGCTACTCCGAGTGCCTCACCGGCCTGGAGAACAAGGCCGTCGACGCCCTGACCACGGACGCCTCCATCCTCGCGGGCTACGCCTCGCAGAAGGAGCACCAGGGCAAGTTCAAGCTCGCCGGCCTGAAGATGAGCGACGAGAACTACGGCATCGGCCTCAAGAAGGGCGACGACGAGCTCCGCGGCAAGATCAACACCGCCCTCGAGAAGATGGTCTCCGACGGCACGTGGGAGAAGCTCGTCAAGGAGCACTTCGGCCCCTCGGGCTACAAGTACGAGCCCGCGCCCGCCGTCCAGAAGTAGTCGCGGTCTCCAGAGGCAGCCGCGGTCGGAGCTGATCCGACCCCCGCCTCGGCGGTGACGGCCCTCCCCCGGGAGCGGCCGTCACCGCGGCACCGGCCGGCTCTTCAGACGGCCTCCACACCGACCGACCACCAGGGGAGAGCGCGGAGCATCGTGTTCGACTTTCTTGATTCCGGGCAGTACGACCTGCTCGGCGCCTTCTGGGTGACGGCGAAACTCGCCCTCTACTCGGCCATCGGCTCCCTCGCCTGGGGGACGGCGCTGGTCGCCATGCGGGTCAGCCCGGTCCCGCTGATGCGGTCCTTCGGCACCGCGTACGTCAACATCGTCCGCAACACCCCGCTGACGGTCGTCATCGTGGCCTGCTCCCTGGGCCTCAACCAGACGCTCGGCGTCACGCTGGGCGGCGACCGCTCCGACGACATCGGCTTCCGGCTCGCGGTCCTCGGGCTCGTCGCGTACACCGGCACCTTCGTCTGCGAGGCGCTGCGCTCCGGCATCAACACCGTCCCTCCCGGGCAGGCGGAGGCGGCCCGCGCGCTCGGCCTGAGCTTCACCCAGGTCCTCTCCCTGATCGTGTTCCCGCAGGCCTTCCGCGCCGCGATCACCCCGCTCGCCAACGTGCTGATCGCGCTCACGAAGAACACCACCGTGGCCTCGGCGATCAGCGCGGCCGAAGCGGCGCTCCTGATGAAGGAGATGGTCGAGAACGAGGCCGACTCGCTCTTCGCCGTCTTCGCCCTCTTCGCCTTCGGCTTCATGGTCCTCACCCTCCCCACCGGCCTGCTGCTCGGCTGGGCCGCCAAGCGTCTGGCGGTGAAGCGATGAGCTCCGTCCTGTACGACACCCCCGGCCCGCGCGCCAAACAGCGGAACGTGATCTACACGATCGTGTTCCTCGCGGCGATGGCCGCGCTCGCCTGGTGGGTTCTCGCCGCCCTGGCCGAGAAGAACCAGCTGGACGCCGCCAAGTGGACGCCGTTCGTCACCGACTCCCAGGTCTGGACGACGTACCTGCTGCCCGGCCTGGTGGAGACCCTCAAGGCCGCGGCCCTCTCCATCCTCATCGCGCTGCCGCTCGGCGCCGCCCTCGGCCTCGGCCGGCTCTCCGACCACCGCTGGGTGCGGGTGCCCGTCGGCGCGGTCGTGGAGTTCTTCCGCGCCATCCCCGTCCTGCTCCTGATGATGTTCGCCGCCCAGGCCTACCGGGAGTTCACGGCCGTCAGCTCGGACTACGTCCCGCTGTACGCCGTCGTCACCGGCCTGGTGCTCTACAACGCCTCGGTCATCGCCGAGGTCGTCCGGGCCGGCGTTCTCTCGCTCCCCCGGGGCCAGGGCGACGCGGCCGTCGCGCTCGGCATGCGCAAGGGGCAGACCATGCTGTACGTCCTGCTGCCGCAGGCCGTGACCGTCATGCTCCCGGCCCTGGTCAGCCAGCTCGTCGTGATCGTGAAGGACACCGCGCTGGGCGGCGCCATGCTCGGCTTCGCCGACCTGCTCAGCCAGAACCGGCAGATCACGGCCAACTACGGCGCCAACACGATCGCCACCCTCACGGTGATCGCGCTGATCTTCATCGCCATCAACTTCGCCCTCACCACGCTGGCGAGCCGGCTGGAGAAGCGGATCCGCACGGGCAAGAAGGGCCCCGGTGCGACCGCGATCGTCCCGGCGCAGGGCGGCGGGGTTCCGGCGGACGCCGGGAGCGCCGCGGCCGAGGCCGCCACCGGCGCCTGACCGAGGCCGGACGGAACCGCCTCGTTGGACGACACGGGTGGGCCGGAGCGGTACTGACCACAGGTCAGCCGCACCGCGCCCACCCCGTCACTTGACGCAAGCACCCTCAGTGGGTTGCATACGTTCTGTGATCAACCACCGGGCTCGTGCCACACTCAGCTGTGCTGCCCCCATGACCGTCCGGCCGTCAGGAGCCGCGCCGTGGACCCGGTGATCGTCGTGGGTGCGGGGCCGGTCGGCCTCGCGCTCTCCCTCGCCCTCGCCGCCCAGGGCGTGCCCAGCCTCGTCCTCGACGAGGGCTCCGGCAAGGAGGACCCCCGCCCCGCGCGGACGGTCGTCCTGCGCGCCGACACGGCGGCCATGGTGGAGCGCCTCGGCTGCACCACCCTCCGTGACGAAGGCCTCCGCTGGGTCGGCTGGCGCAGCCTCCGCCGCCGCCAGGTGATGCGCCACACCGCGCTCGACCTGGGCCTCGGCGGTACGGAGGAGTGGGCGGAGGACCCCGACTCGCCCGCGTCCCCGGCCGCGCCGCTCCACATCCCCCAGCACGCCCTCGCGCGCGGGCTGCGCGACGCCATCGCCCACCAGAAGCTCGTCACGGTCGTCACCGAGGCCCGGCTCGACACGATCGAGCAGGACCGCGACGGGGTCACCGCGCACACCCGGGGCCCGGAGGGCACCTGGTGGCGCGGCAGCCACCTGGTCGGCTGCGACGGGGCCCGCTCGACCGTCCGCAAGCTCCTCGGCATCCGCTTCCCCGGCCGTACGGCGGTGGAGCGGCACGCGGTCGCCGCGCTCCGCACCGAACTGCCGTGGCCCGGCGAGGCCCTGCTGCACCGTCAGCCCCCGTGGCGGGGCAGCGGCGAGGAGATCACCGCCCGCCCGCTGCCCGACGGCGTGTGGCGGATCGACTGGCTGCTCCCGCCGCGCGGCGACCTCGTCACCCCGGACGCCCTGGTGACCCGTATCCGGGAGACCCTGGCCGGCTGGTGCGACGGGGCGACCCCGCCGTACGAACTCATCGACACCGGCGTCCACACCCTGCACCACCGGCTCGCCCGGCGCTGGCGCGTCGACCGGGTGCTGCTCGCGGGCGACGCGGCGCACCTGCTCGGCGCGGTCGGCACCCAGGGCCTCGACGAGGGGCTCAGGGACGTCGACAACCTCGCCTGGAAGCTCGCCCACACCTGGCACCACGGCGGCTCGGAGCGGCTGCTCGACAGCTACCAGAGCGAGCGCCGGACGGCCGTCGCCACCCGGCTGCGCGCGGCGGACCAGTCGCTGCCCGTGCTGCGCGGCGGCGGTGGCCTGCGGGCCTACCTCCCCGGGGCCTCGCGCGGGCACGACGCCCTGCTGACCGACGGGCACGTGGGGCGCGGGCCGCTCGGCGCGCCCGCCGCGTACCCGCACTCCCCGCTCGCGCCCGAGGTCACCGAGGGGCGGATCCCGGTGGGCACGCCGGAGGGCGCCCCGGTCGAGGACGTCCGGGTGACCGCGCCGGACGGCTCGACCGTACGGCTCAGGGACCGGCTCGGGCAGGGCCGCCTCCTGGTCCTCCTCGTGGCGCCGGGCACCGGGGTGTGGGACCGGCGGCACTGGCGGAGCGCCGGCATGATGCCCCGGCTCGAAGAGGCGGTCCAGGGGCTGCCGATGAAGGCCGAGACCCTGGTGACCGAGGCCTATCCGGGTGCCCAGGCCCACGCCGTCCTGCTCGTACGGCCCGACGGGCACCTCGTCGCCGCGTTCTCGGGCGTACGGCCGGAGGAGCTGTACGCGGCGGCGGACGCGGCCCGCGGCGGCTCCTCCAGCGGCGAGACCGGCGAGGCTCCCGAGGCTGCTGAGGTGGCTGTGGCGGCCGAGGTGCCTGACGCCGCGGCCGAGGTCGTCCTCCCGGTGCAGGAGACCGCCGCCTCCTCGGGCGACACGGCCGACGCGTCGGGCGACGAGCCGGTCGACGCGTCCGCGGATCGGGACCGTACGGCGGACATGCATTGATTCCGCGCGGAGGCGCGTGATGTACTCCGAAGCGTGATCGACACCGATGTGCGCCTGTGGCGGAGGGTCCATATGGACCTGGTCCGCTACGCGGGCTGCACGTGTCGCCCCTCCTGCTGACTTCGCCCCCTTCCCCGCGCGCCCCGCCGCCGACGCATGCCGTCCGCGTGCCCGATGCCGCCGCGCGCGTTCTTCGCGAACCCACAGGACGGTCCACCCGTGCCCCAGCGCGTCTCCCCCTCCCCCGTTTCCCCCTCCCCCGCTCCCTCCCTCTCCCCTGCCGCCCTCCCGGGCTACCGCCCCGCGGCCCCCACAGCCGCCGAGCTGCTCGACTTCGCCCGCCGTACGGCCGCCGACCGCGAACTGGTCGACTCCCTGCCGCTCGATCCCGAGGGGCGTACCTGGGTACGGCTCGACGGGCCCGGCGGCAGCGAGGCCTGGCTCATCGGCTGGCCGCCCGGTACGGGCACCGGCTGGCACGACCACGCCGAGTCCCTGGGCGCCTTCGCCACCGCGCGCGGCACGCTGACCGAGCGCTCGCTGGCGGTGCGGCTGCCGGCCGGCGGCTGGAAGACCCTGGAACTGGCCGACGGCGTCGACCGCTCCCGTCGCCTGGCGGAGGGCGACGGCCGGGCCTTCGGCCGGCACCACGTGCACGAGGTGTTCAACGAGTCCCCGGACGCCCACGCGGTGTCGGTGCACGCGTACTACCCGCCGCTCCCGCTGATCCGGCGCTTCAGCCGGGCGGGCGCGGTACTCCGTCTTGAGCACGTCGAGCGTCCGGAGGACTGGCAGTGAGCGAGGAACGCAGCGGGGAACACGTGGGCATCGACGAGCTGCTCGAACGGGTCAGGTCGGAGATCGACCGGATCTCCCCGACCGCCGCGCACGCGGCCTACGAGGCGGGTGACGCGCTCCTGGTGGACACCCGCTACGCGGCCCTGCGGGACCGGGACGGGCTGATCCCGGGCGCGCTGGTCGTGGAGCGGAACGAGCTGGAGTGGCGGCTCGACCCGCTGGGCAGCCACCGCGCGCCGGAGGCGGACAGCCACGACCTGCGGGTGGTGGTCCTCTGCAACGAGGGCTACGCCTCGTCCCTGGCGGTCGACTCCCTGCGCCGCCTGGGCCTGCACCGGGCGACCGACCTCATCGGCGGCTTCCAGGCCTGGAAGGCCGCGGGTCTGCCGGTCCTGCTCCCGGCCGCCACCCGGGACTGACGGACGCGACCGCTCCCCCTCTGGACGGGTCCTTCTCCCACTCCCCCCCCCGGGATGTCAGAAGGACTTCAGAAGGGCTCGTCCAGGCCGTCCGTGTCCTCGCCCTCGGCCTCCAGCGCCTGGCGGACGACGCGGAGGGCCATGCCCTCGGGATAGCCCTTGCGGGCGAGCATCCCGGCGAGCCGCCGGAGCCGCTTGTCCCGCTCGAGACCGCGCGTGGAGCGCAGCTTGCGGGCGACGAGGTCGCGGGCCGTGGCCTCCTCCTGCTCGGAGTCGAGCTGGTCCACCGCCTCCTGCACGAGGGCGGGCTCGACTCCCTTGGTGCGCAGCTCCCTGGCGAGGGCCCTGCGGGCGAGGCCACGCCCGTGGTGGCGGGACTCCACCCAGGCCCCCGCGAACGCGGCGTCGTCGATGAGACCGACGTCCTCGAAGCGGGAGAGGACCTCTTCGGCCACCTCGTCGGGGATCTCCCGCTTGCGCAGGGCATCGGCCAGCTGCTTGCGCGTGCGGGGGCTTCCGGTGAGCAGGCGCAGGCAGATCGCGCGCGCCCGCTCGGCCGGATCCTGGGGTGACGGCTCCTTCTCGGCCCTCGACGAGTCGGGGCCGTCACCCGGCCATTCGGTGCGACCGGTCACCGGTTCAGCTCTTGGCCGCGGTGGCCTTGGTCGCCTTCGCGGTCTTGGTCGCGGGTGCCGGGACGGTCTTGGCGGCGTCGTCCGCGCCGGCCGCGTCGGCACCGGCCGTCGCGTCCGCGGCGGCCTCGGCCGCTCCGGCCTGCGGCCGGACGCCCACGCCGAGCTTCTCCTTGATCTTCTTCTCGATCTCGTCGGCGAGGTCGGGGTTGTCCTTCAGGAAGTTGCGGGCGTTCTCCTTGCCCTGGCCGAGCTGGTCGCCCTCGTACGTGTACCAGGCGCCGGCCTTGCGCACGAAGCCGTGCTCCACGCCCATGTCGATCAGGCCGCCCTCGCGGCTGATGCCCTGGCCGTAGAGGATGTCGAACTCGGCCTGCTTGAACGGGGGCGCGACCTTGTTCTTGACGACCTTGACGCGGGTGCGGTTGCCGACCGCCTCCGTGCCGTCCTTCAGGGTCTCGATGCGGCGGATGTCGAGACGCACCGACGCGTAGAACTTGAGGGCGCGGCCACCGGTCGTGGTCTCCGGCGAGCCGAACATCACGCCGATCTTCTCGCGGAGCTGGTTGATGAAGATCGCGGTGGTCTTGGACTGGTTGAGCGCGCTGGTGATCTTCCGGAGCGCCTGGCTCATCAGTCGGGCCTGGAGGCCGACGTGCGAGTCGCCCATCTCGCCCTCGATCTCCGCACGCGGGACGAGCGCGGCGACGGAGTCGATGACGATGAGGTCGAGGGCGCCGGAGCGGACCAGCATGTCGACGATCTCGAGGGCCTGCTCGCCGTTGTCCGGCTGGGACAGGATGAGGTTGTCGATGTCGACGCCGAGCTTCTTGGCGTACTCGGGGTCGAGGGCGTGCTCGGCGTCCACGAAGGCGACCTGGCCGCCGGCCTTCTGCGCGTTGGCCACGGCGTGCAGGGTCAGGGTCGTCTTGCCGGAGGACTCCGGGCCGTAGATCTCCACGACACGGCCGCGCGGCAGACCGCCGACGCCGAGCGCGATGTCGAGCGCGGTCGATCCGGTGGAGATCACCTCGATCGGCTCCTGGGTACGGTCGCCCATGCGCATCACGGCGCCCTTGCCGAATTGGCGTTCAATCTGTGCGAGCGCGGCGTCGAGCGCCTTCTCGCGGTCGGTTCCTGCCATGGGTTCCACCCGGTTTGCTTGAGTCGATCGCTTCATGTGAAAGACGCTAACCCCTGCCACTGACAATGGGCCCCGACGTCCCCTCCGACCTGTGGACAACTCGTCGGCGGACCGCCGGCGAACCCGTGTTTTCCCAGGGCCGGACCTTCATGAGAATGGATGTTCGATTTCAGTGTCAAGCGCGCCACGCGGACCCCGGCAAACCGGGTCAGACCACCGCCACCGGCAGCACCGGCAGCAGCTCCGGGCGCTTGGCCCGCCGCCCGTCCCCCGAGGAACGCCCCCGCAGGCGCCGCCCCACCCAGGGGCCGAGGAAGGCCCCGGCCCAGCGCAGCTCGGCGCCGGCCGCGCGCAGCCCCGTCGGGGCCGGGCGGAGCGGCGGGGGCAGCGGGCGGGTCCAGGCGTCGTCGCTGCCGGGCAGCCCCAGCGCCTGGGCGACCGCGGCGGCGATCCGCGCGTGTCCCAGCGGACCGGCGTGCAGCCGGTCGGCGCTCCACAGCCGGGGGTCGGTGACGACCGGATGCCCCGAGGTCTCCACGACGGTCACCCCGTGCGGACGCGCCGCCTCGCGGATGCGCCGGTTGAGATCCTCGACACGTGATCCGAGCGGCCTGGCCAGCGGGATCAGCCGGCTGATGTCCGGGAACGTGAGCGTGGCGACGTGCGCGCCCCGGCCGACGAGCTCCGCGAACATCGCCTCCAGGTGCCCCGCCGTGACGTCCGCGTCGAAGCCGGGCCGCATCAGGTCGTTGACTCCGGCGACGACCGTGGCCAGGTCGGGACGCAGCGCGAGGGCCGGTGCGAGCTGCTCCTCCCGCACCTGGCCGGCGAGCCGCCCCCGTACGGCGAGGTTGGCGTACGTCACCCCCGGGTTCACCCCGGCGAGCCGCTCCGCGAGCCGGTCCGCCCAGCCGCGCAGCCCGACGACGTCGTCCCCGTCCCCGACCCCTTCGGTCTGACTGTCCCCGAGGGCCACGTACCGCAGATACGCGCCGCCGCCGTCACCCCTGCCGTCCGACACGAACCCCACCCCTATCGACGACCTCTTCGACCTATTAACTTTTTTGACTATACAACCCGGGGAGCCGGACGGTGACGACCAGACCGCCGGCGTCCCGGGCGGCGAGATCGAGTGCCCCCTGGTGCGCGTGGACGACGCTGTGCGCGATCGCCAGGCCGAGGCCCACCCCGGCGTGCTCGTCGGTGCGCACGCGTTCCGTTCCCCGCCGGAAGGGCTCGGTGAGGGTCGGAAGCAGCTCGGGCGGGACGCGAGGGCCGGTGTTCTCGACCCGGACGACGCTCACGCCGCCGCGCTCCTCGGTGTGGACCGTCACGGCGCCGCCGACCGGGAGGTTGTGCACCACGGCGTTCTGGACGAGGTTCGTCACCATCCGCAGCAGCAGCTCCTCCGAGCCGCCGGTCCGCGCGGCGCCGCCGGTGACGTCGAGCGTGATCCCGCGCTGCTCGGCGAGCGGCAGGAGGTCCTCGGCGGCCTCCTCCGCGACGAGGGAGAGGTCGACGTCCTCGCGGGTGAAGGCTCCCCGCTCGCTGCGGCTGAGCAGCAACAGGGCCTCGGTGAGGCCGATCGCCCGCGTGTTGACCGTCTGGAGCCGCCCGAGCAGCTCGTCCCTGTCCGCGGCGGGGTCCCTGCGGGCGACGTCGATCAGGGCCTGCGAGACGGCCAGCGGCGTCCGCAGTTCGTGCGAGGCGTTCGCGGCGAACCTCCGCTGCTCGGCGACGTGCGACTCGAGCCGTCCGAGCATCGAGTCGAAGGCGTCGGAGAGTTCGCGGAACTCGTCCTGCCGCCCGCCCATGGCGATCCGGTGCGACAGCGACCCCTCGCCGGCCGTCCGGGCCGCCGCGGTGATCCGGGTGAGCGGTGCGAGCATCCGCCCGGCGAGGAACCATCCGCCGACGAGGCCGAAGACGAGCAGGAAGGCCATCGCCAGCGCCGCCGCGGGGGCGAAGGTCCGCACCAGGAGGTAGCGGTTGGGCGAGACGCCGAGGAGGCCCTGCGAGGTGTCGGGGACGTACCGCAGCAGGAATCCCCACACGACGGCGAGGAGAAGGGCTCCGGCGAGGGCGAGGAACCCGGCGTAGCTGAGGGTGAGTTTCAGCCGGACGCTGGGTCCCGGGCGTCTACGCACGCGTGCCGCCCGATTCGGGCGGCACGGGGTCCGTGGGCGCTGCGGGGTCCCTCGGGGCCGCGGGGACCGCGGGCCCGGCCGGACCGCCGTCGATCCGGTAGCCGACGCCGGGGACCGTGGCGATGACCCACGGCTCGCCCAGCCGCTTGCGCAGCGCCGAGACCGTGATCCGTACGGCGTTGGTGAAGGGGTCCGCGTTCTCGTCCCAGGCGCGGGCGAGCAGTTCCTCGGCGCTGACGACCCCGCCCTCGGCGGCGACGAGGACCTCGAGGACGGCGAACTGCTTACGGGTCAGGGCGACGTACCGGCCGTCGCGGAAGACCTCCCGGCGGAAGGGGTCGAGCCGCAGCCCCGCGATCTCGCGCACCGGTGGACGGGCGTACGCGCGTCTGCGGTCGAGCGCCCGCAGCCGCAGGACGAGTTCGCGCAGCTCGAACGGTTTGGTGAGGTAGTCGTCGGCGCCGAGGGCGAAACCGGAGGCCTTGTCGTCGATCCGGTCGGCGGCGGTGAGCATGAGGATCGGGATGCCGCTGCCGGAGGCGACGATGCGCCGCGCGACCTCGTCGCCCGAGGGCCCGGGGATGTCGCGGTCCAGGACCGCGATGTCGTAGGTGTGGACGCCGAGCAGTTCCAGGGCGGAGTGGCCGTCGCCCGCGATGTCGGCGGCGATGGCCTCAAGCCGCAGCCCGTCCCGGACGGCCTCCGCGAGGTACGGCTCGTCCTCCACGATGAGTACGCGCATGTCCGCAGCCTAAGCATGAGCCGCGGGGACGGCCGACGGAGCCGTGCGCCACCAGCGGCGCGAGGCGAGTCCGGCCAGTACGGCTCCGACGGCGTTGACCAGGACGTCGTCCACGGAGGACACCCGGTCGAGGCGCAGCGCGTACTGCACGGCCTCGACGAGGAGCGAGCAGCCCGCCCCGAGCGCCAGCAGGCGCGGTACGGACGCCAGGGCGGCGAGGCGGATCGGGGCGAAGAACCCCAGCGACGCGAAGACGAGCAGGTTGCCGGCGATGCCGAGCGGCCCCATGGTGACCAGGTCCCGCAGCGGCACCAGGCTCACCCGGCCGGGGACGACGCCCGCCCCCGCGCCCGGCATCGTCGTCAGCCAGAGGAACGGCACCGTCCCGTAGACCATGCCCACCTCGGCCAGCGACATCCGCCGGGGCGATGCCCGCCGGCGCCGGGCCAGGAGCCACGCCGCGCCGAGGGCCAGGGGCAGTCCCACCAGGGTCATCAGGACGACGCCGTTGAACGTGTCGAGACACCCGTGCCACTGTCCGGCCGCGCACCTCGGCGCGGACATCATGAGCGGACGCCGTACGGCGTACAGCGCGCCCGCCAGGCCGAGGACCAGGAGACCGGCGAGCGCACGCGCGCGCGTGAGGCGGAGCGGTGGCGACGGGGGCGAGGTGCGGGCGGCGCGGTTCATGCGCTCATCCCACCCGACGGGCCGTTGCCGGGGCGTATGCGGTTTTCGATACGTCCGCGATACCCGCCCCCGTCAGGTCGTCGTGTCCTTCTTGTGGTGCAGGGCCTTCTGCAGCCGCGCCACGACCGCCTCGCCGTACCGCCGGTGACCGTGGACGCGCGGGTCGTCCGTCACCGTGTACCGCTTCACGTACGCCCCGAGGAAGGCCTGCAGGGTCGCGACGGCCGGGATCGCGATCAGCGCGCCGACGGCCCCGAGCAGCGCCGTCCCCGCGATCACCGAGCCGAAGGCCACCGCCGGGTGGATGTCCACGGTCTTGGACGTCAGCTTCGGCTGGAGCACGTAGTTCTCGAACTGCTGGTAGACCACGACGAAACCGAGGACCCACAGCGCGTACCAGGGGTTGACGGTGAAGGCGATCAGCATCGGCAGGGCACCGGCGAGGTAGGTGCCGATGGTCGGGATGAACTGCGAGACGAGGCCGACCCAGACGGCGAGCGCCGGCGCGTACGGCACGCCGAGGATCTCGAAGAGGATGAAGTGCGCGATGCCCGAGATCAGGGCCATCAGGCCGCGCGAGTAGAGGTAGCCGCCGGTCTTGTCGACCGCGATCTCCCAGGCGCGCAGCACCTCGGCCTGCCGGGCGGGCGGGAGGACGGAGCAGAGCGCCCGCCTCAACCGGGGCCCGTCGGCGGCGAAGTAGAACGAGAACAGGAAGATCGTGAGGAGCCTGAAGAGGCCGCCCAGGACGGTGGCGGAGACGTCGAGCACGCCCGCCGCGCTGTTCTGCACGTACTTCTGGAGCCAGTCGGAACTGAGGACGCTGTCCTGGACCTCGACTCTGGACAGGTCGGTGTGGAAGCTCTCGTTGATCCACTTGATCAGTGAGTCGAGGTACTTGGGGAAGTTCTCGACCATGTCCACGATCTGCCCGGCGAGCATCGACCCGAGGAGGACGACGAAGCCGACGCTGATGACGAGGGCGCCGAAGAAGACGAGGAAGGTGGCGAGACCGCGGCGCATCCCGCGCGCCGCCATGCGGCCGACGGCCGGCTCGATGGCGAGGGCGAGGAAGAACGCGAGCAGGATGTTGACGAGGAGTCCGACGAGCTGGTGGAAGGCCCAGCTGCCCAGCTGGAAACAGGCGTAGAGCGCGAGGGCCAGGACGAACGCGCGCGGCAGCCAGCGCGGCATGCGCGGCGGCGGGCCCGTCACACCGGTCGGGTCCGAGGGCTCGTCCGGACCGCCCGGGCGGTCCGGACCGGCCAGGGCAACCGGGGCAGCCGCGGAGGCCGGGGCCGCGGCGGTGGCCGGGGCAGTGGCCGGGGCCGGGGCAGTCACACCGGCGGCCGGAACCGCCGGGCCCCCGCGGCCCCCCGGGTCCGCCGTGCCGGTCGAGGCCGTCGTGCCGGCCTGAGCCGTCTTCTCGATGTCGTCGATGTAGTCGATGTAGTCGGTCTTGTCGGTCTTGTCGGTGTCGTCGCTGTCGTCAGTCGGGTCCACCCGGCCAGTCTCGCGCACCGCACGGACATTCCCCCCGGGACCCGGCACATCCCCGCTTGTCACCCCACCGCCTACCGGCCGTTCACCGCTTGTCGGCGGGTACGTCGACGGCCGCGCACACGGCCCGCCACACGTCCTTCGCCTCCCAGCCGGCGTCCAGCGCCTCGCGCACGGTCCGCCCGCCGAGCTCCGTCATCACATGGTCACGCGCGAAGGACTCTGCGTAGGACCCGCCGAAGTGGTCCTCCATCCGCTCCCAGAAAATCGTCAACCGCATGACACCAGTATCGCGCTCCCAAGAGTGCAGCCCGGTCCCCAGACCTTGTCACCGCGGTTTTCCGCCCTACGGTCGGAGCATGGCCGAAAAACCTCTCCCTTCGCCCCTCGCCCGCGCCGAGCGCTTCGTCTGGCTCACGGCCCGGGTCCTCGAACAGCGCCGGTTCGCCTACCACTTCCTGCGCGGTGGCGCGGACCAGGTCGAGACCGCCCTCACCGCGTACGGGAACGAGGACGGGGGGTACGGGCACGCCCTGGAACCCGATCTGCGGGGTCCCGTCAGCCAGCCCCTCCACACCGCGCACGCGCTGCGCGTCCTGGACTCGATCGGCCGGTGCGGCGGGATGCGCGTGGAGCGGGTCTGCCGCTACCTCACCGCCGCCTCGACCCACGAGGGGGCGCTGCCGGCGATCGACCCGTCCCAGCGGGACTACCCCTCGGCACCGTTCGTGCCGGTCGTCGACTCCCCGCCTGGCGAGCTCCTCGCGACCGGTCCGGTGGTCGGTCTGCTCCACCGCAACCAGGTCTGGCACGCCTGGCTCTTCCGGGCCACCGAGTTCTGCTGGGCCGCGGTCGAGTCGCTCGAGAAGTCCCATCCGTACGAGGTCCAGGCCGCCGTCGCCTTCCTGGACGGGGTACCCGACCGCCCGCGCGCGGAGGCGGCAGCGGACCGGCTGGGGCGACTCGTGCGCGAGCAGCGACTCGCGCTCCTGGACCCGGACCGGCCGGAGGAGTTTCCGGTCGCGGACGGGTACGCGCCCGGCGAGCACCACTTTCCGCACGACTACGCGCGCGTGCCGCACTCCCTGGCGGCCCGGTGGTTCACGGAGGAGGAGATGGCCCGCTCGCTCGACGCGCTCGCGGCCGAGCAGGAGGACGACGGCGGCTGGCCGATCCGGTGGCGGGCCTGGGCTCCGGGGTCGGCCCTCGAATGGCGCCCGATCGTCACGATCGAGGCCCTGCGCACGCTCCGGGCCCACGGCCGCGCGGTCGACTGACGCCGCGGCCGCCCCCGGCCTCGCGCTCGCGGGTCCGCGCCCGGCGCCGACGTCGCGCGCGGCACCTTCTTCAACCACTTCCAGCGCAAGGAGGACCTCGTCGCCGAATGGGGTGAGCACCGGCGCGTCCGGCTGCGCCACGGGCTGGAGTCGGAAGGCGTCACCGGCACCCCGGTCGAGGACGTCCGCGTCGCCCTCTCCCAGTGCGTGAGCATCCTGGCCGCCGTCAGCCTGGAGGACACCGCGCAGACCAAGGCCGTCCTGCCCGCCTGGGTGCGCGCCGGCTTCCCGCTCCACGAGGAGCCGTACCTGGCCCACATGTTCAGCGGGTTCATCGAGGCGGGCCAGCGGCTCGGCGACATCTCCCCCGACGTGGACGCCGCCCTCGCCGGCAACCTGCTGCGCGACGTGTACCTCGGCACCCTCTACCGCTGGACCCAGGCCCCCGACGGGGAGGCCGACCTGGAGGCCGACCAGAAGACCGCGTGCTCCACCCTCCTCGACGGCCTCCTCCCGCGCTGTTCCAGCACGAAGTAGGACGCACGCCCCGCGGGATCTCCCCAGGTCCGGCCCGTTGTCAGTGGTCGGGTGCACGATGGTGGACATGGTCAGGTCCGCGCTCGACTCGTTCTCCCCCGCGACCCGTGGTTGGTTCACCGGGGCCTTCACCGCGCCCACGGCCGCTCAGGAAGGCGCCTGGAAGGCCATCGGCGAGGGCTCCGACGTGCTCGTCGTCGCGCCGACCGGCTCGGGCAAGACGCTGGCCGCGTTCCTCGCCTCCCTCGACAGCCTCGCCTCGACGCCCCCGCCGGCCGAGGCGAAGAAGCGCTGTCGCGTGCTGTACGTGTCCCCGCTGAAGGCGCTCGCCGTGGACGTGGAGCGGAACCTCCGCTCTCCGCTCACCGGCATCCGGCAGGAATCGGTCCGGCTGGGGCTGCCCGAGCCGGACGTCCGGGTCGGCATCCGCTCCGGCGACACCCCCGCGGCCGAGCGCCGGAGCATCGCCACCCGCCCGCCGGACATCCTGATCACCACCCCCGAGTCCCTGTTCCTCATGCTGACCTCGGCCGCCCGCGAGGCCCTGGAGGGCGTGGAGACGGTCATCCTCGACGAGGTCCACGCGGTCGCGGGCACCAAGCGCGGCGCGCACCTGGCGCTCTCCCTGGAGCGCCTCGACCGGCTGCTCCCCCGCCCCGCGCGCCGGATCGGCCTCTCCGCCACGGTGCGCCCGGTGGACGAGGTCGCGCGCTACCTCTCGCCGGGCCGGGCGGTGGAGATCGTCCAGCCGCCCTCGGGCAAGGAGTTCGACCTCTCCGTCGTCGTGCCGGTCGAGGACATGGGCGAGCTCGGCGGCTCCCCGGCCTCCGAGGGCAAGGAGGGCGGCGACAGGCCGTCGATCTGGCCGCACGTCGAGGAGCGGATCGCCGACCTCGTCCAGGCCCACCGCTCGACGATCGTCTTCGCCAACTCCCGCCGGCTCGCCGAGCGCCTGTGCAACCGGCTGAACGAGATCGCGTACGAGCGGGCCACCGGCGAGCCGCTCCCCGAGGGGGCTCCGCCCGCCGAGGTCATGGCGCAGTCCGGGGCCGCGCAGGGCGCCCCGCCGCTGCTCGCACGGGCCCACCACGGCTCGGTCTCGAAGGAGCAGCGAGCCCAGGTGGAGGAGGACCTCAAGGCGGGCCGCCTGCCCGCCGTGGTCGCGACCTCCAGCCTGGAGCTGGGCATCGACATGGGCGCGGTCGACCTGGTCGTGCAGGTCGAGTCGCCGCCCTCGGTGGCCTCCGGCCTCCAGCGCGTGGGCCGCGCGGGACACCAGGTCGGCGCGGTCTCGACGGGCGTGGTCTTCCCCAAGTACCGCGGCGACCTGGTCCAGGCCGCCGTGGTCACCGAGCGGATGCGGACGGGCTCCATCGAGTCGATGCGCATCCCGGCCAACCCCCTGGACGTCCTGGCCCAGCAGCTCGTCGCCATGGTCGCGCTCGACACCTGGCAGGTGGACGACCTCCTCGCCGTCGTGCGCCGCGCCGCACCCTTCTCCTCACTGCCCGACTCGGCGTTCACGGGCGTGCTCGACATGCTCGCCGGCCGCTATCCCTCGGACGCCTTCGCCGAGCTGCGCCCGCGCGTGGTGTGGGACCGGGTGGCCGGGACCGTCACGGGCCGGCCCGGAGCCCAGCGGCTCGCCGTCACCTCGGGCGGCACGATCCCGGACCGCGGCCTGTTCGGCGTCTTCCTCGCGGGCTCGGACCCCAAGAAGGGCGGGGGCCGGGTCGGCGAGCTGGACGAGGAGATGGTGTACGAGTCCCGGGTCGGTGACGTCTTCACCCTCGGCACCACCTCCTGGCGGATCGAGGACATCACCCGCGACCGGGTGCTCGTGACGCCCGCGCCCGGTGTGCCGGGACGGCTGCCGTTCTGGAAGGGCGACCAGCTGGGACGCCCGCTCGAACTGGGGCGCGCGGTCGGCGCGTTCCTGCGGGAGCTCGGGGGCCTCGGCCCGGAGGACGGGCGGCTGCGGCTGCTCGCCGCCGGCCTGGACGCCTGGGCCGCGGACAACGTGCTCGCGTACCTCGCCGAGCAGCGCGAGGCCTGCGGGCACGTGCCGGACGACCGGACGATCCTCGTCGAGCGGTTCCGGGACGAGCTGGGTGACTGGCGGGTCGTCATCCACTCCCCGTTCGGCGCGCAGGTCCACGCGCCCTGGGCGCTCGCCCTCGGCGCGCGGCTCGCCGAGCGCTACGGCATGGACGCGCAGGTGATGCACGCGGACGACGGCATCGTGCTCCGGCTGCCGGACGCCGACCTGATGGGCCTGGACATGGGCCTCGACCTCCTCGACCACGAACCGGTCGATCCGGGGCGCCACCTCGACACGACGTACGACCCCGAGCAGGCACCCGTCGGCGCGGCGGACGCCCTCTTCGACAAGGGCGAGATCGCGCAGGTCGTCACCGACCAGGTGGGCGGCTCCGCGCTGTTCGCCTCCCGCTTCCGCGAGTGCGCGGCGCGCGCCCTGCTGCTGCCCAAGCGGAACCCCGGCAAGCGGACCCCGCTCTGGCAGCAGCGCCAGCGCGCCTCGCAACTGCTCCAGGTGGCGAGTGAGTTCGGCTCCTTCCCGATCGTCCTCGAAGCCGTCCGCGAGTGCCTCCAGGACGTCTTCGACGTCCCCGGACTCACCGAGCTGATGGGCGACATCGAGGCCCGCCGGGTGCGGCTCGTCGAGGTCACCACCCCCGAGCCGTCGCCCTTCGCCCGCTCCCTCCTCTTCGGTTACGTGGCGCAGTTCCTGTACGAGGGGGACTCGCCGCTCGCCGAGCGGCGGGCGGCCGCGCTGTCCCTGGACTCCCGGCTCCTCGCGGAGCTGCTCGGCCAGGCGGAGCTCCGCGAGCTCCTCGACCCGGAGGTCCTCGCCGACCTGGAGCGGGAGCTCCAGTGGCTGACGGAGGACCGCCGGATCAAGGACGTGGAGGGGGTCGCCGACCTCCTGCGCGTTCTCGGCCCCCTCACCGAGGCGGAGCTCGCCGAGCGCGGCGCCGGGGCGGGATGGGCCGAGGACCTCTCCCGGGCCCGCCGGGCGATCCGCGTGCGGATCGCGGGCCGGGACCACTGGGCGGCGATCGAGGACGCGGGCCGGCTCCGTGACGCCCTGGGCACGGCTCTGCCGGTCGGCGTCCCCGAGGCCTTCACGGAGCCGGTCAAGGACCCCCTGGGGGACCTCCTCGCCCGCTTCGCGCGTACCCACGGCCCGTTCACCTCCTCGCAGGCCGCCGCCCGCCTCGGGCTCGGCGCCGCCGTGACGGACGGCGCCCTCCAGCGCCTCGCCGGTGCGGGCCGGGTCGTGCAGGGCGAGTTCCACCCGTCCGGCATCGGCCAGGAGTGGTGCGACGCGGCCGTCCTGCGGCGGCTGCGCCGCCGCTCCCTCGCGGCCCTGCGCCAGGAGCTGGAGCCGGTGCCGCCTGCGGCGCTGGCCACCTTCCTGCCGCAGTGGCAGCACCTGGGGGGAAACAGCCTGCGCGGGATCGACGGCCTGGCCCGCGCGATCGAGCAGCTCCAGGGCGCGCCCGTGCCCGCGTCGGCGCTGGAGAAGCTGATCCTGCCGTCGCGCGTGCGGGACTACTCCCCCGCGCTGCTCGACGAGCTGACCACGACCGGCGAGGTCGTCTGGGCCGGGGCCGGGTCGCTCCCCGGCAAGGACGGCTGGGTCTCGCTCTACCTGGCGGACGCGGCACCGCTGCTCCTGCCGCCCCCGCACCCCCTGGAGCTGTCGGCCCTCCACGAATCGGCCCTCACCGCCCTCTCCGGGGGGTACGGCCTGTTCTTCCGCCAGATCGCCGACCAGGTCCGTGCCACCACCCACCCGGACGCGACCGACCCCCAACTCGCCGACGCCCTGTGGGACCTGGCCTGGTCGGGCCGGCTCACCAACGACACCCTCGCCCCGCTGCGGTCGCTCCTCGGCTCGGGCCGCACGGCCGGCGCGACCGCGCACCGCGCCCGCCGCACGGTCCCGAGGGGGCGGTACGGGACGCTGGGCGCCACCGCCCGCCCGGCCTCGCGGACCGGCCCTCCGACGGTCTCCGGCCGCTGGTCGCTGCTGCCGCCCGCCGAACCGGAACCGACCCACCGGGCGCACGCCCTGGCCCGTACGCTCCTGGACCGCCACGGCGTGGTCACCAGGGGCGCGGTGGCCGCCGAGGGCGTGGAGGGCGGCTTCTCGGCCACGTACCGCATCCTGTCGGCGTTCGAGGACAGCGGTCAGGCCCGTCGGGGTTACGTCGTGGAGGGGCTCGGCGCGGCCCAGTTCGCGATGGACGGCGCCGTGGACCGGCTGCGGGCCGCGGCGACGGCCCGCGACCGGGGCGTCGAGGCGGCCTCCGGGCCGCGCGCGCTGGTGCTCGCCGCGGCGGATCCGGCGAACGCGTACGGGGCGGCGCTGTCCTGGCCCGAGCCGCCGACCGGCGCGGGTCACAAGCCGGGCCGCAAGGCGGGCGCGATGGTGGTCCTCGTCGACGGCGAGCTCACGCTCTACATGGAGCGCGGCGGCAAGACCCTGCTCTGCTGGCCGAGCGAACCGGACGCCCCCGCCCTCACGGCCGCGGCCGAGGCCCTCGCGGCAGCCGCCCGAGCCGGCTCCCTGGGCACGGTCACGGTGGAGAAGGTCAACGGCACCCCGGCCCTGACCTCCCCCCTGTCCCGCCCCCTGGAAGCCGCCGGCTTCATCGCCACCCCCCGAGGCCTACGCCTCCGCCCCTGACACCAACCGAATCCCCATCCCCCCAGACATCCCCCTGCCAACCGCGCCCCTCCGCCCCACCCCGAGGCTTTCCCCACCGACGCCCAAGCCACGGCCTCCGGGGCAAAACCCCGACGCTCCGGCCCGCCGGCGTTCGAGGCGCGGAGCCGGGGCCGAAGCGCGAACCACTCTTGGTGATCAAGCCGCGGACCCTGGGGCGAAACCCCGACACCCAGCCCCGCCCACGTCCAAGGCCCCGAGTCCGGGGCGAAGCCCCGAGGCTCTCCCCACCCACACTCAAGCCACGCGATCCGCGGCCGAATCCCCAACACCCAGCCCCGCCGACGTGCGAGGCACGGGCTCTGAGGCGGAGCCCCGAAGCTCTCCCCCCACCCGCGCTCAAGCCACGCGATCCGCGGGCGGAGCCCCGACACCCAGCCCGGCCGGCGTTTGAGGCGCGGGGTCTGGGGCGGAGCCCCAGTTCGGGAAGGGGCGGGGTGGGGAAGAGGCCCCGCGCAGCGGCCCCCGGCCCCCGGCCCCCCGCCCCTGGCCCCCGCCCCCGGCCCCGGCCCCGCCCCCACTCACCCCACACCGACACCCGCCGCACCCCGCCGCACAAAGAACCCCCGCACAATGGACCCGTGCCCGAAGGAGACACCGTCTGGCAGGCCGCCCGCCGCCTGCACACCGCCCTCGCGGGCCGGGTCCTGACCCGCTCCGACCTCCGCGTGCCCCGGTTCGCGACCTCCGACCTCACCGGCCGGACGCTCCTCGACGTCACCCCGCGCGGCAAGCACCTCCTCGCCCGCGTCGAGGGCGGCCTCACCCTCCACTCCCACCTCCGCATGGACGGCGCCTGGCGGGTGTACGCCACCGGTGAGCGCCCGCACGGCGGCCCCGACCACCAGATCCGGGCCGTCCTCGGCAACGCCGAGTTCACCGCGTACGGCTACCGCCTCCCGGTCCTGGAGCTGCTCCGCACGGCGGACGAGCCGCGCGTGGTCGGCCATCTCGGTCCCGACCTGCTCGGTCCCGACTGGGACCCCGACGAGGCCGTGCGCCGCCTGCTCGCCGACCCGGACCGCACGCTCGGCGAGGCCATGCTCGACCAGCGCAACCTGGCCGGCATCGGCAACGTGTACAAGTCGGAGCTGGCCTTCCTCGCCGCCGTCACCCCCTGGCTCCCCGTCGGCGACCTCTCCCCCGACGTCCCCGCCCGCCTGGTCGCGACCGCCCACCGTCTCCTGGAGGCGAACAAGGACCGTCCCGACCGCCGCACCACCACCGCGCGCCGCCCGGGCACGCCTCTTCACGTCTACGGCCGCGAGGGCCGGCCGTGCCTGCGCTGCGGCGCCCGGATCCGCAAGGCGGAGCTCGGCGACCGCGTCACGTACTGGTGCCCCGGCTGTCAGCAAGGCCCGGCCGGTGAACCCACCAGAAGCCCCCGGCAACACAATTGACGAACCGTCAGATCCAGTCGTACGGTCCCGGCATGACGACTCTCCCGGCGTACGACCTCACCGGCCGCACCGCGTTCGTCACCGGCGCGGCGAGCGGCATCGGACGCGCCACCGCCCGCCTCCTGGCCCTGGCGGGCGCGACCGTCCACTGCGCGGACCGAGACGAGAACGGCCTCAAGGAGACGGCGGCCCTCGTCGGCGCCGAGGGCGGCACCGCGCACCTCCACCCGCTGGACGTCACGGACCGGGCTGCGCTCTCCGCCGCCGTCCGCTCGGCCGGCCGCCTCCACGTCATGGCGGCCGTCGCCGGCATCATGCACACCAGCACCGTCCTGGAGACCCGGGACGAGGACCTCGACCGCGTCCTCGCGGTCAACTTCAAGGGCGTGCTGTACGCGTGCCAGGAGGCCGCCCGTTCGATGATCGACGCCGGAGTCCCCGGCTCGATCGTCACGATGGCCTCGGGCGCGATGGACACCGCGAGCCCGGGCCTGCTCTGCTACGGCGTCACCAAGGCAGCCGTGGTCCAGCTGACGAAGACCCTCGCGACGGAGGCCGGCCCGTACGGCATCCGCGTCAACGCCGTCGCACCGGGCTGGATCCGCACGCCCATGACGGACCGTCACGAACCGGCGGCGCAGGAGCAGGCGGAGGCCGCCATGATCCGTCACTCACCGCTGCGGCGGGTGGGCGAGGCCGAGGACGTCGCGCACGCGGTCCTCCACCTCGCCTCCGACGCCTCCTCGTTCACGACGGGCCAGATCCTCCGCCCCAACGGCGGCGTCGCCATGCCCTGGTGACGAACCCCGGCCCCGTTCCAGGGCCTCCGGGACCCACCGGCGGGGCCGTTCCAGGGCCTCCGGGACCCACCGGCGGGGCCGTTCCAGGGCCTCCGGGACCCACCGGCGGGGCCGTTCCAGGGCCTCCGGGACCCACCGGCCGGGCCGCTCCGGGGCCTCCCGACCGCACTGACCGCACCGACCGCACCGACCGCCGCGCGGACGCCGCCACATGCACCGGCAGCAGACTCAGTCCCCAGCCGCCCGCGACCACCGCGCCCTCGACGAGCCCGGTCTCCCCCGGCACGAGCAGCAGCCGCACCACCGCCCACCACCACAGCCCCCCGGCCGCCAGCCCGACCGCGACCAGCGCGAGCGTCACCGGCGGAACACGTCGCCGTACCATGGCCGCCTCCTGCGGTCGACGCTAGACCGGCAGGATCACCCAGCGGGAGGGCGCACCGGAGGCAAACCCGGCGCACTCCTCGCGTATCACCACGCGGCGGCCGCCTACGCGCTCTCCGCCTGGAACATCCACGCGTGCTTTTCAAGGTCTCCCGTCAGCCCGATCAGGATGTCCTGGCTGATCGGGTCCGGGTCCCCGGTCGCGTCGATCCGTTCCCGCATCCGGGTGACGACGGCCCCCAGCGCGGCGACCAGGATCGAGACCGCCTCCGTGTCCTTGATCCAGCCCTCCGGGACCGTGCCGATGGCGCTGGTCGCTGCCACGGTCGCCGCCCGCCCGTCCGGGTTCACGCCGAGCGCGGCCGCGCGCTCGGCGACGGTGTCGGAGTGCAGTCGCGCGGTGTCCACGACCTCGTCGAGCTGGAGGTGGACGGAGCGGAAGCGCGGTCCGACCACGTTCCAGTGCACCTGCTTGGCGACGAGGGAAAGGTCGACCAGGTCGACCAGCGCGCCCTGGAGGGCGCCACCGACCGTCGTGAGGTCGGCGTCGGACAGCGGGCTCTTCACGGGGGACATACGGAATCTCCTACCAGTCGGACGTCCCCCCACCATGGCACGCCCCACCAGAACCCGGCATCTCGGACCAATCGAAAACCGCCGGGCAAGAGAAAAACCCCGCCCGGCACCCCTGAGGGCACCGACCGGGGCTTCGCCCCACTTCACTTCGGCCGTTCACCGACCGAGCGTCGGTCAAGCGGCGACGACGTCCACCGCTTCCGCGGGCGCCTTGATGGTCACCCGCTCGGTCGGTACGCCGGTGACCGACGTCACCGACACCGAATTGAGCATCGGGCGGACCGGCGTCGGTACCGGTTCGCTCGCCGCTGCCGACTCGGCCAGTTCGGCCAGTGACAGCTCGTCGCTGACTTCGCGCATGAGCTCGGACATCCGTACGTCCAACGCGTCGCAGATCGCGGAGAGCAGTTCGGAGGAAGCCTCCTTCTGCCCCCGCTCCACCTCGGAGAGATAGCCGAGCGAGACTCGGGCGGACGAGGAGACTTCGCGCAGAGTACGGCCCTGGCGCTGGCGCTGCCGACGCAGCACGTCACCCAACAGGCGACGGAGCAGAATCATCGGTGGCTCCCTCCTCGGACCGCGTAGCCGCATCCTTCACGCCCCACCGTACCGCCTCGCGCTGCGGCCGTGCGGGGAGCGATGTCGTGTTCACTCAGGGCTGCAAACATCAATTCCCCCCGTTGTGTTCCGTATCCTGTGCCCGCGCATTTCCCGAGAGTTCCTCGAGGAGCAGTGCCAACACGCTCCGTACACTCTCTCTACGGATTTCCGCGCGGTCGCCGTTCAACCTCAACGAGACCACTTTCCCGGCTCCGGCGCCTCCTCCGGCCGGCCCCGCGACCGCCACGTAGACGGTTCCGACGGGCTGCCCGTCCTGCGGATCGGGGCCCGCGACGCCGGTCGTGGAGATGCCCCAGTCGGCCCCGAGCCGGGTCCGTACACCCCTCGCCATCTGCAGCGCGACCTCCGGGTCGACCGCGCCGCGCTCCGCGAGGAGGGCCCTGTCGACGCCGAGGAGCTCGTGCTTGAGGACGGTGGCGTAGGCCGTGACCGAGCCGAGGAAGGATTTCGAGGCTCCCGGCGTCCCGGTGATCTCGGCGGCCACCAGACCACCCGTGAGCGACTCCGCGGCGGCCACCGTGTGGCCACGCTCCGCGAGCATCGCGAGGACACGGGCGGCCTGGGTCATCGCGCCGCCGCCTCCGCGCGGGCGGCCTCGCGTTCGGCCGCGAGTCCCCGCCGCCGCAGCACGACGGCCTGTCGCACATAGTCCAGACCGGTGACGACGGTCAGCACGACGGCCACCGCCATCACCCAGAAGCGCAGCGTGGCCAGCGGTCCGGTCAGCATCAGCACGTACATGCCGACCGCGGTGCCCTGCGCGAGCGTCTTCATCTTGCCGCCCCGGCTGGCCGGAATCACCCCGTGCCGGATCACCCAGAACCGCATCAGGGTGATCCCCAGCTCGCGCGCCAGGATGACGCCGGTGACCCACCAGGGCAGGTCGCCGAGCGAGGAGAGGCAGATCAGGCCGGCCGCCATGATCGCCTTGTCGGCGATCGGGTCGGCGATCTTCCCGAAGTCCGTGACCAGGTTGTACGTCCGCGCCAGGTGTCCGTCGAAGACGTCCGTGATCATGGCGACCGCGAACGCCGCCCACGCCCAGGCACGCCAGACGGGGTCGTGCCCGCCGTCCTGGAGGAGCAGCACCACGAAGCCCGGCACGAGCACGAGCCTGATCATCGTGAGGATGTTCGCGATGTTCCAGAGGCTGGCCTGGTTGACGGCCGCCGTGCCCAGCTTGCCGCGGGGCGACGGCCTGTCGGTCCCGCCCGCCGCGGATGCCGGGACTCCGGTCATCTGCCCGCCTCCTCGAAAAGACACTCGGCCACCAGGTCGACGCCTTCCGTGCCGACGACCTTCGCCTTGACCATACGGCCCGGGGCCAGGTCGGGGCTCGTACCGTCGGCCGTGGTGAGGTACACCTGTCCGTCCGTCTCGGGCGCCTGGTGGGCGGCGCGGCCGATCCAGCCGTCCTCCTCGTCCAGGGTCTCGACGAGGACGTCCAGGGTCTCCCCGAGCCGCTCCTCCGCGCGCTGCGCGGTGAGCTCCTCGGCGAGGCGCGAGAGGTGGGCCAGACGGGCGTCGACGACGTCCTGGTCGAGCTTGTGCTCGTACGTGGCGGCCTCGGTGCCGTCCTCGTCGGAGTAGCCGAAGACGCCGATGGCGTCGAGGCGTGCGTGGGTGATGAAGCGTTCCAGCTCGGCGAAGTCCGCCTCGGTCTCGCCGGGGAAGCCGACGATGAAGTTCGAGCGGGCACCGGCCGTCGGGGCCTTGGACCGGATGGTCTCCAGGAGCTCCAGGAAGCGGTCGGTGTCGCCGAAGCGGCGCATGGCCCGCAGCACGTCCGGGGCGCTGTGCTGGAACGACAGGTCGAAGTAGGGCACGACCTTCTCGGTCGAGGTCAGCACGTCGATCAGGCCGGGGCGCATCTCGGCGGGCTGGAGGTAGCTGACGCGGACGCGCTCGATGCCGTCGACGGCGGCGAGCTCGGGCAGCAGGCTCTCCAGCAGCCGGATGTCGCCGAGGTCCTTGCCGTACGAGGTGTTGTTCTCGGAGACCAGCATGACCTCCTTCACACCCTGCTCGGCGAGCCAGCGCGTCTCGTTCAGCACGTCCGAGGGGCGGCGCGAGACGAAGGAGCCGCGGAAGGAGGGGATGGCGCAGAAGGAGCAGCGGCGGTCGCAGCCGGAGGCGAGCTTCACGGAGGCGACGGGGCTGGCGTCGAGGCGTCGGCGGAGCGGCGCGCGGGGGCCGGAGACCGGGGCGACGCCCTCGGGGAGGTCGGCCGGCACGTTCTCGGGCGCCTCGGGAGCCGCCACGGCGTCCCCGTGGCCGGGCAGGGCCACGGCCGCGGCGGCCTCCTGGCGCTCCACCGGGGACAGCGGCAGCAGCTTGCGCCGGTCACGCGGGGTGTGCGCCTCGACACTGCCACCGCTGAGGATGGTCTGGAGGCGGTTGGAGATGTCGGCGTAGTCGTCGAAGCCCAGGACGCCGTCGGCCTCCGGGAGGGCCTCGGCGAGCTCCTTGCCGTACCGCTCGGCCATGCAGCCGACGGCGACCACGGCCTGGGTCTTGCCGTGGTCCTTCAGATCATTGGCTTCGAGGAGGGCGTCGACGGAGTCCTTCTTGGCGGCTTCGACGAATCCACAGGTGTTGACGACGGCGACATCCGCGTCCTCGGCGTTCTCGACGAGCTCCCAGCCGTCCGCTGCCAAGCGGCCTGCGAGCTCCTCCGAGTCCACCTCGTTACGGGCGCAGCCAAGAGTGACAAGGGCGACGGTACGGCGTTCGGGCATGGACTCAAGACTACTTCGTCCCGGCCGTTCCCCCGTCGCGCAGGGTTCACCTGCGCGACGGACGTCACATCACGGGGTCCGACGGCCCGGGTCTCATCCGGCCTGCGGGTCGCCCTTGGTGTAGGTGAGCCGCTCGACCTGGCCGGATTCGAACTCGTCCTCGACCTTCTTGCCGTTCACGTAGAGCTCGATGGCACCGGCGTTGCCGAGGACCAGGTCGACCTTCTCGTCGTCCTGGAAGGTCTTCGACTCGCCGTCCAGGAGGAGGCCGTCGAAGAGCAGCTTGCCGTCGTGGGCCTTGGCCGAGATCCAGCTCTTGCCGTCGACGGCGGTGAGCTTGACCGTGACCTTGTCCTGCGGGACGGCCGCGATCGCGCTCTCGGCCGGCTTCGGGGCGGCGGGCTTGACCGGCTTCGGCTTGGTCGCCGAGGTTGCCTTCTCCGGGGCGGGCGCCGGTCCGGCGTCGGCCGTGGTGGTGCCCTTCGGTGTCTCGTTCCCGTCGAACATCGTGAAGCCGACGAAGCCGACGACGGCGACGATGGCCGCGACCATCGCGGCGGTCCAGTTGGGCCGCCGCGGTTCGGGGCGGATACGTTCCGCCTCGAAGAGCGGGGCGGCGGGGGTGGGCGCGGGACGGCCACCGTGCTCGGCGTCGTACGTCTCGATCAGGCCGGCCGGATCGAGACCGACGGCGCGGGCGAGCGTACGGATGTGGCCGCGGGCGTAGACGTCGCCGCCGCAGCGCGAGAAGTCGTCCTCCTCGATCGCGTGAACGATCGGAATCCGGACACGCGTGGAGGCGCTGACCTCTTCGACGGTGAGACCGGCGGCGATACGGGCCTGCTGGAGAGCGCGACCGATCGAGTCCCGGTCGTCTGCCGGGAACGTCCGGTCGTCTTCGGGGGAGTTGCCGATGGACACGTGAGCGCCTTTCGAGCGTGTAGCCACCTGCTGGACGTTCAGTCTATGGGTGGTACGAAAGGGTGGGGCAACCGGGCGGGTGCCGTTTGTACGCCATGAGGCTGGTTGTACGGCATGAGGATGGGACGTGTGTCTGTCCCACCGTCCAACTTGACGTACGGGCAGGGGAAACGGTTGCCCCCCTTTCCCTTACGAGTGAGTCTCGGCCCGGTCTCGAACGCGTACCCCAGCACCCCGGGGCCATGCGCTACTCGCCCGACTCCCCCCGGATCACGGCGATGACCCCGTCGATCTCGTCGGGCTTCACGAGCACGTCCCGCGCCTTCGAGCCCTCGCTCGGCCCGACGATGCCCCGCGACTCCATCAGGTCCATCAGCCGGCCGGCCTTGGCGAAGCCGACGCGCAGCTTGCGCTGGAGCATCGACGTCGAGCCGAACTGCGTGGAGACGACCAGCTCGGCGGCCTGGCACAGCAGGTCGAGGTCGTCGCCGATGTCCTCGTCGATCTCCTTCTTCTGCTTGGTGCCGACGGTGACGTCGTCCCGGAAGACCGGCGTCATCTGGTCCTTGCAGTGCTGCACGACGGCCGCGACCTCGTGCTCGGTGACGAAGGCGCCCTGCATGCGGACGGGCTTGTTGGCGCCCATCGGCAGGAAGAGCCCGTCGCCCTTGCCGATCAGCTTCTCGGCGCCGGGCTGGTCGAGGATGACCCGGCTGTCGGCGAGCGAGGAGGTGGCGAAGGCGAGCCGCGAGGGCACGTTCGCCTTGATCAGACCGGTGACGACGTCGACGGACGGACGCTGGGTCGCGAGCACCAGGTGGATGCCGGCGGCGCGGGCCAACTGGGTGATGCGGACGATCGAGTCCTCGACGTCCCTCGGCGCGACCATCATCAGGTCGGCGAGCTCGTCGACGATCACCAGGAGGTACGGGTACGGGCTCAGCTCGCGCTGGCTGCCCTCGGGCAGCTGGATCTTGCCGTCCCTGATCGCCTGGTTGAAGTCGTCGATGTGCCGGAACCCGAAGGCCGCCAGGTCGTCGTAGCGGAGGTCCATCTCCTTCACCACCCACTGGAGGGCCTCGGCGGCCTTCTTCGGGTTGGTGATGATCGGCGTGATGAGGTGCGGGATGCCCTCGTACGCGGTGAGCTCGACCCGCTTGGGGTCGACGAGGACCATCCGGACGTCCTCGGGCGTCGCCCGGATCATCACGGAGGTGATGAGGCAGTTGATGCAGGAGGACTTGCCGGAGCCGGTGGCGCCCGCGACGAGCACGTGCGGCATCTTCGCGAGGTTGGCCATGACGTAGCCGCCCTCGACGTCCTTGCCGAGCGCGACGAGCATCGGGTGGTCGTCGCCCGCCGCGTCCGCGAGCCGCAGCACGTCCCCGAGGTTGACCATCTCGCGGTCGCTGTTCGGGATCTCGATGCCGACGGCCGACTTGCCGGGGATCGGCGAGATGATCCGGACGTCCGGGGAGGCGACGGCGTACGCGATGTTCTTGGTGAGGGCCGTGATCTTCTCGACCTTCACGGCCGGTCCGAGCTCGACCTCGTACCGCGTGACCGTCGGGCCGCGCGTGAAGCCGGTGACGGCGGCGTCGACCTTGAACTCGACGAAGACGTTGGTGAGCGACTCGACGACCGCGTCGTTGGCGGCGCTGCGCGTCTTGCCGGGACCGCCGCGCTCCAGGAGGTCCATCGACGGCAGCGAGTAGGTGATGTCGCCGGAGAGCTGGAGCTGCTCGGCCCTGGCCGGCAGGTCGGTCGGCTCGGGCGCCGGCTTGGTCAGATCCGGTACGCCTCCGCCGGGGCGCCGCTCGCCGGGCCGCGCCGACGGCACCGGCGGGGCGGCGGGCACGGGCGGCGCGACGGCCTCTCCCGCGGCCAGCGCGGCGTCCCGCTCGGCGGTGACGTCCTTGGTCAGGTCGGCGACGAGCGGGGACGGCGGCATCCCGTTGAGCACGGCCCCGTCGAGCGCGGCGGCCGCCGCGGCGGCCACGTCGACCGGGTCGAGACCGTGGTCGAAGGCGTCCGGCGCGGTGCTGCGCGGCCCCCTGCCGGAGCGTCGCGACAGGAGCTCGGCCTCGGCGCGGTCCACGTCGTACGGCTCCGAGGGCCCGGAGGCCCGGCGCCGGGCGGGTCGCGCGGGCCGGGGCGCGGCCTCGCGCCACTCCTCGTCGTACGCGTCGTGGCCCTCGTACTCCTCCTCGTACCGCCCGTACCCCTCGGCGTCCGCCGGGTCCTCGGCGGGCTCGACGAGGCCGAGCCTGGCGCCGAGCGCGCGCAGCCGCTGCGGGATCGCGTTGACCGGGGTGGCGGTGACGACGAGCAGGCCGAAGAGCGTGAGCAGCACGAGCATGGGGACGGCGAGGACCTCGCCCATCATGAAGACGAGCGGCTGGGACGCGGCCCAGCCGATGAGTCCGCCGGCGTCCTGCATCGCCGCGCTGCCGTCGTCGCGCCCCGGCGAGCCGCACGCGATGTGGACCTGGCCGAGGATGCCGATGACGAGCGCGGAGAGGCCGATGCTGATCCGGCCGTTGGCCTCGGGCCGCTCCGGATAGAGGATCAGCCGCACGCCGATCGCGCCGAGGAGCAGCGGCACGAGCAGGTCGAGCCGGCCGAAGGAGCCGGTCACGAGCATCTGGACGAGGTCGCCGACCGGGCCGCGCAGATGGGACCAGGTCCCGGCGGCGACGATCAGGGCGAGCCCGAGGAGGAGCAGCGCGAGCCCGTCCTTGCGGTGGGCGGGGTCGAGGCCCTTGGCGCCCCGCCCTATCCCCCGGAACATGGCGCCCACGCCGTGGGCGACGCCGAGCCAGGCACCGCGCGCGAGCCGGTAGACGCCCCCGGTGGGAGAGGGCGCCGGACGCGGCGCGGCCTTCTTCGCGGCGGTCTTGCGCGCGGGCGCGCGCTTGGCGGGCGCGGCCTTCCTGGCCGCCGCCTTCTTCGCGGGAGCCTTCGCGGCCGCCTTGGCCGCCGGTTTGGCGGGCGCCTTCGCGGGCGCCGCTTTCTTCGCGGCGGCCGTCGTCCGGCCGGCGCGCGGCTTTGCGGCGCCCGCCGTGCTCTGTGAACCCTTGCCGGACGTACGTGAAGCCATGGGGTCGAGGTTACCGGTGAGGAGACGGGCTGTCCGCCTCCAACTCACCCGATCCGGTCACCCTTGCCGAGGCGCCGAGCTGACGTCGGCTCACTCCGCGCCCTGGCGCGTGACGGTACGTCAGCTCTGGGCGGGCAGCGTGGGCGCGGCGCCCGTCCCCGGCTCCAGGGCGTCGAGGGCCCGCCGCAGTCCGGTCAGCTTCCGCTCCAGATGGGCGGCCGTGGCGACCGCGGCCGCGTCGGCCGAGTCGTCGTCGAGCTGCTTCGACAGCGCCTCGGCCTGCTCCTCGACGGCCGCGAGCCGCGCGGACAGCTCGGCGAGCAGCCCCGCGGACTCCTTGCCGTGGCCGCCCTCGCCGCCGCCCTCCAACTGGAGCCGCAGCAGGGCCGCCTGCTCGCGCAGCTTGCAGTTCTTCATGTACAGCTCGACGAAGACGGAGACCTTGGCGCGGAGCACCCACGGGTCGAACGGCTTCGAGATGTAGTCGACCGCGCCGGCCGCGTACCCCCGGAAGGTGTGGTGGGGGCCGTGATTGATGGCCGTGAGGAAGATGATCGGGATGTCCCGGGTCCGCTCGCGCCGCTTGATGTGCGCCGCGGTCTCGAAACCGTCCATGCCGGGCATCTGGACGTCCAGCAGGATGACCGCGAAGTCGTCCGTCAGCAGCGCCTTGAGCGCTTCCTCCCCGGACGATGCCCGCACCAGCGTCTGATCGAGCGCGGAGAGAATGGCCTCCAACGCCAGCAGATTCTCCGGCCGGTCATCGACCAGGAGGATCTTGGCCTTCTGCACCATGCCCCGTCCTCCTCGCCCCGGCAACGGCTCGACCCGGCTCCCCGAACCGAGGGAAGCACCGGGCGCCGCCCCAGAGGACGGCTCCTTGGCGCCGTCCGTCCTTGTGCCGGTCATCGTAGCCGCACCCCACCCATCGCCACACCCTGTCACCGCGATGTCACTGTGCACAGACCGGAAACGCGGCGGGAGACCAGAAGGTTCCCCGTAACCGGTCCGCTCACACCCGTGCGGCGACAGCCCGTCAGCGGCTCACTCCCCCCGCATCCACTGCTCCATGACGGTCAGCAGGTGATCGGGGTCGACCGGCTTCGTCACGTAGTCCGACGCCCCCGACTCGATCGCCTTCTCCCGGTCGCCCTGCATCGCCTTCGCCGTCAGCGCGATGATCGGCAGCCCGGCGAACTGCGGCATCCGCCGGATCGCCTCCGTCGTCGCGTACCCGTCCATCTCCGGCATCATGATGTCCATCAGCACGACCTTGACGTCGTCGTTCTGCTCCAGGACCTCGATCCCCTCACGGCCGTTCTCCGCGTACAGCACCGCGAGCCCGTGCTGCTCCAGGACGCTGGTCAGCGCGAAGACGTTGCGGATGTCGTCGTCGACGATGAGGACCCGCTCGCCCGAGAAGCCGTACGTACGCCTCGGCTCGACCTCCGGCTCCGGCGCCACCCGCTCCTCCGCGCCCTCCTGGCCCGGCTGCCCGGACAGCCCGGCCTGACCCGGCAGCGCGGTCCGCGCCCCGGACGCCTCGGCCGCGGCCTTCCGCCGGTGCCGGAACAGCGCCCCGGCGCCCGACCGCGCCTCCGTCCGCACGGGCGGCGGCGGGAAGTGCGGGAAGGCGGAGAAGGCGTGGCCGGCACCGGCCGAACCCTCCTCCGCGCTCCGCTGCGGATCGTCCCCGTCGGCCGTCCCCTGCCCGTACAGGTGCGGCGGCAGCCCGTTGGGGCTCAGCGGCAGGTACAGCGTGAAGGTCGACCCGCGCCCCGGCTCGCTCGCCGCGAAGATCTCGCCGCCGAGCAGCCGCGCGATCTCCCGGCTGATCGACAGGCCCAGACCCGTACCGCCGTACTTCCGGCTGGTCGTCCCGTCGGCCTGCTTGAACGCCTCGAAGATGACGAGCATCTTGCTCTCCGCGATCCCGATCCCGGTGTCCGTCACCGAGAACGCGATCAGGTCGGCGTCCGGGTCCCGCAGCGAACCGGCCTCCAACAGCTGCTCCCGGATCGACTGCGGTACGTCCCCGCCGGCCGGCCGGATCACCAGCTCCACCGCACCGGAATCGGTGAACTTCACCGCGTTGGACAGCAGGTTGCGCAGCACCTGGAGCAGCCGCTGCTCGTCGGTGTGGAGCGTGGCCGGCAGCTCGGGCGAGACCCGCACCGAGAAGTCGAGCCCCTTCTCCGCCGTGAGCGGCCGGAAGGTCGCCTCCACGTAGTCGACGAGCTGGACGAGCGCGATCCGCGTCGGCGAGACGTCCATCTTGCCCGCCTCGACCTTGGACAGGTCGAGGATGTCGTTGATCAGCTGGAGCAGGTCGGAGCCCGCGCCGTGGATCGTCTCCGCGAACTCGACCTGCTTCGGCGTCAGGTTCGTCTCGGCGTTGTCCGCGAGCAACTTGGCCAGGATCAGCAGCGAGTTGAGCGGGGTCCGCAGCTCGTGCGACATGTTGGCCAGGAACTCGGACTTGTACCGCATCGACACCGCGAGCTGCTCGGCGCGCTCCTCCAGGACCTGCCGCGCCTCCTCGATCTCGGTGTTCTTCACCTCGATGTCGCGGTTCTGCCGGGCGAGCAGCTCGGCCTTCTCCTCCAGCTCCAGGTTGGAGCCCTGGAGCTCCTTCTGCCGGTTCTCCAGCTCGGCGGAGCGCTCCTTCAGCTGCTTGGTGAGCTCCTGCGACTGCTGGAGCAGCACCTCGGTCTTGGTGTTCACGCTGATCGTGTTGACCGTGGTGGCGATCAGCTCGGCGATCTGGTTCAGGAAGTCCCGCTGGATCTGCGTGAACGGCTGGAAGGAGGCGAGCTCGATCACGCCGAGGACCTTGCCCTCGAAGAGCACCGGCAGCACGATCACGTGCGCCGGCGAGGCCTCGCCGAGCCCGGAGGAGATCTTCAGGTAGCCCGGCGGCACGCTCATCGGGATCGTCCGCTTCTCCTCGGCGGCCGTCCCGATGAGGGTCTCCCCGGGGCGGAACGAGGTCGGCATGGACCCGGGCGCGTACCCGTAACTCCCGCGCATCCGCAGCTCGTACGACCCGTCGCCCTCGCCCACGAGCTCGGCTTCCCCGTGCGCGGAGCCCGTCGGCATGGCCACGAAGAACGCGCCGTGCTGGGCCGAGACCACCGGCGTCAGCTCGCTCATGATGAGCGAGGCCACGTCGTCGAGGTCCCGGCGGCCCTGCATGAGGCCGGAGATGCGGGCCAGGTTGCTCTTGAGCCAGTCCTGCTCGTCGTTGGCGAGCGTGGTGTCGCGCAGGTTCGCGATCATCGTGTTGATGTTGTCCTGCAGCGCCTGGATCTCACCGGCCGCGTCGACGCCGTCGATCTTGACGTTGAGGTCGCCGCGGGTCACCGCCGTGGCGACGGCCGCGATGGCGCGCACCTGCCGGGTGAGGTTCCCGGCCATCTCGTTCACGGACTCGGTGAGGTCGCTCCACGTGCCCTCGACGTCCCGGACCCGCGCCTGGCCGCCGAGCTGCCCGTCGGTACCCACCTCGCGGGCCACGCGCGTGACCTCCTCGGCGAAGTTCGACAGCTGGTCGACCATCGTGTTGATGGTGTTCTTCAGCTCCTGGATCTCGCCGCGGGCGTCGATGTCGATCTTCTTCGTCAGGTCGCCCTTGGCGATGGCGGTGGTGACGGCCGCGATCTGCCGCACCTGACCGGTGAGGTTGTCGGCCATCGAGTTCACCGACTCGGTGAGGTCCTTCCAGGTCCCGGAGACCCCGGGGACCCGGGCCTGACCGCCCAGTTCGCCGTCCGTGCCCACCTCGCGCGCCACGCGCGTGACCTCGTCGGCGAAGGACGACAGCGTCGTCACCATCGTGTTGACGGTCTCGGCGAGCTCGGCGACCTCGCCGCGCGCCTCGACCGTCACCTTCTTCGTCAGGTCGCCGTTGGCGACGGCCGCCGAGACCCGGGAGATGTTCCGCACCTGGTTGGTCAGGTTGTTGGCCATCAGGTTGACGTTGTCGCTGAGGTCCTTCCACGTACCGGTGACCCCGCGCACGCGTGCCTGGCCGCCGAGGATGCCCTCGGTACCCACCTCGCGCGCCACGCGCGTGACCTCGTCCGCGAAGTTCGACAGCTGGTCGACCATCGTGTTCACGGTCGTCACCAGCTCCAGGATCTCGCCCCGGGCGTCGACCGTGATCTTCTTCGACAGGTCGCCCATGGCGACCGCGGTGGTGACCTCGGCGATGTTCCGCACCTGGATGGTGAGGTTGTTGGCCATGAAGTTCACCGACTGGGTGAGGTCCTTCCAGGTGCCGGAGACACCCTGCACCTCGGCCTGACCGCCGAGGATGCCCTCGGTACCCACCTCGCGGGCCACCCTCGTCACCTGCTCGGCGAAGTTCGAGAGCTGGTCCACCATCGTGTTGAGGGTGTTCTTCAGCTCCAGGATCTCGCCCCGCGCGTCCACGTCGATCTTCTGCGACAGGTCACCGCGCGCCACCGCCGTGGCGACCTGCGCGATGTTGCGCACCTGGGTCGTCAGGTTCCCGGCCATGCCGTTCACGGAGTCCGTCAGATCACGCCACACGCCGGCCACGCCGGGCACCTGCGCCTGACCGCCGAGCCGCCCGTCCGTGCCCACCTCACGGGCCACCCGCGTCACCTGGTCCGCGAAGGCGGACAGCTGGTCGACCATCGTGTTGATGGTGTTCTTCAGCTCCAGGATCTCGCCCCGGGCGTCCACGTCGATCTTCTGCGACAGGTCACCGCGGGCCACGGCCGTCGTCACCTGCGCGATCTGCCGCACCTGCGAGGTCAGGTTCCCGGCCATGAAGTTCACCGAGTCCGTGAGCTCCCGCCAGCGGCCCGAGACGCCGTCCACCCGCGCCTGACCGCCCAGCCGTCCCTCGGTGCCCACGTCCCGCGCCATCCGCGTCACCTGGTCCGCGAAGGACGACAGCTGGGACACCATCGTGTTGACGGTGTTCTTCAGCTCCAGCATCTCGCCGGCCACGTCGACCGTGACCTTCTGCGACAGGTCGCCGTTGGCCACCGCCGTCGTCACCTGCGCGATGTCCCGCACCTGACCCGTCAGGTTGCGGAAGGCCGTGTTCACCGAGTCGGTGAGGTCCTTCCACGTCCCCGCCGCGCCCGGCACCTCGGCCTGCCCGCCGAGCAGACCCTCCACACCGACCTCCCGGGCCACCCGGGTCACCTCGGAACCGAAGGCCGACAGCTGGTCGACCATCGTGTTGACGGTGTTCTTCAGCTCCAGCATCTCGCCGGCCACGTCGACCGTGACCTTCTGCGACAGGTCGCCGTTGGCCACCGCCGTCGTCACCTGCGCGATGTCCCGCACCTGCGTGGTGATGTTCCGGAAGACGGTGTTGACCGAGTCGGTCAGGTCCTTCCACGTCCCCGCCGCACCCGGCACCTGCGCCTGACCGCCGAGTAGACCCTGCGCGCCGACCTCGCCCGACACCCGGGTCACCTCGTCGGCGAACGTCCGCAGCGTCTCCGTCATCTGGTTGATCGTGTCCGCGAGCTGCGCGATCTCGCCGCGCGCGGAGACCCGCACCTTCTGTGACAGGTCGCCGTTCGCGACCGCCGTCGTCACCTCGGCGATCCCTCTCACCTGATTGGTGAGATTGCCCGCCATCGTGTTGACGGAGTCGGTAAGGTCCTTCCACACGCCCGCGACCCCGGCCACCTCCGCCTGGCCGCCGAGCTCGCCCTCCGTACCCACCTCGCGCGCGACACGGGTCACCTCGGAGGAGAACGACGACAGCTGGTCCACCATCCGGTTGACCGTGTTCTTCAGCTCCAGCATCTCGCCGGCCACGTTCGCCGTGACCTTCTGCGACAGATCGCCGTCCGCCACCGCCGTCGTCACCAGCGCGATGTCCCGCACCTGGGCCGTCAGCCGGTTCGCCATCGTGTTGACCGAGTCCGTGAGGTCCTTCCACGAACCGGAGACCCCGCGCACCTGCGCCTGCCCGCCCAGCTTGCCGTCCGTTCCCACCTCGACGGCGACCCTCGTCACCTCGGAGGCGAACACCGACAGCTGGTCGACGAGGTTGTTGGCGGTACGCGCGACCTTCAGGAACTCGCCGCGCAGCGGCCGGACGGTCCCGTCCGCACCCTCCGAACGCAGGTCCATCCGCTGGTCGAGATCGCCCTCGGCCACCGCCGACAGCACCCGCCCCACCTCGGACACCGGCCGCGCCAGCTCGTCCACCAGCGCGTTCGCGGCCTCGATCGCCGCGGCCCACGCCCCCTCGCTGGCCCCCGCCTCCAGGCGCTCGGACAGCTTGCCCTCACGGCCCACCACCCGGCGGACCCGCGACAGCTCCCCCGTCACGTGCAGCTGCCGGTCCGCGACCTCGTTGAACACGGCGGAGATCTCCGCCATGATCCCGTCGCCGGACAGCGTCAGCCGCTTGCGGAAGTTCCCGTCCCGCATCGACACCAGCGCCCCGAGCAGCCGCTCCAGCGCCGCCGCGTCCACCTGCACCGTCCCCCCACGGGAACGCCCGCCCCTCGCGCGCGTACCGCTGCCGCCGCCGCGCCGCGCCGCCGTGCCAGACTCCACCGTGTCCCTCCCGAAAGGGGTCGACCGTACGCTTCCGGCTCTCGCCGATAGCCTGCCCAGTGTTTCACCGCGATCGAACCCGGCGATAACAGTTCGGCAGCTTCGCACAGCGTCCCCTCCCTCGGAGGACGGAAACTGCGACGACCGGCATCCGCGCGGACAGCCAAGGTAAGTAACCTGGCATCCGGCTGTCCCACCACCCCGGTCCGCCCGGCGGGGCGGTGCGGCGCGCACGACCACCGGGCAGTGGGAGAGGCAGACCGAGCATGGCAGAGCCGGGCGTCCAGACGCGTACGAGGAGTGCCGTGATCACCGCGCGGGCGACTGCCACCTTCGAGCCCGTCGGGCGGTCCGTCGCGGCCGCCCGCGCCTTCGTCAGAGACACCCTCCAGGGCTGGGGACATCCCGAGCTCGTCGACGACGCCACCGTCCTCACCAGCGAACTCGTCACCAACGCCGTCATCCACGCCGGCACCGCCGCCGAGGTCCTCTGCCTCCGCTCCGACACCGGAATCCGCGTCGAGGTCGCCGACCGCTACCCCGAGCGCGAGATCCCCGTCCAGAGCGGCCGCACCCTCGGCAACCCCGACCGCGAGAACGGCCGCGGACTCCTCCTGTGCGCCGCCCTCGCCCACCGCTGGGGCGTCGACTACTCCCCCACCCGCAAGCACGTCTGGTTCCACCTCGACCTGCCCCAGCGCCCGGTCGGCACCCGCTCCGCCGGCCCCGTCCTCCCGGACGCCCTCCTCCCCACGACCGAGAGCCGCGTCCGCGTCGCCGTCGTCCAGCTCGACGGCGGCGGAGCCCTCACCTCGTGGAACGAGGACGCCGAGGACCTCTTCGGGTACGCCTCCGACCAGGTCACCGGCAAACCCCTCGGCGACCTCGCCGCCTGGCCCCACACCCCCGGCATCGGCACCGGCCTCGCCGAGGCCCTCCGCCTCTCCCGCTGGGAGGGCAGCTACGGCATCCGATGCGCCGACGGCCGCGTCGTCCCCGTCTACGCCTCCCACCTGCGGGTCCGCGACAGCCAGGGCGAGCCCTCCACGGTCTGCCTCCTCGTACGGGAACACGAGCGCGCCGTCCTCCAGACGGCACAGCGCCCCGTCGCCGAGTCCGGCACCGAGAGCCGCACCGCCACCGACCCCTTCGAGGTCTTCATCGGCTCCCCGGCCCCCGACGACCTCGACGGCCTCCTCCAGCGCACGGTCGAACGCGCCCGCGACATGCTCGACGGCGACGCCGCCTTCCTCCTCCTCGCCACCGACGACGAGACCGAGCTCGAGGTCCGCGCGACCACCGGCCTCCCGGCCGCCCGCCAGCGCTTCGCCCGCGTCCCCGTCGAGACCGGCGCCAGCCGTTACGGCTCCGCCCGCATGCCCGCCGTCCACGAGGACCTGGCCGCCGTCCCCGGCGCCGTCCCCCTCCTCGACGGCACCGGCATGCGCTCGGTCGTCACCGTCCCCCTCAAGGTGGAGGGCCGCCTGACCGGCTCCCTCGGCGTCGCCGCCGAGGCCGCCCACCGCTACTCGAACGAGGAGGCCCTGCGCCTCCAGTTCGCCGCCGACCGCATCGCCCTGGCCGTGGAATCCGCCCGCCTCGGCGAACTGGAGCGCCTCCGCCGCGGCTCCCTCAGCTTCCTCGTCGAGGCCTCCGACCTCCTCGCGGGCACCCTGGACCGCGACCAGACCCTGGCCCTCATGGCCCAGATGACGGTCCCGACCCTCGCCACCTGGTGCGCGGTCTACACGATCGCCGACCAGTCCTCCGACCCGTACCTCTCCTACGTGCTCCACGAGGACGAGGACCTCATCGACGGACTCAAGGAACTCCTCTCGTCGATCGCCCCGCCCGACCCGGTGCCCACCCCCGGCGCCCGGGTCTGGACGGCCCCCGGCGCCGCCGGCCACCGGGCCGCCCTCGACGCCTCGGTCCGCACCCTCGACCGTCCGACGAGCCCGCTCTCCTCCGGCATCGACACGACGCTGGCCACGGCCGCCGCGGTCGCCGGGGAGACGGTCGTCCTCCCGCTGGTCGCCCGCAACCGGGTCATCGGCATGCTGACCCTCGGCCGCCCTTCGGAGGACCACTTCCGCCAGGAGATCCTGGAGCTCGCCGAGGACCTCTCGCGCCGGGCCGCCCTGGCCCTCGACAACGCCCGCCTCTACTCCGAGCGCGTGGCCATCAGCCAGTCCCTCCAGCGCAGCCTGCTCCCGCCCGGCCTCCCCACGATCCCCGGCGTCGAGGTCGACGTCATCTACCGGGCGGCCGGCGAGGGCAACGAGGTGGGCGGCGACTTCTACGACCTCTTCCCCATCCGGGACAACGCGTACGGCTTCGCCATCGGCGACGTCTGCGGTACGGGCCCGGAGGCCGCGGCCGTCACCGGCCTGGCCCGTCACGCCCTCCGCCTCCTGGCCCGCGAGGGCTTCGGCGGCCCGGCGGTCCTGGAACGCCTGAACGCGGCGATCCTCGACGAGGGCGCCCGCAGCCGCTTCCTGACCCTCCTCTACGGCGAGATGCGCCCGCAGGAGGACGGCTCCGCGATCCTCAAGGTCGTCTGCGCCGGCCACCCCCTGCCGCTGCGCCTCCGCCAGGACGGCACGGTCGAGCCGGCCGCCGAGCCGCAGCCGCTCCTCGGCGTCATGGAGGACCTCGAACTCTACGAGCAGACGATCACCCTCGACCCGGGTGACGTCCTCCTGTGCGTCACGGACGGCGTGACCGAGCGCCGCGAGGGCACCCGCATGCTGGGCGACGACGGCCTCGCCGACGTCCTCAGGACGTGTACGGGCCTCACGGCCGGCGCGATCACCTCCCGCGTACTCCGCGCGGTGGAACGCTTCGCCCAGGCCCCCGCCTCCGACGACATGGCCATCCTGGCGATGCGCCTCAGGTAAGCGAAAGGGGCCGCCCCCGACAGGGGACGGCCCCACACAAGCCAACGCAAAAAAGCCCCCGCCAGATGGCGGGGGCTTTTTGATGGAGCCCTTTAACGGAATCGAACCGTTGACCTTCTCCTTACCATGGAGACGCTCTACCGACTGAGCTAAAAGGGCGAGTTGTTCGGCGGTGTCCTACTCTCCCACAGGGTCCCCCCTGCAGTACCATCGGCGCTGAAAGGCTTAGCTTCCGGGTTCGGAATGTAACCGGGCGT